>CAYJCB010000016.1:12542-26701 GCA_964368615.1 uncultured Halomonadaceae bacterium | reverse complement strand
CCTTGCGTTGCTTCATCTGCAAGTTCACCAATCCGGTTGGTATTACGCGCTAATTCTTCAGTGGTTGCTGATTGCTCTTCGGTGGTTGAAGCAATTTGCAGGTTCATGTCTTCAATGTGGCGCATTTGCATAGCAATGTGTTCTAAAGCAGTTAACCCTTCTTTAGCACGTTCCACACTTTGCTCTGAAAGCTTTTTACTCATACCCATAGCATTAACCGCTTCACGGGTCATTTCCTGTAAACGCACAATAGTGGAGCTAATTTCTTCAGTCGAACTTTGGGTACGTGTTGCTAGGCTGCGAACTTCATCAGCAACCACCGCAAAGCCTCGACCATGTTCGCCAGCACGGGCGGCCTCTATTGCAGCGTTAAGTGCTAACAAGTTAGTCTGTTCGGCAATGGCTTGAATCGTGGTTAGAACTTCTTCAATTTCATTGCTTGCGCCTTCTAACTCAGACAGTTTTTGGGCGGTTTTATCAACTTCACTGGCTTGGCCGCCAATTATTTTAGCAACGTTTTCAATCACTTTCGTGCCTTCTTCCACTTCACGGCGACCCGCTTGGGTTGCATCAGAAGCACGCTGGGCACTGCCTGCTACTTCTTGTACCGTAGCAGTTAACTCGTCCATAGCCGCAGCTACTTGGTCGATTTCACCCCGTTGCTGCATAGCACCTTCTGAAGCGCGGCTGCTGGTTTGTTCTAACTGAGCAGACGTACTGGCTAGGGTTTGGCTGTGGTCAGCAAGCTGGGCAACAAGCGTACGAACCTGTTCAGCAAAAGTATTAAAAGCAAGGCTTAAGCGCGAAACTTCATCTTTACCCGTTACAGTTAACCGGCGCGTTAAATCACCTTCACCGCTGGCAACGTCTTCCATGGCTGCTGCTGCATCTTCTAAAGGACGTGCAATACTGCGTGATAACCACACCATTGCACCTAATAAAATAGCCAAGCCTGTTAAACCAATGATAAACACTTGGCGAACAATGGCATTCACATCTTTAAGCACTTCACTCATGGGCATTGCCATGGCAAAAGACCAATAACCTTCAGCACTACCTAGTGGAATAGGTGAATAAACAATCAGAGCATCTTCTTGAAACAGCGTGTTGTACATGCGAGTTGTGTAGGGCTTACCAGCTTTAACGGCTTGCGTTGCAGCTTCTAACTCGGCACCCATAAAATCACGCTCAGTATCCAGCATATTCTTGCCCGTGCGAGAAGGGTCTGGGTGGCTAATAATCGTGCCTTGCTGGCCAAATAAAGCTGAAATACCGCCATGGCTCTGCGATGCATTCACAAGTTTTTGCAAATTAGTCGCAGTAAAATCAAAACCTATTACACCTAAAAACTCACCATCAACAATAATCGGCATAGCAACTGAGGCCATTAATACACTTTCACCATCAATTTCATAACGGTAAGGGTCGATAACTGTGGTCTTGCGAGTACGTTTGGCAAGCTGATAATAATCAGCATCGGGCGCCTCATAACCTACAATAAGCTCGTTACTGATTACACCCTTATGGCGCACCCAATAAGAAGCAAAACGACCCGTGGCATCGTGCAGTTCGGTGTTTTTATAAACATTGTCCATTTGGTCTAGCGCATTGGGTTCCCAAATAGTCCAACTACCCAAAAGATTAACGCGCTCACTTAAATAGCTTTTTAAGAAGTTATTAACAATTTCACGGCGGCGGGGTGGAATAAACTGATCCTTAGTTTTTAAAACAGTCACTAGGGCTTCTAGGCCGCCAATGCGTTTAACTAGGTTGTCTAATGCACGCTGCCCTTCAGCAAGCGCCAAGTCTTCAGCAGCAATAATTGCTTTATCAGTAACAACCTTATCAACCGCATCATGAATAAAAAGTAGAATACCTAAAATAATCAGCAGCGTTAATGGAAACAATGTAAATAACAGCTTCCGGGTCATAGTTAACCGTGCAAGCATTAGAAAACTCCTTTGTATTTTTATTGAGCCTAATTATATGTACTTAAGGTAAATACATTACCATAAAAAACCAACCTAAATGCAAACTTGCTTAACTAACGCACCATGACTAAAAAAGCTTCCAAGCGCACTGGTTGCTGTAAAGTTTGCTCTATTTCTGCCTTAATTAAATCAACTTCAACCAAGCTTAATGGCTCGGCTGCCAAAAGCCGCAGCGACACTAGCAAGGGGCTACCTGGCTTTACTTTAACATCTTGCAACTCAGCACCTTGAAAAACTTGGCCTTCCAAGCTACTGATCATGCTGTGTTCATCGACCATACGAACAAAGCTACTAACAAGCGGAACACTAACCAAAACCACAACCACTAAAGAAATAATTAAGCCTTTTCGCGCCAGCTTAAAAGGGCTAAAACCTAGCACCATAAAAGTTAGGGCTGCGGCTAAAACAATGCCCGTTAAGTTGGTTAAGAACAGTAAAAAAGCGCCCCAAAAAACAGTCCAATCAAACCAACCAATGCCAATGCCTGCAACCGCCAAAGGTGGTACTAGCGCAACAGCAATTGCCACACCTGCCAAACTTTTAGCAACTTCAGCGCGAGAATGCGCATAAGCACCTGCCACGCCAGAAATAATCGCCACCCCTAAATCTAACAAGGTCGGGCTAAGCCGTGCGGCTATTTGATCGTTAATTGACCAAAGTGGAATCAGCCACGTCATCACCGTTGCACAGGTTAACGCCAAGCCAATGCCCAGCAGTAAAGAGCGACCACTTTCTAAAATAAGCTGTTCGTCTTGGCGCAACACGCCCATCGCAAACGAAATAATCGGCGACATCAATGGCGCTAGAATCATCGCACCTATAATCACGGGTGCAGAATCAGCAAACAAACCCGTTAAAGCCAACAAGGTTGCCAGCACCATTAAGGTTAAATACACCTCAGATGATTTAGCATTTTCTTTAAGGATTAAAAATAAATCCTTAAATTCTTCAGTGCTAGCATGGTGAATCCAAGGTAAATGGTAAGCAATTAATTCGCGCCGCGCTTCGCCTGTTGGCAAGCTTTGCACCCGAAAAACTTCTTTAGCATTCGTATTACAAGAAGCTTCTATAGGCTCTAGTAGATTGTTAAATAAACACAAAGCAGCAGGCTTAACGCTAAGCTGAATTATTTCACTTTTAAAACGCTTACCATCAACTATGTAAGTCACTGGCTGATTGGCTTCAATTTTTACTGAACTGCTTTTAATTAGGCCCAAATACTTAGGTAAACGATTAATGCCTAAAAAACCCAACATAACAGAAGCCAACAAAAACCTAAGTGCTTGCAACACGCTGCGCGGCGACAAAATAAGCAAATTTAATTGGCGATCATCGGCAACAGCTTCCTCAATTACTCGGCGTGTAAAAGCGCTAGCATCACCACGGTCTACCGCCACCATGCCCAAAGCAGCCGTTTCAAATACCTTACCTTTATCGGTAGTCAGCACAAAAGGCCTTAAACGCACCGTATCAAGACTAGCGACTAAACGCCTAAAACGCTTCAAACGTGAAGATAAGTCTTCTGTGCGCGAAGAAGCGCGTAAACCAAAAGGATCACCAATACTTACCGCATTAAATACTGGCTTGTCATTACAATATAGCTGGTCAACAACCAAAGGTTCAGCAGCAAAATCTAACTGAGCCAGCGCTTTTTCTAGGTTAGCAGGAACTTTAAAACCCTTGGCAATTTCTTGCATTTCTGGGTGCGGCAACAACCCCAACACCCAGCCCTGAGCAATGGCTTGAGGAATGCACTGATAAAGTGCAGCGTCAGCCAATAAAGTAATAACTTGTGTGCCTTCAGGCCAAAGCAATAAATCTGCTTTTTGCCAGACCTGAAGAGTAAGTTGTTGGTTGGGTAATTTACGAGCAGATAAAAGAGGCAGGATTCTCTCCTGCACTCGGGCTTCACAAGCAGCGTCGTAAAGCAGTACTAATTGCGGCATGGTGACTATTCTTTCCTTAGTTATCTTGCAACAGTAACGCTGCAATTTCTTCCGGTGGTAAAGGCCGCGCCAATAAATAACCTTGAATAAGGTGGCAGCCTGCTGATTTAAGAAAATCGAGCTGTTCTTGTGTTTCCACACCTTCTGCCAAGGTAGTAATACCTAACTCAGCAGCCATACGAATAATTAGGTGGGCGATAACTACATCGTCTTTTCTATTAGGTAAACCATCGACAAAAGATTTATCAATTTTTAAAACGTTTAATGGTAAACGGCTTAAATAAGACAAGCTAGAATAACCCGTTCCAAAATCATCTAATGCAATGCGAATACCCGTGTCTTTTAACTCAGTTAAAATCGCTGTTGCTTCGTCTTGCGCAGTCATTAACAGCGTTTCAGTCACTTCTAACTCCAGCACTTCTGCCGGCAAATTATACATTTGCAGTAACTTTTCAACTTCAGCCGGTAAATGCTTATTTAACTGGGCAGTAGACAGGTTAACGGCCACATTAATAGTGGGTAAACCTTGATCTTGCCAAGCGCGCGCTTGAGCCAAAGCAGTACGCAGCACCCAACTGCCTAGTTGAAGAATTAACCCCGTTTCTTCTGCTAAAGGAATAAATTCTAAAGGCTGAATTAACCCTCTAACTGGGTGCCGCCAGCGTACTAATGCTTCACAAGCCACCATTTTACCGCTGCTTAAATCCCACTGCGGCTGGTACAGCAAAAACATACCTTGCTCATTTTCAATAGCTTTACGCAGGTCATGCTCTAACTTTAAACGGTCAATCACCAGTTCGCCCATAGTACGACTGTAAAAACAATAACAATCGCGGCCCCGCGCCTTAGCTTGGTACATGGCAATATCCGCATGGCGCAATAAAATATCCTGATTAATACCATGCTCAGGGTAAAGCGCAATACCAATACTGGCAGTCACTACCAGCTTATGCTGTTCAACTAAAATCGGTCTATGTATCGTTACTAATAACTTTTGCGCCAAATCTGTTAAAGCCTCTTGGCTGCCAGCAGGTTCAATCAGCAACACAAACTCGTCGCCACCCATACGCGCCACAAAAGATTTTTGTTCTACGCAAGCTTCCATACGGCGACCCAATTCTTGCAATACTTTATCGCCAAGCGCATGACCTAAAGAATCATTAATGTTTTTAAAATGATCAATATCAATAACAAACAAAGCCAGCTTATGTTTTTTTATAGCGGCTTTATGCATAGCGCGTATTAACTCTTGCCCCATTAACCAGCGATTAGGTAAATCAGTTAAAGGGTCTCTTTCGGCTAGAATTTGTAAGCGGTCTTGCTGTTCATCAATACTTAATTGGTAATAATTAAGTAAGCGCCCTAACCAACGCGCATAAATCATGGCGGCTATTAAAGTAACTAAACCTATCACTAAAAAAGGCCAAACTAAAATAGGAAACTCTTCTATAAATCCAGCCAACCATTTTCGTTGTTGTGGCATATCGCTTAATACTTCATCACGATACCCCGTTGCAATCACTACCCAACGCGCTTCAGGTATGCTTATTGCATAACCTAACTTGTCATGCAAACCTTCATAACCAGAACGAAGCCACTGATATTCAACGTAGCCACCGCCTTTTTCAGCAACATCTAAAAACTGTTGCACCACCTGCTGCTGATGTTTGTCAGTAAATGCTATAGGCAACTTACCAACGTCCTGAGCAGATGAAGCACTGGTTAACAAACGACCTTCATAATCTAATACTGCTAAGTAACCACCACTAGGCAATTTAAGCCCTTCGGCTCGGGCTAACACTTCATTGCGTAAGTAATCTTCCATTTGATAAACATAATCGCCACCACCAATTAACCAATCGAACACTTCAAATTGGCGGGCATAAACAATTTTTTCAGCCATTACATTGGGTTGGTCTGGGCGATACCAACGGTAACTTGTATAACCACGCTTACCTTCATTACTGACTGCATTAATTAAACTACGCATAATGTAAACACCCGCATCATCGCGGTTGTCCCAAAAGTCAGTACCTTCAAGGTCAGGATTAGTAGGCAACAACACACACTCACCTGCCATGCTGTCAATAAAGATATAACCCCGCCCTTGAAAAAAACTAACATTTCTTAGCGTTTCAATAATTAGTTTTTTAATTTGTTCATCGGGCAAAATACCTTTAGAAGAATTATAAATACTGGTAGCAACGGTGTGGGCGGCATCAACTTGTTCACGCGAAATATCGCGTAATAAATCCTCGGCTTTACTAAGGCGATAAACAAAACTTTCGTGCATGGCTTCAGCTTCGTACTTCATACGCTGCCGGTATTTTTCTAACCTTAGTTCTTCAGATTGGTACTGCTGCCCCATAACCAGCTTATGTGCACGCAAACTTTCATAAATGACTAAACCTAACGTCATAAACAAAACGCCGCCCAATAGCCCAAAGACCATTAAGCGTGTTAATCGAGCGGGAGCTATTGAAGGCATGGCAACTTCTCATTCAGTATTTAATTAACGCTTGCTGGTATCAAGCAACCTAACCAAATCTTCCATTTGCTCATTCGACAAAACTTCCAACTCTTGCCTTATAACTAAAACATCGTCTGGTGATAATTGCAGACGCTCATAAACCGCTGCTGGAATACGGGTTAACCCTTGTTCCCAGTTAGGTTGTAAATATTGTTCTGCTAAATACAGCAGATTAGCGTACTTAAAGTGCTCGCCTGTGTAGTGCGCATTATGCTGCTGACGAATCGCCACACACATCTCGCTAGGCAAGCCCCAAGTCGTAAACAAATAGCTAGCAATTTGTTCACGAGTAATGCCGAACAAAAAGCGTTCTAGGTACATAGAAGGCACATGAGGATTGGCTTCTTGGTTACGACAGTAAAGCGAAAAATAAGGTGGAAAAACTTCAGCTAATACCAAATAACCAAAGTTATGCAACAAACCTGCTAAATAAGCTAAACCTATATAAGGACGCGCCAAAGGTGGCATCTTTTTAACTAGTTTCTCTACCAGTAAAGCTCGCATTAACGCATCGCGCCAAAAATGCCTATGACCGTGCACACCGTCTTTGGGTAAACGAATTTGCCGCGACAAAGCCAAGCCCAAAGCCAAGTTCATGGTTAAATCAAAACCTAAAACGCGAATTACAGCATCTTGAATCGAACGAATACTGCCTGGCGCACCGTAGTAAGGTGAATTAGCCCAACTAATGACTTGTGAAGCTAGGCTAGGATCCATTTCTATTACCTGAGCCAGTTCCGTACCGCTAACGTCTTGTTTTGATTTCAAGCTTAATAGGCGCTGCGAAGTGAGTGGCAAGGGCGCAATTTCAATCGACTCACTCAACCGTGCTCTAACTCGATGCTGGGTAATCGCTTCTACAGCCGAACGAATTTCAGTTTCGTCACGGTGTGGGTAATCTAAGTTAGGACGTGTTTCTGCTAAAGGAAGGGTGAATTCATCTTGCTCGGCATCAGCCGCTATAATTAATGCCAAATACTCATCGCGCGTAAAACGTATTAGCTTTTCAGGATCACCCGATTCAATAAATACCCAATCACCATCAACAAAACGCAGATCGACACATAAGGGCATCGACAAAATACCCGGCAAAGCAGGAATGGATTTTAATTTAAGGTCGCGTAATAAAGTTTGACGATAGTCAGGTGAACGGGCGCGCCAATCGGTGCCACCCGAATTCAATTTTTGTAGATCAAGTAAACAATGCGCTGGATAAACAGCTTGTAAATTGAACCCATCTACCGCTTGTAGCAGCGTACTCCTAAGCAATTGGTTAGGAGTGGCTAGGCTGCGTGGTACTAAACGCTGTATTAAATCTTCACTGTTTAAATCAGCAAGATTGTAAACGGGCTTTATTTGCATGGCACCTTGACTCATCGGCTACTCATTAAACTTAGGCTAGATTAAAAGGCATAAAAACTGTTACAGAGTAAAGGTTAGGCGTAATAAAGTCGACCTAACCCAGCACTATACTTGCGCAAAACGTACCTGATCGCCGCGCCAACGCGCTAACAATCGCTGCGCTTGTTCTGGTGATTCTTGCAACAGTTTTTGTGCTACAGGACGCAAACCGGTTAACAAATCAGCATCGCGCTTTAAATCTGCTATTCGTAGTTCTATTTCACCCGTTTGCCGTGTACCAAGCAGTTCGCCTGGGCCACGAATTTCTAAATCTTTTTGCGCCACCACAAAACCATCGTTGGTTTCGCGCATCACTTGCAAGCGTTCGCGCCCATGCGCAGACAAGGGCGGGTGGTAAATTAGCACACAAAAACTGGCGGTTGAACCTCGCCCCACCCGACCCCGCAACTGGTGTAATTGCGCTAAACCTAAACGCTCGGCATTATCTATAATCATTAAACTGGCATTAGGCACGTCAACCCCCACTTCAATCACTGTGGTGGCAACCAATAACTGATATTCGCCTTGCTTAAAAGCTTCCATAACCGCCGCTTTTTCAGCAGGCTTCAAACGCCCATGCACTAAACCCACTTTCAGTTCAGGTAAAGCTTCGCGCAATTCTTCAGCCGTCACTTCAGCGGCTTGGCATTCTAGCGTTTCCGACTCTTCAATTAAGGTACACACCCAATAGGCTTGCCGCCCTTCTAAGCACGCATGGCGCACCCTTTCCACCACTTCAGCGCGGCGTGTATCGGGCAACACCAGCGTTGTAACTGGCTGCCTACCTGGGGGCAATTCGTCAATCACCGAAATGTCTAAATCGGCATAGGCACTCATCGCCAGCGTGCGTGGAATAGGCGTTGCTGTCATCACTAACTGGTGCGGCAAAAACTTCCCCTGCACACCTTTATCGCGTAAAGCCAAACGCTGATGCACGCCAAAACGGTGCTGCTCATCAATCACCACCAAAGCCAAGCGGTGAAAATTAACACCCTCTTGAAACAGCGCATGGGTACCAATTAACAAATGAATTTCACCCGCAACAAGGCTAGCCAAAACAGCTTCACGCGCCTTACCCTTCATACGCCCCGTTAACCAACCCACTTTTAAACCTAGCGGCTCAAACCAGCCAGTCAGGTTTTGAAAATGCTGTTCAGCCAACAATTCGGTCGGTGCCATCAGTGCTGCTTGATAACCCGCCGTAATGGCACGTAAACAGGCTTGCGCAGCCACCAGTGTTTTACCCGAACCCACATCGCCCTGCACCAAACGCAACATAGGGTGGGGCAGCTGCAAGTCATAAAAAATTTCAGCACACACCCGCTGCTGGGCATTGGTCGGCTTAAAAGGTAGGTTCGCTAAAAAGCGTTCTTCGATAGAAACATCACCAGCCACTTGATAGGGCTTTTGGCAAAGCGTTTGATAGGGCAATAGCGGACAAGCATCTTGGGAACGGCTTTGCTGGCGTAAAGCCAACATACCTAGCTGCTGGGCAAGCAATTCTTCTAAAGCTAGGCGGCGTTGCGCTGGGTGTAGGCCACTTTCTAGCAGTGTTAAATCAGCATTAGCAGGCGGTTGGTGCAAATAAAATAAAGCATCAATTAAACGTGGAAAACCTTGGGTTTGTTGAAAAGCTTGCTGAGCCTCTAAAGGCAAAAGCTCTTCAATCTGATGATTGGCTAAATAGCCCAAAGCCTGCTGCACTAATTGGCGTAAACGCTGCTGCTGAAAACCTTCGGTAATCGGATAAACTGGGGTTAGGTGTTGCTCTAAATCAGGGACGGTTAAATCTTGGCCTAATACTTTAAATTCTGGGTGATAAATTTCTAACCCCGTTGCGCCGGGCCTTGCTTCGCCATAGCAGCGCACTTGCTGACCGACTGCCAACTGTTTTTGAAGTGCTGCTGAAAAATGAAAAAACCTTAAACTAAGGATTCCTGTTGCATCACGAATTCTAACTAACAAACTGCGCCGCTTGCCGAACTGCACTTGGCTGCCCACCACTTCACCTTCAACAACCGCCGTGCTACCAACCCTTAAACCACCTAAACTGCTGATTTGTGTGCGGTCTTCGTAACGCAGCGGTAAATGAAATAATAACCCCTGCATATCTTGAATACCCAAGCGTTGCAGCTTTTCTTCCAAGGCTTTACCTACACCTTTTAATTGGGTTAGCGGAAGGTTATGCAGCAGGGCAGACATGACTTATACCAACTTAAGCTGCGCAACTGCCTGCACCAAAGCTTCTATGGCTTTAGGGCGAGGAAAGCTTGCACGCCAAGCTAAAGCAACAATGCGCGATGGAACAGGAGCAGCAAAAGGACGGCTAACTAAAAGGTCGGGCGCATATTGATTCATACCAATCGCCGAAGCCGGTAAAACTGTAATGCCCAAGCCAGAAGCAACCATGTGCCGAATGGTTTCTAACGAACCACCTTCGGCAATTAAGCCTTGGTTTGGGTCTTTAAAATTGGCTTCTAACGCTGGGCAAGCTTCTACTACTTGATCTCTAAAACAATGCCCTTCACCCAGCATTAATAGCTTTTGGCTAGGTAAATCACTAATAGGAATTTCTTTACGCTCTTCCCAAGGGTGGTTTTTGGGTAACAGCACTTCAAAAGGTTCGCTATAAAGTTCGCGCGTAACTACATCGGTTTCTGTAAACGGCAGGGCAATAATAATGGCATCTAACTCACCGGAGCGCAGTTTACGGCGCAGCACAGCGGTATAGCTTTCTTCTATATAAAGGGGCATTTCTGGGGTTAGCGTTTGCAGCTTAGGAATAAGGTGCGGAAAAAGATAAGGCCCTATTGTATAAATAGCCCCAAGGCGCAGCGGCGAAGTTAGTTGGTTTTTACCCTCTTGTGCTAGCTCTTTAATGACTGCGGTTTGTTCTAACACTTTACGGGCTTGCTCTACAATTTTTTCGCCAATGGGCGTTAGCTGTACAGCACTTTTACTGCGCTCAAATAACGCAACGCCTAGTTCCTCTTCTAACTTTTTTACCGCAACACTCAAGGTGGGCTGGCTAACAAAACAACGCTCAGCAGCGCGGCCAAAATGCCTTTCTTGTTCCAGCGTGACAATATACTTAAATTCCGTCAGAGTCATAGGTTCCTGCCTGCTGGTTTTTATTGGTGAATTGTTTTAGTACCTAGCTTTAAAAAGTATGGTGCATAGATTTAAATAATCAAGAGTTCTATTTTTAATCTTATAAATCTATGACTTAGGCCAAGCGTTGTTGAATTGCTTGCAGCACGCCTTCCACATCTAAACCACAATCTGCCAACAATTCTTGCTGCGAACCTTGGTCGACCCAAACGTCTGCAAAACCTAAATTAAGCAGTTTTGGCTGTAAGTTTTGACTGGCATAAAACTCATTAATCGCACTGCCTACGCCGCCCATAATGGCATTTTCTTCTAGGGTAACCAGTAAATCATGGCTGGCTGCCATTTCTAACAACAGCTGTTCGTCTAAAGGCTTTACAAAGCGCAAATTCACCAGCGTAGCATCAAGCTGTTCAGCAACCGCTGCGGCTGTTGCAACCATGCTGCCTAAAGCCAAAATCGCTATTTTCTTACCCTTTTCTTGACTCGCCTTGCGCCTAACTTCTGCTTTACCGATTGGCAAGCAGGTTAAGGCTTGTTCAACAGCAACACCTGGGCCAGTACCGCGTGGGTAACGCACCGCAGCAGGGCCGTTATACTGATAACCAGTCGTCAGCATTTGGCGGCATTCGTTTTCATCGGCAGGTGCCATAATGACCATATCAGGCACACAACGTAAGAAAGAAACATCTAAAGTACCGTGGTGCGTAGGGCCATCTTCACCCACTACACCAGCGCGGTCGATAGCAAACAGCACGTCTAAATTCTGCACTGCCACATCGTGAATCAGCTGGTCGTAAGCCCTTTGTAAGAAGGTCGAATAAATAGCCACAACTGGCTTCATACCTTCACACGCCATACCTGCTGCCAAAGTAACCGCGTGCTGTTCAGCGATAGCTACGTCGAAATAGCGTTCAGGGTATTCGCGTGAAAACCGAATCATATCCGAGCCTTCACGCATGGCTGGGGTAATGCCTAGCAAGCGTTTATCAATCGCAGCGGTATCGCATAGCCACTGCCCAAACACGTTAGAATATTTAGGTTGCTGCGCTTTCTGCACTGGTTGAATAGCAGCAGATTCAACAGCAGAAATAGACTCAACTTCAGGCTTGGCTATTTTTTCTAATTTACTTAGCGCGTGATAACCAATCGGGTCGGCTTCAGCAGGAATAAAGCCTTTGCCTTTTTTAGTCACCAAATGCAAAAACTGTGGGCCTTTTAAATGCTTTAAGCTTTTTAAAGTTTTAATCAGCTCGGGCAAATCATGCCCATCAACAGGGCCAATGTAATTAAAGCCCAGCTCTTCAAACAGTGAACTTGGGCCAATAAAAGATTTAACCTGTTCTTCAGTTTTAAGCACCAGTTCCCAAGCCAAAGGCAGCTTAGACAACACACGGCGACTGCCTTCACGCAGCTGATTAAAGGGTTCGCTGACTAATAAACGCGCCAAATAAGTGGCTAAGCCGCCAACGTTTTCTGAAATCGACATTTCGTTGTCGTTCAGAATCACCAATAAATTGGGCTGTAAATGCCCAGCGTGGGTTAGCGCCTCAAACGCCATGCCAGCAGTCATAGCACCATCACCAATCACCGCAATGCTGCGGCGTTTACTGCCCTGCGCTTTGGCGGCAAGTGCCATGCCTAACGCAGCACTAATCGAAGTGCTGGAATGCCCCACCCCAAACGCATCGTAAGCAGATTCGCTACGCTTTGGAAAAGCAGCTAAACCATTTTTTTGGCGAATGGTTAACAGCGCATCTTTACGACCCGTTAAAATTTTATGCGGATAAGCTTGATGCCCAACGTCCCACACCACACGGTCTTCTGGTGTATCAAACACGGTATGCAGCGCAATGGTTAACTCAACTACACCCAAGCCAGCGCCAAAATGGCCACCCGTTTGGCTAACGCTCCACAACAGCCAAGCACGCACTTCACGCGCCAAGAGCAACAATTGACGTTCCGAAAAATTTTTTAAGTCCGCAGTCTGCTGTAGCGTATCTAGCAAAGGGGTTAAAGGGGCTTGGGTAGGCAGGGCATCAAACATGAATTAAGTTGCTCATTAAAAATTGCGGTTAATGGACCAGTTCGCCAAAGCAACTAAGCAGCCCCATTCACCCGATAAATTATTTAAACTATCACAGGCCTGCTTCGCTAATTCCTGTGCACGTTGCTCAGCACCTTCAACCCCCAACAAACTAGGGTAGGTGGCTTTATTTAACAAGGCGTCTGCGCCGGTTTTTTTGCCTAGCGTGGCTTCGTCGCCTTGAATATCTAACAAATCATCTTGCACTTGAAAAGCCAAGCCCAAGGCGGTGGCATAAGCATCTAGGGTATTTAAAACATCAGCATTAGCGCCAGCCGCCAAAGCCCCCATACGCACCGCAGCACGAATCAGCGCACCGGTTTTATGGCTGTGCAAACGCTGTAGTTCTTCTAGGCTTAATTGCTTACCTTCGCCTTGTAAATCTAGCATTTGACCCGCCACCATGCCTTGCGTGCCACTGGCTTGCGCCAACGTTTTTACCATCGCCAAAGCCGCTGGCTGCTGTTCATCGGCCAACACTTCAAACGCCAAAGTTTGTAAAGCATCGCCAGCTAGAATAGCCGTGGCTTCGTCAAAGGCTTTATGGCAAGTCGGGCGACCACGGCGTAAATCATCATCGTCCATCGCAGGTAAATCATCATGCACCAAAGAATAAGCATGAATAAGTTCTACCGCCATCGCTGGGCGATCACAGTGATTAAGGTTTGCACCTAACGCCTGCCCCGTTGCATACACCAACAAGGGGCGCAGGCGTTTGCCACCATTTAACAAGCTGTATTGCAAAGCTTCTTGCAACAGTTCGCTAGGGCCTGCGGTTGCGGTTAAAAACTTTTCTAAAGCCGCATCAACGCGCGTTGAATAAAGCTGGGTTAATTTTTCTAGCGGCATTAAAGCGTTCCTGCTTGAGGCTTAAAACTGGTGGGCTTAACATTCAGCGGTTCAAAACCAACTTGCCCATTTTTTTCTTGCAGGCTAAACACCCGCTGTTCGGCTTGGGCAAGCTGCTGCTGGCATAAACGCGTTAAGCGCACACCTTCTTCATAAGCCTGCAACGAAGCTTCCAAGCTAAGCTCGCCCGATTCCATGCTAGTCACCAAAGCTTCTAGCTGCTGCATAAGTTGTTCAAAACTAGATTG
>CAYJCB010000016.1:9752-12442 GCA_964368615.1 uncultured Halomonadaceae bacterium | reverse complement strand
TTTAACTAGCTATCTAGCATCTTGCCTGGGTTCATAATCTTGTTTGGATCGAAAGCATTTTTAATGGCTTTCATATACAAAATTTCTTCTGGGCTGCGGCTAAAGTGTAAAAAGTCTTTTTTAACCAAGCCAACACCATGTTCTGCTGAAACACTGCCGCCAAATTTTTGGGTAATCGTAAATACTTTTTCGCTTACTAAATGGCACTTTTCAAAAAACTCGCCTTGATCTAAGTCTTTAGGTTTAAGAATATTTAAGTGCAAATTACCATCACCTATGTGCCCAAACCAGACTATCTCAAAGCCTGGGTAAGTTTCTTCCACAAAGGTGTCTACCGCTTGTAAAAACTCTGGCACTTTAGAAACGATAACCGACAAGTCATTTTTGTAAGGTGTTTCATGGCTAATGGTTTCAGAAATAAATTCGCGCAAGTTCCACAAGTTTTGTAGCTGGGTTTCGTTCTGGCTAATAACACCATCTTCAACCCAACCCGCTTCCATGCACTGTTCAAATAGCTGCATGGCGCTATCCATTACACCTTCGTTTTCTGCTTCAAATTCTAGCAACGTATAATAAGGCGTAGCGGTTTCAAAAGGGCGTTGCAACTGGTGGTGAGCGGTTACTTTAGCTAACGCATTTTCAGAGAAAAATTCAAAAGCAGTTAAATCCATATTGCCTTGAAACGTTTTCAGTACGTCCATCACCGCTGCCATGCTAGGCACACCCAACACCATTACGGTTAAATTTTTAGGCGCACGAGTTAGCTTAATCGTGGCTTCGGTAATAATGCCCAACGTACCTTCAGCACCAATAAATAAGTGACGTAAATCGTAGCCGGTATTATTTTTAATTAAACCTTTATTTAGGTTTAAAATTTCGCCTTTACCCGTCACAACAGTTAAACCTAATACCCAATCGCGGGTCATGCCATATTTAATAACCTTAATGCCGCCAGCGTTAGTGGAAATATTGCCACCAATTTGGCTAGAACCTGCTGAAGCAAAATCAACGGGGTAATATAAACCCTGCTCAACAGCAAAGTGTTGCAATTGCTCGGTAATCATACCGGCTTGCACGGTAACACTGCGATCAATCGGATTGAATTCTACAACCTTGTTCATATAATCCATCACAATAACTAACTCGTTATTGGCAGCGACTGCGCCAGCAGAAAGCCCAGTACGCCCACCCGAAGGCACTAGCGCAATATTTTTTTCATTGGCAAACTGCACAATTTTTTGCACATCTTCAGTGGTGCGTGGAAAAGCAATCGCACGCGGTTTAGGTGCATGAATTTTAGTCCAATCACGACCATAAATATCCAAGGCTTCGCCATCTAGGCGCACTCTGTCTTGTCCAATTAAGGCTTCAAGGGCTTGTTTAATTTGCTCTGGGGTCATTTTGATGGCTCTTTATAAAGTAAATATCTATTCATAGATTGAATAAAATGCAGCTTAAAGAAGCATTAAATTCACCTAGGTAATCTTGTCTGGGGGCTGCAACTTGTGGTTGTTATGGTAACATAGCTGGGTTAAGGCTGGCTTGCCTGGCCATATTTTTTCCACCTTAAGTAGTCTCTCATTACTGCTACCTCCATCAGGACACCAACCTCTCATGCCTAAAACTTCACTTGATAAAAGCAAGATTAAAATTCTGCTGCTTGAAGGCGTTCACCAATCGGCTGTTGATAACTTCAAAGCCAGTGGTTACACCAATATAGAATATCACCCTAAATCTTTATCTGAAGCCGATTTACTCGTCGCCATTGAAGACGCTTATTTTGTAGGCATTCGCTCGCGCACTCAGCTAACCGAAGACGTATTTGCTGCGGCGAAAAAGCTAGTGGCTGTTGGTTGTTTCTGTATTGGTACTAACCAAGTTGAACTTTATTCAGCGTTAATTCGTGGCATTCCAGTGTTTAACGCCCCCTATTCTAATACCCGTTCAGTGGCTGAATTGGTATTAGGCGAATTAATTATGCTCATGCGCGGTATTCCACATAAAAGCCGTGAGTGCCATAACGGTGGCTGGATTAAATCGGCTGAAGGCAGCTATGAAGTACGCGGCAAAAAACTAGGCATCATAGGTTACGGCAATATTGGTTCACAGCTTTCAGTTTTGGCAGAAAGCCTAGGTATGCAAGTGCTTTATTATGACGTAGTCACCAAGCTTGCTATGGGCAATGCGCGTCAGCTAGATACGCTAGATGAGTTATTAGCTGAATCAGACGTGGTTTCTTTGCACGTACCTGAATTAGATTCCACCAAGTGGATGATTGCGGCTGAACAGCTGAACAAGATGAAAGCCGGTGCGCATTTAATCAACGCTTCGCGCGGTTCAGTGGTAGTGATTGAAGACCTAGCGGCTGCCTTACAATCAGGCCATTTAGCCGGTGCAGCGATTGACGTTTTCCCTGTTGAACCACGCGGCAACGACGATGAATTTGTTAGCCCACTGCGCGGTTTAGACAACGTAATTCTAACCCCGCATATTGGTGGTTCTACTTTAGAAGCCCAAGTAAATATTGGTAAAGAAGTGTCTGAAAAGCTAATTCGTTACAGCGACAACGGCACCACCACTTTTGCGGTTAACTTCCCAGAAGTAGCACTGCCTGCGCACACTAACAAACACCGTTTACTGCACATTCACGAAAACATTCCGGGCGTTTTGTCAGAAATTAACCGTGTTTT
>CAYJCB010000016.1:0-9652 GCA_964368615.1 uncultured Halomonadaceae bacterium | reverse complement strand
AACCGCAGACTTAATCAAAGGCTGCGGTTTTTTATTATTCTTTTAAAAATTAAAGATTAGGCGCTAACTCTGAGTGCATTACTTAAACGCATCTTCTAATTGCCTATCTAGCTCTTCTAAAGACTGCTTAGATTGAAACTCCTGCCAAAGTGCTTCTTCATTACGCAAACTAGCTTTTACACTTTCCTTAATAACTGCAGAATCTGTAACACTAATTAATAGTAGTAAGCTACCATCTGGCGCAGTCCAACGCTTTAACTCACAGACGTCTTCTAAAGTTTGCTGAGAAATAGGTGCGTAAATACTTGTTCGATATTCACAATCCTCAACGAATGTTGGCTCTTTAACAGCAGCAGTACCACCTACACAACCTGTCATCAGAGCAAAAGCAACTGCTGCTGTTGATAAAGTGAAAATATTTTTCCTCATGACTTTTCCTTATTAAAATTTATTTTTTAAATTAAGCTTTAAATTCAGTAAAAACCGCAGACTTAATTAAAGGCTGCGGTTTTTTATTATTCTTTTAAAAATTAAAGCTAAACTTCTGCTTGATAAGCCTTATACCTAGGCGTTACTTTTTTCATATAATTTTGTGTTTCAGCATAAGGAAGGCTGCTAACTAACTTATTGTAAACCTGCTGCGGGGTCATTTTATTAATCGTAACAGCAGCTTTAGTGACGTTAGTACCCGCACCAAATGCTTTAGCTACGTTACCAGAACCCGTATTGTAAGCAGCAATCACGCAGTAAGTACGGCTTTCTTTATTTTCAATTTTAGAAAGGTAACGGTAATAAAGAATATTTAAATAGGCACAACCCATTTTTATATTATTCTCACTGTTATACAGATAAGCAGGCGCTAACAAACGCTGCTTACCATACACTTTTTCAGAGGCATCTTTACCCGCAGAATTAGGGACAATTTGCATTAAACCATAAGCAGGTACGTGTGATTTTGCCATAGGGTTAAACGCACTTTCAGAGTGCATAATAGCAAACACTAGAGCAGGATCAATTTTTTCTTGGGCAGCGTATTGAAGCACCAATGGCTTAAACTGTTCTGATTTTTTGCTGATATTAGCTTTATTTAAAGGAATGCTAAATGCAAAAACTTTTTTATCTGAGTTAGGTGTATTGCGTGTACTACCTTCAGCAGTTTTAAGCGCTTCATTTATAACTGCTTCTACTTGCTTCTTAGTAGGTTTAGCAATACCCGTTAATACATCAGAAATTAACGGCTCATCTTTTACTTGGGCTGTTTCTTGATGCTTTATTTCTTTAGCAACACGCTTTTCAATATTCTGGATTAGCGTATCTTTCTCGTAAGCTTCTTTAACAGAAGAGTCAGCAATTTGCAGCATTGCTTCACGCAACTTAGTACCAACACCTTTAGCATTACTACTGTCAACTAACTCAACAGTCATCGAACCTTGTTCGTAATCAATAATCGTTCGAGATTGTAAATCTTCTGAATACTGCACTAAAACGCTGGGCGAACCAACATTCGTATCACCCCAAACTTTTTTAACTTTGCCCTGATAACTTTCAAACTCTTCAGCAACGGCTTTTTTATACGCTGCAAAATCACGGTCTAACTCAGCTTTATAATTACTAAAACCATCATTTTGTTGTTTTTTAAAGTCTTCAAAACTAGATGGGGCCGCAACCAGTGAGTTAAAAGGTATAAGTGCAGAAACAGCACCTAACCCTTGTAAAAAACGCCTTCTATCCATCGAGTACCCACCTATTTTTAAATTTTTATACAACATCTAAAGAGTAAAAAATAGGTAGTTAACACTTACCTTCGTTAACTACCTACTAATGCTATTACTTAAAACTAGCGTCTAACTGCTTATCTAGCTCGTCTAAAGACTGCTTCGCTTGAAACTGCTGCCAAAGTGCTTCTTCGTTACGCAAGCTAGTTTTTACACTATCTTTAATCGCTGCAGAATCAGTCACGCCAATCAATAATACCAAGCTACCGTCTGGCGCAATCCAACGCTTTAACTGGCGGCTGCCTTCTAAAGTTTGCTGAGAAACCTGACGTGAAACGTTTTCAAAGTTCGCTTCGTAGGTTTGGTCATCACCAGCACCCGTTGCACGTGACCAGTTAGTTAGCAAGTTTTGCACTTTAACTTGGGTTTGGCGTGATAATTCATCACGGCCATTCGCCAAAGCCATAGTACGCTGCATGTTATTATCTTTTGCAACGTTAGTCTTAGCTTCGCCTACTGCTGCCATGCCGCCTTCAATTGTTGGGTTGCAGTACCATTCAGGTGCTTGAATACCTGTTCTATACTCGCAATGCTCAACAAATGTTGACTCTTTAACACCAGCAGTGCCACCCACGCAACCTGTCATCAAAGCAAAAGTAACTGCAGCTGCTGACAAAGTAAAAATATTTTTCTTCATGATTTTCCCTTTTTTTTAAAAACCAATTATTTCATTGTTAAAGATTTTGATACAGGCTTTCAATTAATAAATCAGCTAGCTTTTCTGATAATTCACTCACTGCTTTATTATTTGCTACACTTACTTCAGACGAAACACTGCGAGTTGCTGCATTAATAACATGCAAAGTACGATTTTCAGCACTATTTATTTGACCGCTAGCATTAGCATCAACATAAACCAAACCCTTACGTTCCATTTTACTAGTTTTTAGCTGTATAACAAGGCGTAAGTCTGGCTGATTATTAACTAGGTTAAAACCCAAATCAGTTAAGGCACTCGCTAACAAAGGTTTTAAAGCTTCAGCCTCTTTAGTTACTGCCTGCAACTCAATACCTAAACTAGCTAAAAGTTGCGCAACTTCCATTTCAATTTTTTCAATAGCTTGGCGTCTAGCAACATCAATCCGCGTTACAGCACCTAAAAACACTAACTGCTGAAGCATTTGACGACGCTCAACCAGCTCTTGCAAAGTCGGTTTTAAATGGCGAACCCTATCAAGCTTTGCAGCCTTGGGTAAAGTGCCACGCTGAAGAGCTCGCTCCTCTAGTTGCGCTAACTGCTGCAACAATTGTTTAGCTGCCGCGCCTGTATCTAGCTCTGCTAAAGCCCAAACCTCATTGCCCCGTTCATTAACCCAAGTTTCAGTAACTTTAATACCATTTAATTCAACAGCAGTGGTTTTACTGCTTATTTTTTGGTTTAAGTTTTCTTGTAGCGTCATATCACCTTGATATTGCATGGTGGCATTCTTGCTATAATCAGTTGAGCTGCTGATTTCAACTCGAATACTCGCCAACAAGTCTGCCTTAGCTTTATCTCTGGCTGTTTCTAATGCTCTTGCTTGAGACCCATAAACCTCAGAGCTGGCGATACCATAAGCATAACCTGAGCGTTTAGGTGGATTATTAACCCATTCAGGCTGAATAGAAGCAGCTGTATTACTTAGCACCTTGGCTTCTATTGCTATAGGTTGCAAGTTAGCTGAATTACATCCAACTAAGCTTAAAGCCACCATTAAAAACCCAGGAATAATATAATTAGATTTTTTTAACATGCATTAAAACCCAAACTTACTGCGTTGCTGGTGCTTTTGTAAACGCTTCTGACCTGCCCAAACTTCTTTATTAGTTTGAATATCAATTAAAGATAAGTCAATTTGATAGTTAGTTACACGCTTACCATCTAGCTGATCGACCCAAGAGTTAATAGAACCAGATAAAGCAAAGTTAGCACCTTGCTCTGCAGCTAACTTAGCAGCAGTTGCGGCTGTCGCATTAAACTCTTGCTCTTTACGCTCTTCACGTAACGCATCACGAACATTGCCACCGGCAACAAAATCAACTCGACCAGAACGTATCATGGCGCGACGTAGATCATTAATAAAGGTATCAACTTCAATGTGTTCGTGTGATTTATTGCGCACCCCCATCACAAGCACTGTTGGTTGGCGATTACGATTAGGGTTAGCTTGCGCCCAACGGTTTACCCAAGGAAATGACAACATATCATCGATCATTTCTTCAGAAACCAAGCGCGAGTCAGTAGCATTCCAGCGGTCGGTTAAAGCCACTTCTTGCGAAGCATCTAAACGCTGCACTTGAGTACCACCACAGCCCGTTAAAGCCAAGACAGCAAAGCTTGCAACTAGCACTAGAGCTTTAAAGGTAAAGTTTAATTTATTCATTTGATTCTCCTTTAGAAGTAACATCGGTAGCCTGCTCATTTTTAACCAGCTCAACTTTATTTTTACTACGAATCCTCTCAACCACTTCAGGTATGGGTTGATTTGGATCAATAGCAAAAGTACGCATTCTAACAAGCCGCACTTCGCCTGCTTTAATTTTAATTGTTTCCATTTGTTCTAACTGAAAACCATCAGCGTCACTTATTAACTTAAGCTGATAATCACCTGCTGGTAAATTGGTGCGTAAAGTACGTATTTCATAAGGCAAAGATAACCAAGAGCGAGTATCGGCTGATGTACTAGCGCCTGCTGCTAGGGCACAAATTTGGGCCGGTGCACCAGCTTGTATACAGAGCGTTAAACGTAATGCTTCTACAGCCATAGCATTATTTAACTCAGACCCAGCACTTACTAAGTGTTGTGCCATAGCCAAACCAGAAATGCTGTCAGCTAAAATTAAATCACCTTTACTTTCACCATCAATCTCTAATCTACTTTTACCAATAGACAAGTCTTCATAATAGAGCAGGGGCACACTTAAGCGTATACCTATACTTGACATAACTTGAAGAAGACCCAAAGACTCTAGCGTTGAATTTAGAGCCTCGGGAATAGATGTAGTTTTTTCATGGTTTGAATTGAGCAAACCAACATAATCTTTAGCTCTAATTTTTTCAACAACATTTAACAAGCCTTTGTCTGCATACATATAATAAAACCAAGCTAATTGATAAGCTTTTTCTTCAGGTTTACCTATAGGAATAGGGCGAATAACTAACTTATTATTTTTAATAGTTGCCCAAAGATTAAGTTCGCCACGAGGTGCAATCATATCAACTTCTTGAACGATAACTAATAGTCCCTTACCTTTATTTGATAAGCTTAATTCTTGACGCTGAGCCGGACTAAGTTTGTTGGCTGCCATTCTGAGCCAGCGTCTATCACCTTTTGCTTTAAGCATACGGGTAGTATCAAACCAAGCTTGATTCACCATATCAGCGCTTAAACTGTATTGCTTAACATAGCCTTGCTCATATAATTTTGCTGCACGCTCATAACTAACCCGTGCAGAATCTATTTCACCCATTTTTTCAAACAAGGTTGCTATTATGTAGTGACTAAAAGCATTGTCCCTAAAAATTAACTCTTTAGGGTTAATTACTTCACCATTAAGCTCAGCATAAATCTGTTGAAATTTGTACAGCAGGGACTTTTTTTCTTCTTCTGCTACTCCATAATCACCTGTTTTAAAGACATTCTCATCTAATAAAAGCATTGCACGACGCGCTTCTATGCGGGCAGAGTCTAATAGTGTTTGTGTTTCTTGGTGTGAAGTAGCGGCCTCAGCTAAATAAAAATAATTAAGCATTTTAAAATAGTTGATATAAACTCGCTCAATAATATTGCCGCGATAGATAGTCAGACTTGCATTAGCACTAGCGCGCACAGCTAGGTCACCAAAACTAACCGTATAAAGCTCATCAGCTAGCTTGTCGGCAGCGTCTAAATGCTTAAGGCTAGCTTGGTAATTACCTTTAAGCTGATTAACAACACCTAGTTCAACTTCCTTTAGAAGCTGGTTACGTTCAGCTTCTAAAATAAGATTGATCTCATCTGTGGCAGCGGCATATTCACCGTAGCGCATGAGTGTTTTTGTCTCTTCCATTTTATTAGAATGGCTTGCACAACCCGAAACAGCTACCAGTGTAAAGCAGGTTAACACTGCCCTTAGTATTTTTTCTTTAAGCATCGCCACTTCCTATGTAATTTTTTATTTTTATAATATCAATAACTTTTTATTTCTTTTTCTAATCTACGTCCACCGGCATCACTTTCTCTTTGCGATCTATCAATTTTTTCACGCTTTTTTTGCTCTTCATAAACTTTAACTTTTTCTTTTTGAACTGGATCTAAGCTTGCACAACCACCAACAAAAACAGCGCCAGCCAAAGCTAAAGTAACCCATAATTTATTCATAAAACACTTTCCTTATTAATGCTATCCAACCACTCATCTAAACAGTTAAACACTTGGGTACGCTCTAGCTCACCCTCGTTAAGCAACTGATGCCCACCACTTTTAACCATTTTAACCGTTGCTTTAGGAAAAAGCCGATTTAATACAGGCAGGTTATATTGCCAGTCTACGGTTGAATCTGCATCACCTTGTATAATTAATACTTCAATATCACTAGATTGGGTGTTTTCAATCAAGCGTATCCAACGCCCTAAAGCAGCTATCCAAGCTAGGGGCAATTGCTTGCCTTGTAAGCAGTCTTGCTGCTGAGCAAACCTTAAAAAATCGGCATCACTAGAGTTATTCATAAACTTTCTGGGTAATTTTTTTACTAGCAACTGTGGCAACCACAACCACTTCACCAACGCCCCTTTCCAAGCTACTGGCCGAATAAGCGGCGCTAATAGTAACGTAGAATCAAACCGCTTTTCTGTTAACTGGTGCTCAATTGCGATAGATGCACCAGTAGAAAAGCCACTTAATAGCCAAGGACGGGGCATTTTTTCTGTTTCTAGCAGCTTAACCAGCGAAGTTAACAGCTTTTGATAATCAGCAAAATTTTTAATACTGGCGCGTTCACCGCTTGATAAACCATGCCCTGGCAAATCAGCAGTTACATAATAGAGTTTGTTTTTTAACGCCCAACGCTGCAAAGCAGGGTAGCAAGCGCCGTGGTCATAATAGCCATGCAAATGCACTAAAGTGCCTTTAGCTGTACCTTTAGTGTTAGTTTTCTCATCAACATTCATAGTTGGCTGAAAAGCTTGCGCCCAAATGCGTTCTTCGCCAAGTATTATCCAGCCTGCCCGTGCCTTTGCCATACCGCCTTGGTCTTGTGTTGCAGCTAACTTATAAAAATCTAAATAGGCAGCATAGTCATTTGGCAAAATATTCACCCATTCAGCTTCTGCATAGCTAGTTGGCCAAAGCCTTAGCCTTACCTTAAAATCGGCGCACAGCATTAATTACCCCTTGTTATCTGACTGCTTTGTCAAATTTTTACAACACGCCTTCACCTAAAGGCAGGGTGTGTTTAAGTACAAATTACTGTATCTTCTAGCTATTGTTTAATTATAAACTTCTGTAAATTTACTACATAAAACAGTAGTTTACATTAATCCATTTACATTAATTTATTTAGCCCAGAGGCGATTTCACATGACTGATCGTGTTCAAACTGGCGGACTTCAAGTTGCCAAAACGCTTTATAACTTCATTAACGAACAAGCCATTCCTGGTAGTGGAATTACAAGTGACGCTTTTTGGGCTGGGCTAGACACGCTAGTTCACGAATTAGCGCCAAAAAACATCGCTCTTTTACAAAAACGCGATGACCTACAAGCTAAAATTGATGCTTGGCATAAAGCTAACAAGGGCGAAATTAACTTAACTGCCTATAAAGCTTTTTTAACCGAAATTGGTTATTTATTGCCTGAAGGCGAAGACTTCCAAGCCAGCACCAATAATGTTGATACTGAAATTGCTATTCAAGCTGGCCCGCAGTTAGTTGTACCCGTTATGAATGCGCGTTTTGCGCTTAACGCTGTTAACGCGCGTTGGGGCAGTTTATACGATGCACTTTACGGCACTGATGCACTGCCTGAAGATAATGGCGCTGATAAAGGCCCAGGTTATAACCCAGTACGCGGCGAAAAAGTAGTTGCTTTTGCGCGTGACTTTTTAGACCAAAGCGCACCGCTTGCTGATGCCAGCCATAAAGATGCTGCTGGTTATGTTGTTGCTGATGGCAAGCTTATTGTTAGCTTAAAAGATGGTAAAACAACAGGTCTTAAAAATGCAGCTCAGCTAAAAGGTTTTACTGGCGAAGCGAATCAACCAACGGCTGTGCTGCTAGAAAACAACGGTATGCACTTTGAAATTCAAATCGACCCTAGCCACCACATTGGTCAGGTTGATGCTGCCGGTGTTAAAGATGTACTAATGGAAGCTGCCATAACCACCATTATGGACTTTGAAGATTCCGTAGCAGCGGTTGATGCTGAAGACAAAGTACTTGGCTACAGCAACTGGTTAGGCCTAATGAATGGCAAGCTTGCAGAGCCAGTCACCAAAGGCGGCAAAACCATTACCCGCACCATGAATGCTGACCGTAGCTATACCAATCCTAATGGCGAAACTTTCACGCTAGCCGGTCGTTCATTAATGTTTGTGCGTAACGTTGGGCATTTAATGACCAACCCAGCCATTCTGCTAAAAGACGGTTCTGAAATTCCAGAAGGCATCATGGACTGTGCAGTAACTGCGCTAATCGCTAAGCATGACTTGTTAGGTAAGAATGAACTGACTAACTCACGCACTGGCAGCATGTACATTGTTAAACCAAAAATGCACGGCCCAGAAGAAGTGGTGTTTGCTGACGAACTATTCGGCAAAGTTGAAGACCTGCTTGGCCTAGAACGCTTCACCCTAAAAATGGGTATTATGGACGAAGAGCGTCGCACCACCGTTAACTTAAAAGAATGTATTCGTGCAGCTAAAGACCGCGTTGCTTTCATTAATACCGGCTTCTTAGACCGTACTGGTGATGAAATGCACACCTCTATGGAAGCTGGCCCGATGATTCGTAAAGGTGATATGAAAGCCGCTGGCTGGATTCACGCTTACGAGCAGTGGAACGTAGACATTGGCCTAAGCACTGGTCTTAAAGGTCGCGCCCAAATTGGTAAAGGTATGTGGGCAATGCCTGACCTAATGGCAGAAATGCTTAAGCAAAAAATTGGCCACCCAAAAGCTGGTGCTAACACGGCTTGGGTTCCTTCACCGACTGCTGCCACCTTGCACGCGCTGCATTACCATCAGGTAAATGTTACCGAAGTACAAGAAAAGCTTAAATCTCGTGAACGCGCTAATTTAGACGATATTCTAACCATTCCTGTCGAAACCAACCCTAGCTGGTCGGCTGAAGAAATTCAGCAAGAACTAGACAACAACGCCCAAGGTATTTTGGGTTACGTTGTACGCTGGGTAGACCAAGGTGTCGGTTGTTCTAAAGTGCCAGACATTAACAACATTGGCCTAATGGAAGACCGTGCGACATTGCGTATTTCCAGCCAGCACATTGCCAACTGGTTACACCACGGCATTTGCAGCCAAGAACAAGTAGTTGAAACCCTTAAGCGCATGGCAAAAGTAGTCGATGAGCAGAACGCTGCTGACCCTATTTATGTGCCTATGCACAAAAACTTCGATGCATCCGTTGCTTTCCAAGCAGCACTAGAATTGGTTATTGACGGTAGAGCCCAACCCAATGGCTACACCGAACCTGTTCTGCATCGCAGCCGCCTGAAGCTAAAAGCCCAAGGCTAGTCGTAACGTTTTACCCTAACGTTACTTGTTAAAGCCGAGCCAAGTGCTCGGCTTTATTGTTTTTAACGAAAGTTTGACCTATCACAAGGTTAAGGCGGCGGCTTTGCTGCAAGTTTAACGTCTTAATCACAAGGAGTGAGGGTTATGCGTATAATTTTGCGGCTAGTTTTA
>CAYJCB010000015.1:24487-27544 GCA_964368615.1 uncultured Halomonadaceae bacterium | reverse complement strand
GTAAAAAACTGCCTGAAATGCCCGGTAAAATCATTGCACAAATAGCCACCATGCCTGCAAAAAAGAAAGTGGCGGGTGTAATGCTGCCAATGCTAGGCAGTAGTTGGCTGGCAAAAGTGGCAGCTAGGCCACCTGAAATCATAAAAAATAACTGAGTTAGCGTCCAAAACCCTAGTTCACGCCCAATAATCACTGCTGAACCTAGCACTAGCCCAAAAAATAAGCCGTTTAAATGCATAGGATAGGTAATTAACAACCAGCTCATTAGGTGCGATAACAAGATAACGCTAGATAAAATTCCAGCCAATAATGCCGCTAAAAAACCAGCATCAACGGCTTTAAGTACGCCAGCAATACCGTGTTTTTGCCAGACACTCCACAGCCTTAAATCAAAGCTACGCAGGCTATTAATTAGGCGTTCGTAAATGCCGGTAATAAACGCAACTGTGCCACCTGAAACGCCCGGTACAATATCTGCTGCACCCATCAACATACCACGCAGGTAAATTTGCCAAGGCTTCACTTGTTAGCTCCAGACAGCAGCGGCACAAAGCGCACTGGCTCAATATCGGTTTGAATTATTTCGCCTTCTTGTTTATCGAAAATACTTAACATCTGCTGTTCATCGCCCACAGGAATAATTAAGCGTCCACCTTCAGCAAGTTGTTCAAACAGGCTGGTAGGTACTTCTTTAGGCGCAGCGGTGACTAGAATGGCATCAAAAGGCGCTTCATTGGCTAGGCCAAAATTACCGTCAGCATGGCGTAACTTTACATTGTTTAGTTTTAATTCTTTAAGGCGTTGGCGAGCTTTTTCAAGTAAAGGGTCTAAACGCTCAACACTCCAAACGCTTTCTACCAAGCAGCCTAAAACTGCTGCTTGGTAACCAGAGCCTGTACCTATTTCTAACACTTTTTTAGGGTTTTTTTCCAACAGCAGTTCGGTCATACGTGCCACGATATACGGCTGGCTTAGCGTTTGTCCTAAGCCGATTGGCAAGGCAGTGTCTTCATAAGCACGGTGCGATAAGGCTTCGTCGATAAATAAATGCCGAGGCAGGTTGCACAGGGTGTCTAGCACTAATTTGTTTATTATTCCTTGCTCCACAAGGCGCTCAATCATGCGGTTGCGCGTGCGCTGGGAGGTAAAGCCAATGCCTCGAAATTGAGGATTTAGCTGCAAGAATTCAACCATTTTTTCACCTGATCAAGGCTTTCATGCCGAGTCATATCAAACTGTAGAGGAGTAATAGAAACGTACCCTTTGCTGATGGCATGAAAGTCAGTGCCTTCACCAGCTTTTGCTGCATTGCCCACGCCACCTATCCAATAACGCGCTTGCCCACGGGGGTCGATGGTTTTTATTGGGTCAACGCCTTTGTGTCTATGCCCTAGTGTGGTTATTTCATAGCCTTTTAACGCGAACAAAGGTACATCGGGCACATTCACGTTTAATAAACTGCGCGGCGGCAATTGTAACTGGTTATTGCCTTCTATAAAGCTTTTAACCAATTTGCGTACCACTTCAGCAGCGGTCGCAAAATGGGTATTGCCTGCTAAGGAAACTGCGATAGCTGGTAAGCCTAAAAAGCGCCCTTCGGTAGCAGCGGCAACTGTGCCAGAATAAAGCACATCATCGCCCAAGTTAGCCCCGTGGTTTATGCCTGAAACAACCAAGTCAGGTAAATCACCAAATACACCGCCTACTGCCAAATGCACACAGTCAGTTGGCGTACCATCAACCGACCAAAAGCCATTGTTAAGCTGTTGTGGGCAAAGAGGGCGGTCTAAAGAAAGCGAGTTGCTGGCGCCGCTGCGGTTACGTTCTGGCGCAACGACTAATAAATCGCCTAAATCTTTTAAAGCCGCTGCAAGCGTTGCCAAACCATCGGCATGAACGCCATCATCGTTGGATAACAGTATTTTCATTTAGCTTTCTTCCTTAATTCAAAACAAGCCTAAGCAAGTTGTGCATCGCTGGCATCAACCAGTTCACGTAATAAACTGGTCGCAAAACAACCGCTGGGCAAGGTAAAACTTAGGGTTAACCAAGGTGCTTGCCAACTTAATTCGGTGGCTTGGGGCAGCATTCGCAACGGGCGGTATTCTACTTTTAAACCTTGGTTTTCTAGCGCCTGCCAATAAGGTAAATAGGTTTCACGAAAAGCTGTTTCAGCTTCTAAAGCCAGTCCCGCACTTTCTAAACGGCCTTTGCCCGCTAAAGGCCCAGCTAAATTAATATCGCCTGACGCTAAGCGATTGCTTATATCGGCAGCAGCAGGGTCGGCAAAATAGCTGCGCGTACCTTCTAAATTAAAACAACTGCCAGTTAAAGGGGTTAGCCAGTTTTGTTTATTAATGGTTTCTGCCAGCCAAGCATTAAATAAGGCACTGCGTAATGAAGAAAGGTAGATACCTTTTTCTTGGCGCTTGGGTGGTTTTTGTGGCGTATCGGCCATTAACCAATCCATGGCTTTTTGAATGTTTTGCCCACCGCGCCCAAAGCGTTGCGGCCCAAAATAATTGGGTACGCCTTGTTGGGTAATTTGCTGCCAGCGTTCTGCTAACCAGCTGCCAGTCGTGTCATCGGCATTATCAACCCGTAAGCGCAGGGTGAAACGGTTGCTGCGGTGTGTGCCACGCTTTAGTTTACGTGGGTGACGCGCCATTTTTAAAACCTGCCAATTGGTGGAATTAAGGTCTTCCACTGCTGGATCGGCTTTGCCCGGTAAATGTAAAGAAAACCACTGACGAGTAATGGCATGGCGGTCTTTTAAGCCAGAATAAGCCACAGCAGACGGGTGTACACCCGCACTTCTAGCTAATTCTTGGGCGACAAAAACCGTATTGCTGCCGTTTTTTTCTATCCACAAATACAGGTGTTCGCCTTGCCCTTCGGGTTCAAAACCTAGAATTTCTTCCACCTGAAAATCTTCAGGCTGTAAACGGTAAACCCCTTGCCAAGGTGCAGCAGGCAATAGGTTAGGTAATTGGTTTTGTAGGGCTGCTAGCGGATTAGATGAATCTATTATTGGCTGCATGGGGCGGTTTCCAAAAG
>CAYJCB010000015.1:5526-24387 GCA_964368615.1 uncultured Halomonadaceae bacterium | reverse complement strand
TCTTCAGGGTGGGTGATTTTTATATTATCCCTGCGCCCTGCAATTAACAGCGGCTTAAAACCTGCGGCTTCTAAGGCTGAAGATTCATCGGTAAGGTTTAAACCTTTTTCTAACCCTTGGGTTAAAGCTGAATGTAATTTGTTAAAACGAAACATTTGCGGCGTTAGCGCGTGCCAAAGTTGGTTGCGATCAACCGTTGCGCTGACTTCATTGGCATCGTTGCTACCTTGTCCACGCTTCATAGTATCGGCAACAGGCGCTGCTAATAAACCGCCTACTGGGTGGTTTTGCAGTGCAGTAAAAAGGTTATGTAAATCTTGTTGTGTAACGCAAGGCCGCGCTACATCGTGTACCAGCACCCAGTCATTAGGCTGGGCAAAAGCGGCTAGCGCATTCAACCCTGCCAATACTGAATCGGCACGTTCGTCACCGCCTAAACAGGTGAGCAGTTTTACATTAGGGTAACGCTTTAAAAAACGCAGCTCTGTTGCTGGCCACCAAAGGTCTTTAGGGTGCAGCGGCAACACTAAAATGGCATCAGGAAACGCCAAGTGTAAACGGCTTAACGTAACTTCGATTAAGGTTTGTTTGGCTAAAGGTAAATATTGTTTGGGCAGGTTAGCACCCATACGCTGACCAATACCTGCTGCTGGCAGTAAACACCAGAGGGTGTTACCAACGCTTAGGCTGTTCATTGACGACTCATTGTGTGGGTTCTGCTACTGGTTTGGGTGTTTGATAAAGCTGAGGTGTATCACCAATTAACCAAAAAAAGGTTTCATCTTTACCTATCATGCCTAAATCAAAACGTGCGCGTTCAGCAGTGGCATCTAAACCATTTTTTAGGTCTTGTACTTGGGCATCAAGGCGTAAATTACGTTTTTGTAAGTCTTGATTGCTGCTTTCTAGCGTAGAAACCAGCTGTTTAGTTTGCCAATATTCTAGTAAACCATTTTCACCCCACCACAGCCGGTATTGGGTAATTAATAGAAGAAAGACCACTAAAATAGATAATAATCGCGACATAGGCATCAGCAGTAAGCGTAAAAGCTATAAAAAACCCTGAAATTTGGATAGCCAACTTTCAGGGGTCTATTCAACACGCTGGCTTTTAGGCTGGTTTAATTAACGCCCCACCATGATAACGTAAAGCGTATCGCCTTCTTGCCACTCATCATGTACAACAGCATTCACAACATTGCCTTTAACACTTTGTTCAGAGGTTGCAGCCATATTAGTGCTGCTGCCCATGCCCGTGTGTTGCTGGTTAATGACCATAATACTGCTAACGGTAACGCCCATTTGCCGTGCAATTTCGTCTAGCGCACGGCTGGTAGCAAGTTCACGCTGTGCTGCTTTGCCATTAAAGTGAATCCCAGCGTGCCCCAGCCCTACAACATCACCTACGGCTCTTGGGTTATCCATCCAAGCAGGTTTTTGTGTGTTCTTGGGCTTTGGTTGTGTAGCGCAGCCAAATAAGCTTGTTGCCAATAAAGCGATTAACAACAATTTAAAAAGATTTTTCATCATTTGTTCCTTCATACAAATAAATAGTTATTTTAACTACTGACCTTTAATGGCTTTTAAACCAGCGTAAGGTGCTTGGCTGCCTAAAATTTCTTCAATCACTAACAAGCGGTTGTATTTGGCAACACGGTCAGAACGGCACAAAGAACCCGTTTTAATCTGGCCTGCTGCGGTACCGACAGCTAAATCAGCAATAGTAGAATCTTCAGTTTCGCCCGAACGGTGTGAAATAACCACTGAATAACCGGCTTTTTTAGCCATTTGAATGGCTTCTAGGGTTTCTGTTAGCGTACCAATTTGGTTGAATTTAATAAGAATGGAGTTAGCGATATTTTTGCTAATGCCTTCTTGTAAAATTTTAGTGTTGGTCACAAACAAGTCATCACCCACTAGCTGAACTTTGTCGCCTAGTTTTTCAGTTTGAATCTTCCAGCCAGCCCAGTCAGATTCGTCTTGGCCATCTTCGATAGAAACAATCGGGTAGGTTTTGCACAAGTCGGCTAGGTAGTCGCTGAATTCTTCGGCAGTAAATACTTTGCCTTCGCCAGCTAGGTTGTATTGGCCATCTTTGTAAAATTCAGAAGCCGCACAGTCTAGGGCAAGGGTAATGTCTTTACCTAATTCGTAACCAGCATCAGCAACGGCAATTTTAATAACCGCCAGTGCTTCGGCATTAGACGCTAAGTTAGGCGCAAAACCACCTTCGTCACCCACAGAAGTGCTTAAATTTTTACTTTGTAGAACATTTTTAAGTGCATGAAAAATTTCTGCACCAGCACGCAAAGCTTCAGCAAAATTAGGTGCTGAAACTGGCTGTACCATAAATTCTTGAATATCAACGTTGTTGTCAGCGTGTTCGCCACCATTGATGATATTCATCATAGGAACTGGCATGGAATAAACGCCCGCTGTGCCGTTAAGGTTGGCAATGTGCTCAAATAATTCTATGCCTTTTGCTTCAGCAGCAGCTTTAGCCGCCGCCAAAGAAACCGCCAAGATAGCGTTAGCACCTAGCTTGGCTTTGTTTTCAGTGCCGTCTAAATCAAGCATGATTTTATCAATTGCAGCTTGTTGGCTAGCATCTTTGCCTAACAGCGCATCACGAATCGGGCCGTTAATGTTCGCAACGGCTTTTAAAACGCCCTTACCTAAATAACGTGATTTATCGCCATCACGCAATTCCAATGCTTCACGCGAACCTGTTGAAGCACCTGATGGAGCGCAGGCGCTGCCTTTAAAATTGCCTTCAACGAGTAGGTCAACCATTACAGTGGGGTTGCCGCGTGAATCTAATACTTCGCGCCCTTTAATATCGATAATTTTAGCCATGAAAGGAAGTCTCCAATTAATAAGTCATTAAGTAATAAGTCGTTAAATAAATAAGTCGTTAAAAATAGCTAGTTTAATCACAGGGTTAATCAATTTGCAGTGCTGGCAGTGATTTTATTAAATCATCTACGGCTTTCATCTGCTGTAAAAAGGGTTCTAATTTGTCTAGCGGCAAGGCCGAAGGGCCATCGCATTTAGCTTGGTCAGGATTAGGGTGGGCTTCTAAAAATAGCCCTGCAATGCCTTGGCTTAGCCCAGCGCGACCTAGCTCCGCCACCTGCTGACGACGGCCGCCACTGGCAGCACCCGTTGCAGATCGCATTTGTAAAGAATGCGTCACGTCAAAAATAATTGGTGCGTTGTTGGCAACTTGTTTCATTACGCCAAAACCTAATAAATCCACCACTAGGTTATCGTAACCAAAACACGCACCCCTTTCGCACAATATCACTTGCTTGTTGCCGCACTCAGTAAACTTTTCAACCAAATTACCCATTTGGCTAGGCGACATAAACTGTGGCTTTTTAACGTTAATCGGTTTGCCAGTGTTAGCCATGGCCGCCACTAAATCGGTTTGACGCGCCAAAAAAGCCGGTAGCTGTAGAATATCTAACACTTCTGCTGCGGCTTGGGCTTGGTCGATTTCGTGAATATCACTAATCACTGGCACGTTAAAGGTAGTTTTAATTTCTTGTAAAAGCTTTAAACCCTCATCTAAACCTGGGCCACGAAACGAATGAATCGAAGAGCGGTTGGCCTTGTCAAAACTGGCTTTAAAAACGTAGGGAATGCCCAGTTTTTGAGTGACTTCAACGTAATGCTCAGCAACACGCAGCGCCATATCACGCGATTCCAGCACATTCATACCGCCTAATAAAACAAAAGGGCGGTCATTGGCTAGCTTAATATCAGCAACCTGTATTTGCGTTAAATTCATATCACTCAAACTCATACAGCAGCACCCGTGCTTTTACGTTCAGCTTTATGGGCTAAGGCAGCGTTTACAAATTCGGTAAACAGCGGGTGACCGTCACGCGGTGTAGAAGTAAATTCTGGGTGGAATTGACAAGCCACAAACCAAGGGTGGTCGGGCAGTTCAATCATTTCAACAAGGGCCTTGTCTTCGCTGCGGCCTGAAATGATTAGCCCAGCTTTTTCTAGCTCGCCAATAAACTGGTTGTTCACTTCATAACGGTGGCGATGACGTTCGATAATCTTTTCAGCGCCATAGCTGGCAATGGCTTTAGTGTTGGGTTCTAGATGACAAACCTGCCCGCCTAAACGCATGGTGCCGCCTAGGTCAGAGTTAGTATCACGGGTTTCAATCTTGCCTTCAGCCGTTATCCATTCGGTAATTAAACCAATGACTGGGTGCTGGGTGTCTAAAGTGAATTCAGTGGAATCGGCATCTTTCCAACCCACCACGTTACGGGCAAATTCAATCACCGCAACCTGCATACCTAAACAAATACCTAAGTAAGGAATTTTGTTTTCACGCGCAAATTGGGCGGTTAAAATTTTACCTTCCACGCCACGCTCGCCAAAGCCACCGGGTACTAAAATTGCGTCTTTGTCAGCTAAGCGGTCAGTGCCTTTGCGTTCAATTTCTTCTGAATCAATAAAATCCACTTCAACCTTGGTGCGGGTTTTAATGCCGGCGTGTTGAATGGCTTCAATCAGCGATTTATAAGCATCTAACAATTCCATGTATTTACCTACCATGGCAATTTTAATGCTTTTTTGTGGGTTTAACTTGGCATCAACGACTTGCACCCATTCGCTTAAATCTGCTTCTGGGCAAGTTAGGCCAAATTTTTGCATCACAATGTCATCAAGGCCTTGTTCATGCAACATGCTAGGAATGCGGTAGATGGTATCGGCATCGGGCAAAGAAATAACTGCGTTTTCATCGACGTTAGTAAACAGCGCAATTTTGCGGCGTTCGTTGGCTTCAATAACTACTTCTGAACGGCAAATAAGAATGTCGGGCTGAATACCAATGGAACGCAATTCTTTAACCGAGTGCTGCGTTGGTTTGGTTTTGGTTTCGCCAGCCGTTTTTAAATAAGGCACTAGGGTTAGGTGCATAAACAGTGCGTGTTGCGAACCTACTTTAACGCGTATTTGGCGAATGGCTTCTAAAAAGGGTAGCGATTCAATATCACCCACTGTGCCGCCGACTTCAATTAAGGCTATGTCATAACCTTTAGAGCCTTCAATCACGCGCTCTTGAATTTCGTCAGTAATGTGCGGCACAACTTGTACTGTGCCACCAAAATAATCACCACGGCGTTCTTTACGCAACACATTTTCGTAAACGCGGCCGGTAGTAAAATTGTTCTTTTTAGTCATACGTGAACGAATAAAACGTTCGTAGTGACCTAAGTCTAGGTCGGTTTCTGCGCCGTCTTCGGTAACAAACACTTCACCGTGTTGAAAAGGGCTCATGGTGCCTGGGTCTACGTTGATGTAGGGGTCCAGTTTCATGATAGTGACTTTAAGGCCACGGGCTTCAAGAATGGCTGCCAAAGATGCAGAAGCTATGCCTTTTCCTAAAGATGAAACAACACCACCAGTCACAAATATGTAACGCGTCATGAAAACCGTCCGAAAAATAGATCAGGTTCCAACCTTTTAAGGCCAGAACAAAAAAACAGGGAGGAAGAGCTTTAGATGGGAAGCTAGTCTACCAGAAGGGCTAAAAAATCCAAAGCAAGAATCGACTCAATTAATGATCTGCCAGCCATCTTTAACAAGATATTTATCAACAGCAACTAGTTGTTGTTCATACCAAATAAAAACCAGTTGGTTGCGCTGCCAAGGCGGTAATTGTAACTCTTGCAGCAAACGCTTTACATCGCGCTGCCCACGTTCTGCTGTACGCAGCCGTTCACCACCTTGGCGGCTTTGTAAGCTGAAACTGAAAGTTTGGGTTTTGTGAGCTGCTTGAATTTCGTTAGCGGCTAGCAGCTGCGTTAGCTGAAAATCAAGTTCACCAACGGGCGTGTTAATGGGGGTTATTCCGTCCCAACTGGCTTGCCAATTTTTAGGCAACGGTTGGAAGTAATCACTGGGCGCAATAAATAGCTGCTGTTGAAAACGCCTTGCTTCAACCTGCTGTTTGCCCTTGTCCCAACTAACCAAAGGTTGGGAATCAGTCCGCGCTGTATAAAGCTTCGTTAGCGCTTGCCAAATTTGGTGACCCGGTAGCGTTAAACCCCTAGCAAGTAACCAATAGCGCAGCAGGTTAATTTGCCGATAATCCGCCAGTTCTAAAAAAATAGCTAAATTAAGGCTGTGTTCGCTAAGTTGGCAGGTGGCTAAATCTAGCTGGGCAAGGTCTTGGTTTAGCTGTTGGCTGGTGGCGGCTAATTGGGTGACTTTCGCTAAGTTTTGATTGGTATTGGTAAAGCGTTGTTGCAACAGCGGCAGCACTTTTAGGCGTAAATAATTGCGGTCAAAATCAACTTCAAAATTGCTGTCATCTTCCACCCATTGCAGCTTGGCGGCTTGTGCAAAAGCTAAAAGTTCAGACTTGGGTGTATTTAACAAAGGCCGCAAAATTAGCCCTTTGCCCAAAGGCCGTTGCAGCGGAATACTGGCTAAACCCAGTGTGCCAGCGCCACGCAATAGCCGCAGCAACAGGGTTTCTACTTGGTCATCTTGGTGATGACCTTGCAAAAGCACTTCGCCAGCTTGCAGTTCTTGTTCAAAAACAGCATACCTAGCCCGCCGCGCACGGTCTTCTAAACTGGCACTGGCAAAGCTTTGTGGGTCAACTTTATAAACGCTAATTGGTACTTTGGCAGCAGCACAAATTTGCTGTGAAAAAGCCGCCCAATCATCGGCATATTTAGAAAGCTGGTGATGAATATGGATAGCGCGTAATGCTAGGTTTGGTTGTTGTTGTTGTTGTTGCGCTTGCCGCGCTAGTTCAAACAACACCCGTGAATCTAGGCCGCCACTTAACGCCACACAAATTTGGGTGGTATTAGGTGGCAGTGCTGCTAGTAGTTTTTTAAACAATTTTTTTAAGTAATGGTTTTTTAAACAAGGTCGTTTAAAGAAGAGTAGCTCATTAAACGCTGGTAGCGTCTTTCTAGTAGTTCTTCAGTGGTGTTCGTGTCTAGCTTGTCGAGTGCTTCGTTAAGTGCTGCTTTTAAGCTGACAATTGTTTCTTCTGGATTGCGATGTGCGCCGCCCAGTGGTTCTGGAATTAAAGTATCAACCAAGCCTAGCTCTTTTAAGCGTGGCGCAGTAATCCCCATGGCTTGGGCAGCATCAGCCGCTTTGCTGGCGCTTTTCCATAAAATAGATGCACAACCTTCGGGCGAAATAACCGAATAGGTGGAATATTGCAACATCATTAATTCGTCACAAACACCTATGGCTAAAGCACCACCTGAACCACCTTCGCCAATAACCGTTGATATAATCGGCGTTTTTATGCGTGACATGGCTGCTAAGTTAAAGGCGATGGCTTCAGACTGACCACGCTCTTCTGCATCTATGCCTGGGTAAGCACCTGGGGTATCAATAAAAGTTAAAATGGGCATGTTAAAACGTTCGGCCATTTCCATTAGGCGCAACGCTTTGCGGTAGCCTTCAGGGCGTGGCATTCCAAAATTACGCTTTACCTTTTGTTTAACATCGCGGCCTTTTTGGTGACCAATAACCATAACAGGGCGACCATCTAAACGCGCCATGCCGCCAACAATGGCTGCATCATCGCCAAAATGCCGATCACCGTGCAGTTCGTCAAAGTCATCAAACATTAGGCTTAGGTAATCTAGGGTGTAAGGGCGCATCGGGTGACGTGCTAGTTGAGAAACTTGCCAAGCCGTTAAGTTAGAAAAGACTTGTTCGGTCAGTTTTTGGCTTTTTTCTTGCAGGCGAGTAATCTCATCACTGATATTAAGGTCAGAATCATTACCAATAAGACGCAACTCTTCAATTTTTACTTCAAGGTCAGCAATGGGTTGTTCAAAATCTAAATAATTCAAATTCATGGTTTTTTTGCCTGAAAGAAATTTATTAAGTAGCTATGTACAAGCTGAAAGTCGTGTCGCAACTTTAAATAATTTGTGGCAACTATAGACGAAACGACGATCAGACTCAAAATTTGTACGCCCTTTATGGTTTTTTTCCTGCGTTTAACTGTAGATTAAACGCACACTGTTTTGGCCCAGTAACTGATTCAGTTCTTCTAAGAGTTGTTCGCTAGGTATTACACGCCAAACTTGGTCGGGTAACAGGGCTACTTTTCCTAGGTTGCTAGTATAAGTGAGTTGCAGTTCTAAACCGCTGTCTTTTTGTTGGTGCTTTTTTAAACATTGGCACAGTTGTGTGACTTGTTCTGCATCAAAACTTTGCTCATTAAAACTTATCTCTAGCGCACGGGCAAACTTGCTACGTGCTTCGGCTATTGGGGTAATGTCTTTGCAGCGCATGGCAAGGCCGCCGGTAAAGGTATCTTCACGCACTTCGCCTTCTAAAATAAGCAGCGCATCTTTGGTAAGTTGTGATTTATAGCGGTCGTATTCTTCACCAAACACTGATACTTCAATGCGCCCTGAACGGTCGTCTAAAGTCATAAAAGCTAAGGTTTCGCCGCGCTTATTGCGCATGGTACGAAATGCCATGACTAAACCCGCAATGCGTTGTGGTTCACGCGAGGGCTGTAAATTAGCAATTTTTTTGCTAACAAAGCGTTTTAGTTCAGCTTCGTATTCGTCAATCGGGTGACCAGTTAAATATAGGCCAAGGGTGTCTTTTTCACCCGCCAAGCGTTGTTTGTCGGTCCATTGTGGCGTGCTTAAATAGGGCGCATAAGGGTCGCTGGGTGTTTCTTCTGCAACGCTTAAACCACCAAATAAGTCTTCCATGCCTAAGCTAAGGTTGCGGCTGGCTTGGTCGGCAGCTTTTAACGCATCTTCTAAAGCTGCCAGCAGCAGGTTGCGGCTAGGTGCTAGTTTATCGAATGCACCGCTGCGAATAAGCGCATCAATGCTGCGTTTGTTAAGGCGCTTCATATCCACACGGCTACAAAAATCAAACAGGTCAGAAAATATTCCGCCTTGGTTACGCGCTTCAATTAAAGCTTCAACAGGGCTTTCGCCTACGCCTTTGATTGCGCCCAAGCCATAGACAATTTCGCCAGCAGGGTTAACAGTAAAGTGCCAATTACCTAAGTTAACATCGGGCGGGGTAATGGTTAATTTCATGGCACGGCTTTCTTCAACCAGCATCACCACTTTTTCGGTGTTGTTCATTTCGGTCGACATAACCGCTGCCATAAAAGACGCTGGGTAGTGGGTTTTAAGCCAAGCAGTTTGGTAAGAAACTAGCCCATAAGCCGCCGAGTGCGACTTGTTAAAACCATAACCAGCAAACTTTTCTACTAGGTCAAAAATCTGCCCTGCTTTGGTGGCATCTATGCCATTTTTTTCACTACCTTCCATAAACATCTGGCGCATTTTGGCCATTTCATCAGCATTTTTCTTACCCATCGCCCGCCTAAGCATGTCAGCGCCACCAAGGGTGAAGCCTGCCATCACCTGCGCGATTTGCATGACTTGTTCTTGGTAGAGAATAATGCCGTAGGTGGGTGCTAATACAGGTTCTAGCGATTCATGCTGGTAATCAGGGTGGGGGTAAGAAATGGGTGATTCGCCGTGCTTACGCTGAATAAAGTCATCAACCATGCCCGATTGCAGCGGGCCAGGGCGAAACAGCGCCACCAGTGCAATCATGTCTTCTAAGCTATCGGGCTTAAGCTTTTTAATTAGCTCTTTCATGCCGCGCGATTCCAGCTGGAAAACGGCGGTGGTTTCGGCTCTTTTTAGTAGGTCGAAAGTCTTTTTATCATCAAGCGCAATGTCAGTAATTTCTAGCTTACCTTCACCGGCTAAACTGCGTTTTGCATTGATGTCTTTTAGTGCCCAATCAATGATGGTTAGAGTACGCAAGCCAAGAAAGTCAAACTTAACCAGTCCAGCTTCTTCAATGTCATCTTTGTCGAATTGCACCACCCAGCCGTTGCCTTCTTCGTCGGCCATAACGGGGGCGAAATCGGTTAATTTGCTAGGGGCGATAACCACGCCACCAGCGTGTTTACCCATGTTTTTAGCGATGCCTTCTAGCTCACGGGCCATTATCCAAACTTCATAGCCTTCTTGGTCAAGGCTTTCTAGCATCTGCTCGGTCATTTCACCGTTTAAATTGGACTGGTAGGCAGCTTCAAGCACTTTAAGTTCTTCAACTTCGTCAGCGGCTTTCACCAAGGTCATGCCAACTTCAAAAGGAATTGCTTTAGAAAGTCGGTCGCCAATCGCATAAGGCTTGCCTTGGGCGCGGGCTACGTCACGCAACACACCTTTTGCCGCCATAGTTCCAAAAGTAACAATTTGCGAAACGGCTTCACGCCCATAAGTTTCGGTAACGTATTTAATGACTTTTTCACGGCCTTCCATGCAAAAGTCTATGTCAAAGTCGGGCATCGAAACCCGTTCAGGGTTAAGAAAGCGTTCAAACAGCAGGCTGTAATGAATGGGGTCTAGGTCGGTAATATTCAGTGAGTAAGCCACTAACGAACCTGCACCCGAACCACGGCCTGGCCCTACGGGTACTTCATTGTTTAGCGCCCAACCAATAAAGTCGGCAACAATTAAAAAGTAGCTGGGAAAACCCATCTGAATAATGGTGTTAAGTTCAAAATCTAGTCGGTCGCGGTATTCTTGTTCTATTTCCGCAAAGTTAGCTGGGCGTGGCTGGTGAATTTTTTCAAAGCGTTGCGTAAGGCCATCATGGGACTTTTTACGAAAGTATTCGTCTTCAGTCATGCCATCGGCAATTGGTAGTTTGGGTAGGAAATATTCGCCTAAACGCACTTCAACGTTGCAGCGTTTGGCAATTTCAACACTATTCGCCAGTGCAGCAGGTAAGTCGCTGAACAGTGCCTGCATTTCTTGTGGGCTTTTTAAGTATTGTTCTTCAGAATAGTTGTTTTCGCGGCGCGGATCATCAAGACTACGGCCTTCGCCAATTGCTACGCGAGTTTCATGCGCCCAGTAATCGGTGCGCTGCATAAAGCGTACATCGTTGGTGGCAACCAGCGGACAGCCTAGCTGTTGGGCGAGTTTTACACTAGCATGGAGGCATTCTTCATCGCCTAAACGTGCGGTGCGCTGTACTTCTAAATAGAAACTATTAGGGAAAGTTTGCATCCATTGCTGGGTTAGTTCGGTGGCTTCTTCAAGGTGTCCGGCTAACAGCAGCTGACCAATTGGGCCTTCTTTAGCGCCCGACAACACAATTAAACCTTCGGGCTGGGCAGCTAACCATTCATATTTTAAATGGGGTTTACCCAAGTATTGGCCTTCTAACCAAGCGCGTGACAAGAGTTCGGTTAAGTTTAAATAGCCCGTATTATTCATTGCCAGCAGGGTTATGCGTGCTGGTGGTAGTTTTTTATCCAGCGGTTCTAACCAAATATCACTGCCAATAATGGGTTTAATACCGGCGCTTTGCATGGTTTTATAAAACTTAACCAGCGCAAAAAGGTTGCTTTCATCGGTCAGCGATAAGGCAGGATAGCCTAGCTCTAGGGCTTTTTTAGCCAAGGGTTTAAGGCGTACCAGACCATCATGCAGCGAAAATTCGGTGTGTAGGCGTAAATGAATAAAAGGTGTCGACATGAGATTCCGGCAAGTGATGTGTCAAAGCGCCATTCTAACCAAAACGCTTCGGTCTGTGCGAAAATGACTGCAATCAAATAAAATCACTGCAATTTAATAACCTGATTAAGGTGGGCTTAAACGTGACTGAACGACCTGCTGCTAAGGCAGCTGAGCAAACTTTGTCTGACGTGTTAGCTGTATTGCCAGCAGGTTTGGTGTTGTTAGATCAACGCGGGCAAGTAAGCCAAGCTAACCCTTCAGCGATTGCTATTTTGGGTGAGCCGCTGTTGCACGAATCTTGGTTGTCGGTAGTGCAACGTGCTTTTGCGCCGCGTAGCGATGATGGGCATGAAGTTTCTTTACGAGATGGTAAGCGAATTAGCTTGTCGATTAGCTCTTTATCAGAAGGCGCTGGGCAGCTTATTTTACTGCAAGACTTAACTGAAACGCGCCGCTTGCAAGAACAGCTAGCCCGCCATGAACGCTTGTCTTCTATGGGTAATATGGTGGCTTCCTTAGCTCATCAGTTACGTACACCGCTATCAACAGCGCTGCTTTATGCCGGTCATTTACAAAAAGACAACCTAGAACTAGAGCAACAAAAAAAGTTTGCTGCCAGAATTAAAGGCCGTTTACAGCACATGGATCAGCAAATTCGTGACATGCTAATTTTTGCCAAGGGTGAAACCCGCATGGCAAGGCGCATGGAAGTTGCAGCCTTTTTACAGGCATTGCAAGACGCGATTCAGCCAGTTGTTGAAAGAAATCAGCTAGATTTTGTGTGGGAAGTTGGCTGCGTTGCAGGCGAGTTGGTGATTAGCCCTGATTCGCTAGTGGGTGCAGTGCTGAATTTAATTAATAATGCCGTGGAAGCGGTTAATCCAGCCCCAAAAATTACTTTGCATTTGGAAGTCGTAGATGATTTGCCTGGTTTGGAGGGGCGGCATTTGGTCTTGTGTGTGGCAGATAATGGTCCGGGTATTGATGAAGCTTCAGTACAAAAATCCCAAGAGCCTTTTTATACCACTAAATCGCAAGGCACAGGTTTAGGTTTGGCGATTGTGCAAGCGGTTGTTGAGGCACATCAGGGTAGATTTTGGTTACAAACCAGTTTGGGTAAAGGGGTAAGGGCTTGGTTGGCTTTGCCGACTGGCTCTGGTTAGCGGCAGTTAAAGCAAATACGGATGTGATACTAGACTCTGGAGAGGATTAATGCAGCAGATTTTAATCGTAGAAGACGATGCTGACCTTCGTGAAGCGTTAGAAGACACGCTAGCTTTAGAGGGTTGGTCGTATGTTTCTGCAGAAAATGGTCAAGAAGCATTATTGAAAATGAAGAAGCACGCCATTAGCTTGGTGGTTTCTGATGTGAATATGCCGATTATAGACGGGCATCAATTGTTAGCTGCAATAAAAGAGAACTGGCCAGGTGTGCCGGTTGTTTTGATGACTGCCTATGGCAGCATTGACCAAGCTGTTACAGCCATGCGCCAAGGTGTGGCTGATTATTTGGTAAAGCCTTTTGAGCCAGAAGTGTTGATTAAAGTGTTAAAACCGCTGCTGCAAATGCAAATGGGCAGCAAGCAAGCCGCTAGCGATCAGCCGATTGTTGATGACCCAGCCAGTAAGGAACTACTGCTGTTAGCCAGTCGTGTAGCAAAAAGTGATGCTTCGGTCATGATTGGCGGTGAATCTGGCACGGGCAAAGAGGTGTTGGCACGTTTTATTCACGCTGAATCGGATCGTGCTAATAAGCCCTTTATTGCTATTAACTGTGCTGCTATACCAGAAAGTTTATTGGAAGCTACCTTGTTTGGTTATGAAAAAGGGGCTTTTACGGGTGCGAATGTAAGTACCCCCGGTAAGTTTGAACAGGCCGATGGTGGTACTTTGCTGTTAGATGAAGTGACAGAAATGCCATTAGAATTACAGGCTAAGCTGTTACGCATTTTGCAAGAACAAGAAGTCGAGCGCCTTGGTGGGCGTAAAGTATTAAAGTTAAATGTGCGAGTGTTGGCAACAAGCAACAGAAACCTTAAACAATTTGTTACTGACGGTTTGTTCCGCGAAGATTTATACTACCGATTAAATGTGTTTCCTTTGGCTTGGCCACCCTTGCGTTCAAGGCCTGCTGACATAGTGCCTTTGGCTAACTTTTTAATTGCTAAACATGCGCAGCGTATGGGCGTAAAAAGTTTGCCAAGCTTGCACCCTGAAGCGGCTAAAAAGTTAAAAGAGCATTCTTGGCCTGGTAATGTCCGTGAGCTTGAAAACGTGATGCAGCGGGCATTAATATTGGCAACAGGCGATCAAATAACACTACAAAGTTTAGTGATAGAAACGGATTTACTAGTTTCAGTGAGTGAATCGTTAGTGAATGAGTCGGTGAATAAGCAGCCAGCCAATGAATCTAAAGTAGTGTTTTCAGGCGATGCTTTAAAAGAAGATTTATGGGAACAGGAAAGGCAAATGATTCTTGATGCTTTACAGCAGGAAGCAGGTCGTAAAAAAGAAACCGCTGAGCGCCTAGGGATAAGTCCGCGAACTTTGCGCTATAAGTTAGCTAAAATGCGTGATGAAGGTTATTTGTAATTAAAAGTGCCACTAAAACGATTGCTTTCTTTACCTAATGCGACTTTGAGTTGCATTACTTATCTGTATTTACCAATAAATTATGGGAAGATAGTGTAGTCATTAGGTAAGCAATTCGGTAGAGTAAGCAACTTATAAAATTGATGAATTCAAGTGTTAATGAAGTAAAAATAACCCACCTTTGTTTAATGTTTTTAGTTGTTGGGTTGTAATCTTACTGGTTTGTCACATATTTTTAACATTATAAAAAAAGGGTGTTCTGACATGATTGAACGCGCTGATCTTTCTGGTGTGCTGACACAAATACGAGCAACACAAAGCCAGGTAAGTCAAGGCATTAACGCATCACAGCTAGGCTTTGCGCCTTTGGTGAGCGGTCTGCAAGAAAACTCTGTTTCGGGTGTGAATGCAGCTTCCAATGTTAAAGAGGTTCCATCTTTTGCGACTATGCTTAAACAGGCGATAGACAATGTGAATGGTCATCAGCAAGAAGCAAATGACTTACGCACTCGCTATGAGATGGGCGATCCTGATGTCGATATTGTTAACGTGATGATTTCTTCGCAGAAATCATCAGTAGCTTTTGAAGCTATGTCACAAGTAAGAAGCCGCTTGGTGAGTGCTTACCAAGAAGTTATGCGGATGCCTATCTAATGTCTGAGCTAATGTCTGAGCTATCAGAATGGATTAACTGGGGTTAATGAATGGAAAATGCACCTGCCAATGTGGCCAGTGACTCAGGGTCTGCTAATTTGCCTGAAGCTGTGCAGTCAGAGGCGAGCGGTGTTGCTGCAGGTCAAGCCAATAATGATAAGCAGAGTAAAAGTAACTTCTTAAAACCTGGCAGCAAAGCAGAAACGATGCTTGCCAACTTTAATCAGTTAAATGTGCTGCGTCAGATGGCTTTACTGATCGGCTTTGCCGCCAGTATAGCTTTGGGTTTTGCTGTAGTGCTCTGGTCTCAGTCAGACAGCTATCGACCTTTAATGTCTAGCCTTAACGAGGTGGACTCTTCGGCTATTGTAGAAATTCTGGAAAGAAATCAGATTAAATACCGTATTGATCCTTCATCGGGTGCTTTACTGGTAAAAGAAGCTGATATTCACCGTGCGCGTATGCAGGTAGCAGGTGCTGATATACGCCAGCCGAATACAGTAGGCTATGAATTGCTTGATTCTGAGCAAGGATTAGGCACTAGCCAATTTATGGAAAATGCGCGTTATTTACGCAGTGTTGAAGGTGAATTAGCTAGAACTATTTCTAGTTTAGAGTCGATACGCCAAGCGCGAGTGCACCTAGCTGTGCCGCGTCAATCGGTGTTTTTGCGTGATCAGCGCAAGCCGACTGCGTCAGTGTTTTTAAGTTTAACGCCGGGCAGAGCGATGGACGCTGCACAAGCTAACTCGATTATGCGTTTGGTTGCTTCAAGCATTCCGCAGATGGATTCTAAAGATGTAACCATTGTTGATCAGCGCGGTAATCTTTTATCACAAAAAGAAGAAAGTGAAAGTGATAAAGCGATGGCAAGGCAGTTAGAACATACTCGCCTAGTTGAGCAAAGAATTAACGAGCGTATTCGTTCAATCTTAGAGCCTGTTGCTGGTCCTGGCCGTTTTCAAACTGCTGTTTCTGTTGATGTCGATTTTACTAAGGTCGAGCAAAGTACCGAGCAATTCAACCCTGATATGCCGGCTATTCGTAGCGAGCAAACGGTTGATGAGCAAAGGAATGGCGATTTTGGTCCTTTGGGTATTCCGGGTGCTTTATCTAACCAGCCTCCACAAGATGGTTTTTCACCTGAAGAGGCTAATAATGGTAGCACGTCAGAAAAGTCGTCCAACCGTCGCTCACAAGCAACACGTAACTTTGAGCTAGATAGAACACTAAGTTATTCACGCAATGATTCAGGTCGTATTGCACGTTTAACTGTAGCTGTTGTTGTTGATGACTTAATCCAACGCAACTCAGAAACAGGTGTGGCTGAGCGTATGCCTTGGAATGAAAATGAAATTGAAAGACTAACTTCCCTAGTGCGTAATGCCGTTGGCTATAGTGCCGCCCGTGGTGATAGCGTGAGTGTGATTAACTCGCCTTTTGTAGAAGGTGCTGTGGACGAGTTTCCAGATGTGCCCTTGTGGGAGCAGCCTTGGGTATGGGAGTTAGCTAAGCAGGTTTTAGCCGGTCTTTTTGTATTGATTCTTATATTTGGTGTGTTACGCCCTATTCTGCGTAACTTGGCAGCACGTTCTGATAAAGACCTTAGTGATTCTGAGCTAGATTCTTTGGCAGCACTTGATGATGGTTTATCAGATGACCAAGTAACTTTAAGTGCATCTGATGACCCCTTACTTGCGCCACAAAGTGATCTTTATGAGCGGCAACTGAATGCGATTCGTGCCTTGATTGCTGAGAACCCAGGACGGGTAGCTCAGGTAGTACGCCAGTGGGTAGCAAACGATGAGTGATGATGAATACGGTGAAAGCCTTTCTAGTTTAGAAAGAGCGGCAATACTTTTAATGTCGCTGGGTGAAACCGATGCAGCGCAGGTGCTTAAGCATATGGGACCTAAAGAAGTTCAAAAAATAGGTCTGGCTATGTCGCAGCTACAAAACGTTAGTCGCGCAGACGTTGAAGAGGTTTTAGGTGATTTCCTTGAAGATGTAGGCGAGCAAACTGGCTTAGGCGTAGGTGCGGATAGTTATATTCGCCGTATGCTGAGTGAAGCTTTGGGTGAAGATAAGGCTAATGGTCTTATCGACCGCATTTTATTAGGCGGTAATACCACAGGTTTGGATACACTTAAGTGGATGGAACCACGGGCTGTTGCTGATATTATTCGTTTTGAACACCCGCAGATTCAAGCCATTGTTTTGTCTTATTTAGATTCAGATCAAGGCGCAGAAATTATTCGCTTCTTTGACCCTAAAGTGCGCTTAGACGTGATGTTGCGTGTAGCTGCCCTAGAGTCGGTACAGCCGCAAGCCCTGCAAGAATTGAACGATATTTTAGAGAAGCAATTCTCAGGTTCAGGCGGTACACAAACCACCAGTATGGGTGGTGTTAAGGTGGTTGCTAATATAATGAACAACCTTGATAGTAATATTGAAGGCGAATTGATGGACGCCATTAAGGAAATTGACGAAGCCCTTGGTGAAGAAATTGAAGACCTTATGTTTGTATTCGACAACCTTGCTGATCTTGATGATAAAGATCTACAGGTGTTGTTACGTGAGGTTAAGCCAGAAACGCTTACACTTGCCCTTAAAGGTGCTGAGCCTAGAGTGCAGGAAAAAATATTTAAGAATATGTCTAAGCGTGCAGCAGAGCTTTTACGTGATGACTTAGAAGCACAAGGGCCTGTTCGTATTAGTGAAGTTGAAAGCTCACAAAAAGAAGTTTTGGGTGTGGCGCGTCGTCTTGCTGATGATGGCACTATCAACCTAGCTTCTGGTGGTGATGAAATGGTTTAAAACCAGTGCTATTTGTTGATCTTAGGTAACTTCAGTGCAAAACAAAAAACGTATTCCGGTTAGTGACAATGTAGCTTATACCCACTGGGAGATGCCCGATCTTACCGGTGTTAAGCGACGTATTGCTCAGCGCCTAAATGAGCTAAAAAAGGAAGAAGGTCAACAGGAAAAGCAGCAAGAGCAAGAAAGCCTGCTAGTTAAGCCCGTTGCTCCAACACCAGAAGAGTTGATTGCACAAGCAGAACAAGCAAGCCAAGAAGGTTATGCTGCTGGTTTTGCTGAAGGTCTTCTGGCTGGTCAAGAAGAAGGCCGTACGCTGGGTTATCAAGAAGGCGAAAAGACTGGTGAAGAAACAGGTTTTCAGGCTGGTTATCAACGAGGTTTAGACCAAGCCGAGCAGGAAGTTGACCAGCAATTAGCTAGATTGCAAAGCCTCATTGAACAGTTGCAAGGCCCTGTTGTTGCTCTAGATCAAGACGTTGAAAATGCCTTGCTTTCACTGGTTGATCTGGTTTGTCGGGCTATTTTACGCCGCGAAGTAAAGTTGGAAAGAGGTTTTTTAACTGAAGTTTTGCAAGAAGCTGTTGCAGCACTGCCAGTTGGTCATCAACGCCTCAGAATTTTTCTTAATCCTGAAGACTTAAACCTTGCCGAAGCCGCTTGTGAAAACTTACTTGAAGACTATCGGTTAGTGGGTGATTCTGAAGTTACTTTAGGTGGCGCTAGGGTTGAAACGCTGCAAAGCTTGGTTGATTCCACCTTAGAAAGTCGCTATAAAAAAATTATTGATAAGCTATTAGGCAGTGCCTATCAGCCTGCTGCTAAGGATTTTGCACCACTTTCGAGTGATGTACTTGATACACCTGACGCACCCCCTTTAGATCAAGCTGCTTTTTCTAAGCCTTCCTCCACTTCTTCTTCAGCAACTAGCCCTGAACTTGAGCCGCAGAGCCGAGCCGAGCCACAGACTGAGGCTTTGCCAAATGAAGCAGTGCCACCAGTTGATAAGCTATTGGCAGAAGAAGCGGTATTGCCTGAACCACAGGTTGAGGCGTTACCAACTGAAGCAATGCTGCCAGTTGATGAGCTATTGGCGGAAGATCCGTTGACAAAAGAGTTGTTGGCGGAAGAGCTATTGGCTGATGCTAAGGCAGAAGTTGAAAACAAGGTTGTGCCTGAAGTTGCAGCTGAGCCAATTACTCAGGTTAGTTTGCAGCGAGGTACGACGCCACGCCATGAACTGCCTAAATCTACAGACGCTCAA
>CAYJCB010000015.1:0-5426 GCA_964368615.1 uncultured Halomonadaceae bacterium | reverse complement strand
TTTGCAGCGAGGTACGACGCCACGCCATGAACTGCCTAAATCTACAGACGCTCAATCCACAGATGCTCAACCTGAAAGCTTTGAGTCTAATGACTTCAACTTCAATGATGCTGAAGATGACTTAGTCGATTTAACGGATTTGAACGAGTTGATTAATTCGCCAGCAGATACAAGCGTTGAAGCACCTGAGTTGGCTGAAGCGCCTGTTGAAGACGAACCGATAGATCTGTTTGCTAAATTAGAACCAGATTCATTAAATGACGTAGAGGCAGGCGCTGCTATTGAGCAAGACGATGATTTTTTACCAGAGTTTGATTTAGACGAAGCAGAAGCTGATTTTGAACTGCTTTTTTCTGAAGATGCTTCTGAATCTGCGATTCTTGAAGATACAGCTGTTGAAGATACAGCTGTTGAAGATAAATTAATGGAAGCAGCAACTGTTGAAGCAGCAGTGGCACAAGAAAAAAACTGGTCGCCTGAATCAATACACGATGATCGCTATTTAGAAGAAGGTGCATTAGAAAAAGCGTGGCTAGATGCTGCAGAAGAGTCGGCAGATAATAAACCTTTAGATGTTATTGAAGATCAGGATATTCCGCATGGTTAATTTAAGCCTTGCTGAACGCTTGATGGAACATCAGAAAAACATTCCGGTCGATCAGCCGCTGGTTGAAGGGCGGTTGGTTAGAATGGTCGGCCTTACCCTTGAAGCGGTTGGTTGTAATTTACCCGTGGGTTCTTATTGCGATATTGAATCTACGACTGGTATCCCTGTTGAAGCGGAAGTTGTGGGGTTTTCAGGCGAAAACATCTTCTTAATGCCGCTTAAAAACTCTGAAGGTTTACGCCCCGGTGCTAGGGTAACGCCTAACCTTAATGGCATGAATGTGCCGGTTGGCTTTGGTTTGTTGGGTCGCGTATTAGACGGTTATGGTCGGCCTTTAGATGGTAAAGGGCCTTTGGTGACTGACGGTAAAGCCAGTTTAGATGGCCGCACGATTAACCCTTTAGATAGACACCCGATTGATACGCCACTTGATGTGGGAGTGGGCGTTATTAATTCCATGTTAACCGTTGGTCAAGGTCAACGTATGGGGTTGTTTGCGGGTAGTGGTGTGGGTAAATCGGTGCTACTGGGTATGATGACTCGTTTTACGCAAGCTGATATTACAGTTGTAGGTTTAATTGGTGAGCGTGGTCGAGAAGTAAAAGAGTTTATCGAACAAATTCTTGGCGCTGAAGGTATGGCGCGTTCGGTGGTAATTGCGTCGCCAGCTGATGACGCTGCTTTAATGCGTTTGCGTGCAGCCCAGTTAACGCACAGTATTGCTGAATATTATCGTGATAAAGGCAAGCGAGTGTTGCTCTTGATGGACTCTTTAACCCGTTATGCACAAGCGCAGCGTGAAATTGCTTTGGCGATTGGTGAGCCACCGGCAACTAAGGGTTATCCGCCTTCCGTGTTTGCGATGTTGCCTAAATTGGTGGAGCGCACAGGTAACTCGGCAAAAGGTCAGGGTTCAATTACTGCGTTTTACACCGTATTAACGGAAGGTGATGACCAGCAAGACCCGATTGCAGACTCGGCACGGGCAATTTTAGACGGGCATATCGTCTTGTCGCGGCGTTTAGCAGAAGAAGGGCATTACCCTGCGATAGACGTTGAAGCGTCGATTAGTCGTGCAATGCCACAAATTGTGAGTGCTGAACACCTAGCGCGTGTTTATCGTTTTAAACAAATTTATGCTAAATATCAGCAAAATAAAGATTTAATTAACGTGGGTGCTTACACTCGCGGTAGCGATCAAGAAATTGACTTGGCGATTGCTTTAATGCCGGTGATGCGTCAGTTTTTGCAACAACGCTTAGATGAAAAGGTTGATTTATTAACCAGTCAGCAGCGATTAGAGCTCTTATCTAAAAATATGGTGCTGGATTAATGGCAGCGAGGACTTAAATGGGTCGTGAAAAACGCTTACAGCCAGTTTTAAAATTAGCTCAAGGCAAGGTAGATGAAGCAGCCAGAGCCTTGGGGTATTTAAACGGTAAAATTGCTGCTGAACAAGCCACGCGTGGCCAGCTGAAAAATTATGAAACAGAGTATTTAAAGCTGATGGGTGGTGGTAGCGAGCCAGGTAGAAAAATGGACGTGCATGCGGTGATGCGCTACCAGTTATTTATTCAGCGTTTAGAAGTTGCGCAAATCCAGCAAAATGAACAGATTAAGTTGTTAGAACAACAAAAAGCACAAGTTACTCAGCATTGGATTAAGACTCAAGCGCGTGCCAAGGGGATTGGTAGTGCTATTGAATCAGCCCGCAGAGAAGATGACATTATTGCTAACCGACAAGAGCAAAAACTCTTTGACGAGTTTAATAGCCAAAGAGCATCAAGAAAAAATTAGTTGTTGGCATGAATCCTGCTTTAAACCTAGCCATAGTATTTTTTTATCCTGTTATACAGGTTGAAATAAGGGATTTAATAGATGAATAATTCTTTACGAGCCGATTTTTTAGGTAATTCTACAGCCAGCAACTCTCAGTCAACAGTTAAGCCTAGCTATTCATCAGTAACCACTTCAGAGTTTAAGGCGCAATTTAAAAACCATCTACAGGCTTCTAACCAACAGGTTGAAAGCCTGACTAAGCAATTGTTTACGTTGGCTAATAATAACCCTAAGCTTAGTGGCGGAACTTTGCCGATGACTGAGTCGGCTCGGAATTTTATTGCCGCTTTACCTGAAGATCAGCAAGAACAGGTTGTACAAGGTGTTAGTCGTTGGTTGGCTGATATGTCACCTGAAGAACTACAAAAGCTTAAGAAAGATTTTGAAGAAGATCCTGAAGGCGTTATTGCAAAAATGCCGCCTGAACTACAAGAATTATTAGCAGGCTTAGAAAATACTGAAGGTTTTTCTGAGTTTTTGGCAGGTTTGTTGGGTGCAGATATTGATTTCCAGCGTTTAGCTGTTTTATCGCGCGGTGATTATTTATCCTTGGTTGCTAAAGATTTGATGGTTAAGGCAGATGAGTCGTCTACTGCTTTTAATAATAAGTTAAGTATTAAGGAGCAAACAACAGAGCTTAATGCCTTAGCCAAAGATAAAGTTGGTGATCTGGTTACAAGTTTAAGTAGAATTAGTGCTGCTGGTGGGCTAGCTGCTGCTGGTGCAGTTCGTGCGGGTGGTGAAACTTTAACTCAGTTACTGCAATCTGCGGGCATTGGTTTGGCAGGTACGCAAGCGGCAGGTGCAGCACCACAAGTAGCTGCTAGGGCGACGGGTTTAGCTGGCCTACCTTTTATGATGCAGGCAGCGGCTGAATCGAATGCACAAACTTTAGCTAACCGTATTAGCTTGATGAATGCTAAAAATATGCAGGCAGCAGAAATGCGCCTAGACCCACCTAAGCTTGGTAGTGTCATAGTAAAAATACGTATGCAGGGTGATCAAGCTTCGGTGGTTTTTCAGGCAGCTAATCCCCATGCGCGTGAGTTGTTAGAGCAATCTTTGCCTAAATTGCGTGAAATGATGGAAGCCCAAGGTTTGGTTTTGGCAGATGCACAAGTTTCAGATGAATCTTTTTCTGGCCAAGGTCAGGGGCAGCAACATGATGACCCAAGGCAATCGAGCCAATATGCTGGCTCTAATGCTGCTAGTGACGAAGAAGGTTTAGACGGAATGCAGATTCCACTCTTAACTCAGCCGCTAGGTCTGATAGACTATTACGCCTAAGATTTTATTACTGGGCTTTAGTTGTGGGCAGGTTAAGTTAAAAATAAGTTAAAGATTAGTGGAGAAGAGCTCTATGCCTGAAGAAGAGAAGAAAAGTAAGCTAGTATTGATTGGCGGAATCATTGTCGGCTTATTGATTGTTGGTGCGCTGGCAGTAGGTGGCGCTATGTATTTTATGGGCAGTGGTTCAGGAGCAGGCGAAGAGCAAGACGTTAATACAGCAAGCAGTAAACCTGCCAAAAGCACTTCTTTTTATTATTCTTTTCCAGAGCCTTTTGTAGCGCCTATGGTTTCTTCTGACCGTAGACAGCGTTTTATGCAAATTGCTTTGTCGATTAAAACAGATAATTTAGACATAGCTTTGGCTGTTGAAAAACATATGCCATTGCTTAAAAATAACTTGAATATGTTGTTTACTAAGCAAGATTATCAAACGATGCAAACGCCTGAAGGTAAGTTACAGCTACAAATGAGTGCATTTGAAGTGGTGCAGGCGGTTATGGACCGTGAAAAAATGAAAATTGATGAAGTGCTAATTACTGATTTTGTCATGCAGTAATTGTTTGTATAAAGCTCTATTTTTCCGACTAAATTTTACCGATTAAATTTGACTGACTAAGGTGCGATGTTATGGCAGTTCAGGATCTACTCTCGCAGGACGAAATCGACCTGCTACTGCATGGTGTTGACGACGATGATCTACCTAATGCGTCAGATACTAATGCAGACGCGGGTGGCGTACACAGTTATGACATCACCAGTCAGGATAGAATTGTGCGTGGGCGTATGCCTACGCTGGAAATGATTAACGAGCGTTTTGCACGTTATACACGTATTAGTCTATTTAACCTCTTGCGCCGTAGTGCTCACGTTGCCTCTGGTGGTGTGCAAATCATGAAGTTTGGTGAATACGTTCACACGCTTTATGTGCCTACTAGTCTTAACTTGGTCAAAATTCGTCCGTTAAGAGGTACTTCGTTATTTGTAATGGACGCTAAGCTGGTTTTTAAGCTGGTGGATAACTTTTTTGGTGGCGATGGTCGTCATGCTAAAATTGAAGGCCGTGAATTTACGCCAACAGAAATACGCATTGTTCAAAAAGTATTAGAGCAAGTTTTTATTGACTTAAAAGAAGCTTGGGCAACCGTTTTACCACTTAATTTTGAATACATAGGGTTTGAAGTTAACCCAGCTATGGCTAACATTGTTAGCCCTAGTGAAGTGGTGGTGGTAAGTACTTTCCACATAGAACTTGATGGTGGTGGTGGCGATTTACACGTGACCATACCTTATTCCATGATAGAGCCAGTACGTGAGGAGTTAGATTCAGGCGTACAGTCTGATGTTGATGACATTGACGAACGCTGGGTTAGGGCGCTGCGTGCTGATATTATGGAAGCTAAAATCCCTCTTGATGTTAAGATCGTCGATAAGACGCTAACACTAAGAGACTTGGTTCACCTTGAAGCAGGCGACATTATTCCGGTTGATATGCCCGATTACGTCACCTTGTTAGCTAACGGTGTGCCAGTGTTTAAGTGTGAGATGGGCCGTTCGGGTGATAATTTAGCACTAAAAGTAAAAGAACAAATCAGGTTAGTTCGCTGATTCCAAGAATGTGTACTTTATTTAAAGGTTGTTAGGAATAAGTTATGAGTGATGAAAATAACGACGACTGGGCAGCAGCACTAGA
>CAYJCB010000014.1:24777-29038 GCA_964368615.1 uncultured Halomonadaceae bacterium | reverse complement strand
TCTAGCTTAGCTTTTAGAGCATCTAGCTGAGTAAACTGGTTATCACTCATAATCTAGCCTTTTTTAATTATATTTATTATTGCGATATTTAAAAAGCCTCCAACCACATGAGTAGTTGAAGGCTTTTATTTTAGCCTAGGCTAAATATCTTATTTACCAAGTTCTATCTATAAGTTCTTGGTACTAGGTTATCGGGCTTAACAAAGTCTTTTTCACCCATATTGCTGTGATCACCCATTAAGCGACCCTGCTTCTTCAAACCGTAGTAACTGTTTTTATGAAAGCCATCTAAATACTTAGCACGCGTTTCTATAACATTACCTGTGAAACGTGGATCTTGTGGACGCTCTTGGCTATTAATGTATTCAGCTAAATCCCAAGACTCTTGTACACTCATGGTCATTGGCTGACCCAAAGGCATGTTATTGCGAATAAATCCGGCTAGCGTACTAGGACGCGCAATACCTGCACCCCAGTTATAAGATAAGTCGCCCCAAACAGCTGGGAAGTGCGGCTTACCATTAACGCGCATACCACCACCATCTTCCGAGTGACAAATTACACACTTGTCAGCATAAAGTTTTTCACCGCGCTGATAAGAAGGTGCTTCAGGTGCTTTAGCTATTGGATAGCCGCTATCGTTGTACTTACCTTTTTGAAAGATAGGTATGCCCTTAGCTAACCACTGATGATAAGTGGTTAAAGCAATCATATCGTCACTGCCATAAGCAGGTGGTTTACCGTTCATGGAGAAAGCAAAACAACCAGCAATACGCTCTTCAAGGTTATTAACGTGGGCATTTTTGCCACGGTAATCAGGCATGGCTACTGCTGCGTGCCAAACAGGCGCAGCGTTGGGCATTCTACCTTCACCCATGTGGCAGCTTTTACAGTTCATATCGTTGTAAACGTTTTTGCCACGCAACTGCTGGGTGTTCATAAATAAGTCATAGCCACGACGAATCGTGCGCTTTAACTCTGGGTGCAGATCAGCCGCTTCTAAATCGTCCATGGTGGGCGGCACATGGCTAAACTGATCTTTTTTATGTTCTGGTGTATTGATTGGAAAACGTAACTCTTGTTTAGCTAACGCACTGGTACTTAAAGTTGCAGCTAAGGCTAGGCCAGCTAGCAGAGTAATACTTTTAATTTTCATGCTAGTGCTCCTTTTATTGTGCAGGCTGAGTAGACAACCAAGCTGCAACAGCCTTGATGTCACGGTCATTCATACGTTCAGCGATGGCTAGCATTAGGTGTTGCGGATCATTATCGCGCTTACCTTCTTGCCAAGCGACTAACTGGCTTTCTATATAACCAGCATGTTGGCCTGCAATGCCAGGGAAGTTTTCACCTGCGCCTTTGTTGTCTGGGCCGTGACAAGTTCCGCAAGGCACTATATACCTATCCCAATCACCCAAAGTAACCAGTTTTTTACCGTAAGCTAGCAGCTCTTTATCGGTACCCTGCGCACTAATTTTTGCTGGTTGCTTGCTGTAATAAACAGCCAAATCTTTCATTTGCTGGTCATCAAGCATCATGGCAAAAGGAGCCATGCTGGCATTCACCCGCTTGCCGCCTTTAAACTCAACTAGCTGCTTATAAATATAGTCAGCATCTAAGCCAGCAAGGCGCGGCCAAGATTCTCCCCCAGGAATATTCATTCCATTACCATCAGCTTGGTGGCAGGCTGAACATATCGCAGCCGAAGCCTTACCACGCTCAGCATTACCATTTAATGCCAAAGCTGGCAGGCTTAAAAACAGCCCCAACAGCAGCACACTGAACTTTATTGTTTTTTTGCTTTCCATAAGCTTTCCCTCACTCATATCATTATTATTTAACTATTTTAACTTAGCTGTCGTTACCTTACTTTCTTTGTGGCCTTACAGGTACTGGGGGTTTACCCAAGCATCTAAGGGTTTCCTTTAGCCTAAAGTAAAACTTAAAGAAATGCTTGCAGAAAATGCCAGCGGCAAATCTAACAAAGCCGCAGCGTGTACCAATTCAGCTAAAGAATTAACCTGCATTTTTTGCATTAAATTATGCCGGTGCACATCGACCGTCTTAGGACTAATGTTTAAGTTGTCTGCCACTTTTTTAGCCTGCACACCACGCACTAATTCTAACAGCACCTGTTTTTCACGTTCGGTTAATTCTGCAAAACACCGTTTAAAATCATTCACCAACCGCTGCTGTTGTAAAGCTTGGCGATGCACCAGAATACTGGCTTGCAAGCTATCAATTAGCTGCTGATCGTTAAACGGCTTTTCAAAAAAATCAGCAGCGCCTGACTTCAGCGCCCTAACTGCCATAGCAACATCGGCATGGCCACTCATTAAAATCACTGGCAACAACACCCCTTGCTGCTTTAATTCTAAGAGCAAATCTAAACCGCTAACCTGCGGCATTCGCACGTCCATCAACAAGCAACCTGCTTGCTGGTCTAGGGGTTGGTTGAATAAATCTTGTGCCTTATTAATAACTTGCGTTTCTAACCCCGCCGTTTGCAACAGCCATTGCAAAGATTCCACAACCTGTGGTTCATCATCTAAAATCCAAATAAGCGGTGCTTGTATATTTTCCATAATTAATTCGCCAATGGCCATTCTAGGTGCGCACACGCGCCGCCTGCTGAATGTGCTACCAAACTTAATTGTGCGCCCTGTGCATTTGCCAGCGTTTTACTTAGGCTTAACCCTAAACCCATGCCTTGGGTTCGGGTAGTAAAAAATGGCTCAAAAATACGCTGCGCTACTTCGGCACTCAAGCCTTCACCCTCGTCAATCACATCAAAAACTAACAGGTTGCGCTGCGTATCCTGTTCAACGTAAACAGCAATGCGCCCAGCCGATTTGTGCTGCATGGCATCTAAGGCGTTGCTGACTAGGTTAATTAAAATCTGCAAAAACTCTACACGATTGGCGCGTATTAAAGGTAAATCTTTAGCCAAATGAAACTGTAAATCAACCTGTTGGCGCTGCAAGCTGGCTTCCATAAACAAACTAACTTCGTGCAACAGCTGCTGTGGGTCTAAATCTTCTTGACCGCTGCTGCCTTTACGCATAAATGCCCGCAGGTTACGAATAATTTCTGCAGCGCGTTCGCTTTGGGCGGCTATTTTTTGTGCTGCGGCAACTAGCGCGGCTTGCTGGGGTAGGTTTTGAGTTTCTAACTGCTGCAACAAACGCTGGCTGCCCTGTGCATAGTTTAAAATGGCGGTTAAGGGCTGATTTAATTCATGTGCCAAACCTGCTGCTAACTCGCCCATCACTGCAAAACGCGATAAATGCGCCAATTCTTTTTGCTTATTTTGGCTATCTAACATGGCTTGTTTTAACGCTTTACCCCGCTGTCGCACCAAATAACTCGCCCGAAAGTGGTGAATAAATGACAGCAGCAACAAACCCACACCCACGCCCAACCAATAGCGATGTTGGTATAAAAAGTTTAATAAAGGGTTACGTGGAAAAGCTGCAAAAGGCCCTAAACGTAAGCGTTCAAATAAATCATAAACTGGCTGATATGACAGCGGCGCTAACCATTGTGCTGGCTGTGCTGCGCTGATGGGCTGCAATAATGCCTGCAACACTTTAGAAACTTCAACAGCCGATTGCGTACCAGTGCTTAAAAATGGCCAATCAGGGTAAAGCTGGCTAGAAGTTAAACACGGGTAGCCCAAATGCTTTTTTTCACCTACCACACGGTAATCTGCTAAATTAATTCGCCCTTCAGCCGCCAATTCTTCTGGCAAACAACTACGCACTAGAATGCCATCTACTTCATCAGCGGCTAATAAATCAAACAAGGCTTCCATAGGAAAACCCACCTGTTGCCAACGCCCAACATCTAGCTGCGAATTAAGCCCCTGCTGTTCTAACTCGTCCCAAATTAACTGAAAGCCGCCAAAGGCTTCCAAAGTCACTATACCTAGCGTTAAGTGGCGTAAATCTTGCCAGTTTTTAATATTTTTACGCGCAGCAGGTACTAATACAACCGAACCAATCGCCTGTTGCGGCAAATCAAAAAAAGGATTATTTAACGTTGCTAAAGGGGCTAACGGGTAGGTTTGGCTAAGCTGCACATAATGGCCGGGGTTAGTAATTAAGTAGTCAAGCTGCCCTTCTTGTAAAGCTGCTGCAATGCCTTGTAAATTCAACGAATGCAACAGCACCTGCTGGTTAGGCAAACGCTGTTGCAAGGCCGTTAACGTGGGCTGCCAATGGTTAGCAGCGCCACCTGCATCGCGCCAATCTAATACACC
>CAYJCB010000014.1:20872-24677 GCA_964368615.1 uncultured Halomonadaceae bacterium | reverse complement strand
CAGCGTCAGTAATGGCAAGCAGGTAATAGAAGCTTAAAACACCTAAAAACCTGCTTAACATGGCTGCTGTTTAACCTTTTTAGCTTTTTAAGCTTTACAAGTTAGTGAAGAACACTATTAAAACTGCGATAGGTGCGATATAGCGGGTTAGCAAATTCCACAGGCTGAAATCGTAAATATCTAGGTTAAGTTCTTGGCGAACGCTTTCTTTATCTAAATGCCACGCTACAAATAAAATTCCACCTAAGCCCGTTAAAGGCAGCATAAATTTACTGGTAAGCTGATCGAGCAAATCGAAGAAGTTAAAGCCAAAAATCAAGAAATCGCTTAACAAGTTAAACGACAGCAGCGCCAGCAAACCCAATGCCCAAGCCCCAGCGCCTGAAACCAGCGTTGAAGTAGCACGGTTTAGCGGGGTACGCTCTTCAACAAATTCAACCACAGGTTCTAGCAAAGAAATAGCCGAAGTAATCGCCGCAAAGCTTAACAAAGCAAAAAACGCCACGCCCACCAACCAGCCGCCAGTAATATTGCCAAACGCCAGCGGCAGGGTAACAAAAATCAAACCTGGCCCAGAACTTAGGTCTAAACCTTCCGCAAAAACAATTGGAAAAATTGCCATACCTGCAGCTAAAGCAATCACCGTATCCATAATAACCACGGTACGTGCAGTTTTAAGCAGGTCAATGTCTTCACCAATGTAAGAGCCGTAAGCCATCATAATGCCCATACCCAGCGACAGCGTAAAAAACGCATGACCTAAGGCAGACAAAATAACTTTGCCCGTTAACTGCGACCAATCTGGGCTAAACATAAAATTAACGGCTTGTGAAAAACCGCTGGTCGTTGCGCCATAGGCAACCAACACCAACAGCAACGCACCCAAGGCAGGCATTAAAATGGTTGCAGCGCCTTCTAAACCTTTAGTTACGCCACGCGCTACTATGCCAATCACCAGCAGCATAAACACCGTGTGCCACAACAACAGCTGCGTAGGGCTTGCCAACAGGTCGTTAAAAATAGCGCCAATGCCTTCTGAATTCTGCCCTGAAAAATTATTCACTACCGAGTCTTTGATGTAAGCCAGCGACCAGCCGCCAATCACGCTATAAAAAGACAGAATTAAAAATGCACCCAGCACACCGCTGATGCCGACTAATATCCAAGCGGGACTGGCGTTATTTTTTGCAGCCAAATCGCGCATAGTGTTGATAGGGTTTTTCTGACCACGACGACCCAACAACCATTCACTAACCAAAATAGGCAAGCCAATTAAAAAGATACAAATAAGATAAACCAACACAAAAGCCGCACCACCACTTTCCCCCACCATGTAGGGAAACTTCCAAATATTACCCAGCCCCACCGCCGAACCTGTTGCTGCTAGCACAAATCCCATGCGTGAAGACCACTGAGCATGTACCTTGGTTGTTGCGTTCATAAAATAACCTTAAATCAGATGGTTTATTGATTGCCTACTTAATAGCTAACTAGAATATAGCCTTCACCAATTTGCGGCAAACCTTAGCGGGTTAGAAGAGCAAAACTAAGCAGGTACACCACCTAAAAACTGAAAAAAGGCTGTTTTTTTGGATAGATGGCGGCAGGGTTCGATAGGCTATTCTGATTAGAGTGGGATTCACCTAGGTTATTCATTTCACTTACTGCTTTTCCAAAACCTGTGATCTTTGTCCAGAAAAACCACATAAAAAACGTTATCTCTTAAAAAACCCGCAGCTCTGCCTTTTTGCCCATTAAGCTTTCTAATGGTTCCCCAGTTTTCATTTTCAAAGCCAGCAAGGCAAGTAAAGTCAGTCTGATTTCGTGCTGGAAATTGCCTATACAGCGTTAATATTTTGTTTTGTTGGGAAGCAGTTAAAGTGTTGTCACTTAAGTACACTAATTTATTAACGAGTCCTTGAACCAATAAAACCTCAGTTTCAAGCCAAGTTTTCAAGGATTGGCCAACACCATCTTGATCTTGAAAGTATTTAAAGCTAAAAGTTAAGTCTGATTTAATAAAAACAACTTTTGCTGTTCTCGTCTCAGCCAATCTACGACCAGAGCTAAGTGGTTGTTTTGCCATTTACATCACCTTATCTAACTCGTCTTGGCTTTCAAATAATGCAACAGCACCAAATGCACCCTGCAAATACTCATCACCATAATGGCGTTTTAGCTGCCTTGCTTTTTCCTTAAACTCAACTAAAGAATACAGTTCACTAGCACCCTCTGCATTCTTATCAACTAACCAAATTTGATCACGTCGAAAATACTGTGTATCCATTAAGTTTGTGTCGTGGACAGCAGCGATAATTTGTCCGCCAGCTGTATTTTTTAAATGGAATATTCTAAATAAATACTTACTTAGTAAAGAGTGAAACTTAGCCTCAAATTCGTCAATAATCAAAATACGCTGATTTTTAATTGCATCATAAATAGGCCCAAGTAAATGAATTAATTTACGCGTTCCTTCCGATTCAATACTTAAAGGAAAGCTACGTTGAAATTTATGGCCATTTTCTTCAACCTGTTTAAGCACAATAATTTCTTTTCTTTTAACTGCCTTGCGTGGCTTTTCATTCCAGTTTGCTGCTATATCTAACATAGTGTGGGGTCTGCGTACTTGCACAGCTGTTTCAGATAAATCAACACCACTTATTTGAAAATGCCCTAGCACTTCTGTCAGCCACTCTTTAAAAAGCTGATCCTCTTCAATTAACTGCTTAGTAAATGCCATATAGCTATCTTCATACACACCACTGATAACAGCTATTTTATTAAACCAGTTCACTAAATTTAAAGAATGCTCACCATTTTGGCTAGCCAGCACAGATACAAAAGGCACTACTGGTCGTGTTCTCAAAATATCTGAGCCTGTTACAAAAGGCTGTGCTTCTGTAAATCCCTCACGGTTTATTTTTACTAGTTGTTGATCTCGTTCAAATAGCATTGTTTCACGATTCGTCGGCGTGTAAAAAAACCACTCTCTCTGAATTTGCCCTTTTAAAACTTCTAAACCATAGCGGTAGCGTGTTTCTTTTTCATAAAAAACCACTTCCATAATGCTTGGCTGTGTAAGGTTTTTTGTATTTAGCAAAAAAGGTGTGATACTTAACGCAGGTAACTCATCTTCATCTAAAATACTTTGACTGTATAAAACAATCTGCCGAAAAACTGCCAATGCTCTAATAAAATTAGACTTGCCACTAGCATTTGCGCCAAATATTAAGGCGCTTTCAAGTAGTCTTTCATCTAAGTTAAAAACTAAAGTCTGGGCATTTTCTAGGTTTATATTATCTTTACGACTGTTAACAGCTTCCATGTGCAAAGTTTGCACATCATTAAAAGAAAAAGTGTTGCCGACAGAAAAACTAACAAGCATATTTTCACCAAAAACAGAAAAGCCTTAATAAACACCAACAAACCAAGGCTTAAATAGAGAAAGTGCTAAACAATAGCACTTTTAGCAAATAAGAAACACTAGAATAGCTCATTTCAGAGAAGAACAAGGTAACCAACCTCACCGCGCTTTACCTAGCCTAGATGGCGACTTTTATTCCAGCCCTCTGTTAAACTTGGCTTAATTCTTTGTTAATTTACTGTTAACTAACGCTTTTGGAAACCAATACACCATGACGCAAGAAAACTCCTCATCAACAGAAATAAACCCAGCCACTGAAACCGAAAAGCTTTGGGGCGGTCGTTTTACCGAGCCTACCGATGCTTTTGTGGAAGGCTTTACTGCTTCAGTCACGTTTGACAAGCGCCTTTACCACCACGATATTCAAGGCTCGATTGCCCA
>CAYJCB010000014.1:17963-20772 GCA_964368615.1 uncultured Halomonadaceae bacterium | reverse complement strand
CAAACCGCCCAGCCAGTTACTTTTGGGCATCACCTGTTGGCTTGGAATGAAATGCTACAGCGTGACTATGAGCGTTTAATCGACACTCGCAAGCGCGTTAACATTCTACCTTTGGGCGCGGCTGCTTTAGCTGGAACTACCTATCCGATTGATCGTAACTTAACTGCTGAATTATTAGGTTTTGATCGCGCTTCAGAAAACTCGTTAGATTCTGTGTCTGATCGCGATTTTGCGATTGAATTTTGCAGTTTTTCAGCCCTGCTGCTGATGCATATGTCGCGCATGAGTGAAGAGTTAGTGCTGTGGACAAGTTCACAGTTTAACTTTATTAACCTGCCTGACCGTTTCTGCACTGGTAGCTCGATTATGCCGCAGAAGAAAAACCCTGACGTGCCTGAGTTGGTGCGCGGTAAAAGTGGCCGTGTGTATGGGCATTTAATGAGTTTGTTAACCCTGATGAAATCACAGCCTTTGGCTTACAACAAAGACAACCAAGAAGACAAAGAGCCGTTATTCGACACTATCGACACAGTTAAAGGCTGTTTACGTGCTTTTGCTGACATGATTCCAGCCATTGAACCACGCCGCGATGTGATGCACGAAGCCGCCCGTCGTGGTTTTGCTACCGCAACTGACTTAGCAGATTACCTAGTTCGCAAGGGCGTAGCCTTTCGTGATGCACACGAAGTGGTCGGTAAATCAGTGGCGTTTGGTGTCGCTGAAAACCGTGACTTGGCAGAAATGACTTTAGAAGAATTGCAGGTATTTTCTAAGATTATTACCGACGATGTATTTGACGTGCTAACCCTAGAAGGTTCAGTAGCAGCCAGAGACCATTTAGGCGGCACAGCGCCAGCACAAGTCACCGCAGCAGCAGAACGTGCGTTAGCCTTAATTGCTGCACGTAGCTAATACAATGCTTAAACCTAGTGGCATTAAACACATAACACTGGCGCTGCTGGTGTTGTTACTAATCGCTGGCTGTGGTCAAAAAGGTGATTTATACCTGCCGCAGCCTGACGCTAATTTTCAAGAGTCTAAATAGCATGGAATTTTTTACTTACCGTGACAACCAACTCTACGCTGAAGGTGTGTCTACCCAGCAGCTAGCCGAAGAATTTGGTACGCCTTTATACGTTTATTCACGCGCCAGCCTAGAGCAGCGTTACCAAGCCTACGCTGATTCTTTAGTCGGCAGGCCACATTTAATTTGCTACGCGGTTAAAGCCAATTCCACGCTAGGCGTGTTAAGCGTGTTGGCACGTTTAGGCGCAGGTTTTGACATTGTTTCGCTGGGCGAACTAGAGCGCGTTTTAGCAGCAGGCGGCAACGCAGCTAAAGTGGTTTTTTCAGGCGTGGGCAAACAAACGGCTGAAATTCGTCGGGCGCTAGACGTGGGTATCAAGTGCTTTAACGTGGAATCTGTGCCAGAGCTGCTGCGTATTAACGCTGTTGCTGAAGAAATGGAGCTAAAAGCACCAATTTCGATTCGGGTTAACCCTGATGTCGACCCTAAAACGCACCCTTATATTTCTACTGGCTTAAAAGCCAATAAGTTTGGCATAGCGTTTGAATCTGCCCGAGCGGTTTATCAACAGGCTGCCCAGCTGCAAAACATTAAAATAATCGGTGTGGATTGCCATATAGGTTCACAAATTACCGAACTAGGCCCTTTTTTAGATGCGCTAGACCGCTTGTTAGTGTTGGTTGACCAGCTAGCCGAAGACGGTATTTCGCTGCAACACCTAGATTTAGGCGGCGGTTTGGGCGTGCGTTATAACAATGAAACACCGCCTTCACCCGCTGAATACGTGGCTGCTTTGCTGGCTAAATTGGGCGAGCGTAAGTTTGAATTAATTTTTGAACCGGGCCGTGCCATTGCTGCCAATGCGGGAATTTTGCTAACCCGTGTGGAATACCTAAAAGAAGGCGAAGAAAAGAACTTTGCCATTGTTGATGCTGCTATGAATGACCTGCTGCGCCCTGCGCTGTATGACGCTTGGCAAAGAATTATTCCAGTAAACAAAAATTCAACCAGTGCCGCTAAAACTTGGGATGTAGTTGGCCCAGTTTGCGAAACTGGCGACTTTTTAGGCAAAGACCGCCAACTTAGCTTACAAGCTGATGATTTATTAGCGGTTTGTTCTGCTGGTGCTTACGGTTTTGCAATGGCTTCTAACTACAACAGCCGTAATCGCCCTGCTGAAATAATGGTTGATGGAACGAAGCACCACCTCATTCGTCAGCGCGAAAGCTATGCACAGCAGATGGCTGGTGAACAGTGTTTGCCTAATTAGTTTGCCTAGCTAGTTTAGCTAAATGGTTTGCTTAAATAACGAGCTAACAAAATGTTAATCCATTTCACCAAAATGCACGGCTTAGGTAATGACTTTATGGTGGTTGACCAAATCAGCCAAAAAGTTCGCCTGCGCCCAGAACAGGTGCGGCGTTTATCTGACCGCAACCTTGGTGTGGGCTTCGATCAGCTATTATTAGTAGAACCACCCACCAAGCCCGATGCCGATTTTAGCTATCGCATTTTTAATGCTGATGGTTCAGAAGTAGAAAACTCGGGCAATGGTGCGCGTTGCTTTGCAATGTTTGTGCAAGAAAAAAGGCTGACCAACAAAAAAACACTTAGAGTAGAAACAGCAGGTGGCCCACTGTTGCTGACTTTAAATGATAACGGTCAAATTATGGTAGACATGGGTGTGCCGCGCTTAAACCCTGCTGACTTACCTTTTTATGCCGTGGAACAAGCCATTAGCTATCCTTTAAACATAAGCGCTTTAAATACAGACGCTTTAAA
>CAYJCB010000014.1:0-17863 GCA_964368615.1 uncultured Halomonadaceae bacterium | reverse complement strand
AACAAGCCATTAGCTATCCTTTAAACATAAGCGCTTTAAATACAGACGCTTTAAAAACTGCTAAGCAGCAACTAGAAATCGGCGCAGTGTCTATTGGTAATCCCCATGCCATTACCCGAGTTGAAGACGTGCTTAACACTGCGGTCAATGAATTGGGCGCAGCCATAGAAAGCCACCCGCTGTTTCCTAAGCGCGTGAATGCTGGTTTTTTGCAGGTTCTTTCTCGTACCCAAGGGCATTTAAGGGTTTATGAACGCGGCACAGGCGAAATTCTTGCTTCAGGCACTGGCGCTGCTGCTGCAATGGTTTATGGGCGTTTACAAGGCTGGTTTGATTCACGCGTAGAAATGCAGCTACCCGGTGGTATTTTACACCTAGAGTGGCTAGGCGAAGGCCATTCAGTTAAATTAACTGGACCGGCACAACGTGTTTTTGAAGGACAGATTTATTTATGAACTTAGCAACACCTAACCAAAACCTTAGCGACCAACTAGCGATTACTGAATCCATCACGGCTGAACAGGTTGCGACTTGGCTAAGCAACAACAGTAGTTTTTTTATAGGTAGAGAAAAGCTATTAAGTTCTTTAGAGCTAGAACACGACTGCGGTAGTTCTGAATCGCTGTTGCTGCATCAAATAAAAACCTTACGCGCAGCCCTGAACCAGCAAAAACACGATCACGAGCAATTATTAGACAATGCCCGTGACAACGAGCGGCGTTTAAAGCGCATCGAACGCTTGCTAGTGACCTTACTGGAAGCAGAAAGCACCGAAGAATTAGTAACCCTGCTGCAAGAAGAGTTACAGCAGAATTTTGCTTTACCGCATTTGGTAATTTGGAGCCACAGCCAACTTAACAACCTGCCTGAAGCCAGCGATCAGCAGCAACAGCAGCAGCTAGCCCTATTAGCCAACCAATCATCGGCTAACTTACAGCTAGATAGTGCTAAAGCAACCCTGCTTGGTTTAGACAACTTGCAGCAAGGTTCAGCGATTATTTGTCGCTTAAGTCATACGCAACACCTAGGTTTACTGGTGTTGGCGCATTCTTCAGCTAATCATTTTCGCCAGCAAGACACTTTGTTTGTTGAATACCTAGCCACGATTGTTAGTTCGTTAATTCATCGGCATCAGTCAAAGGTTCAGTAGCAACATAAGCGCCTAGCTCAAACCACTGGTCTAACTTATCCCAAGCTTCTGCGGTAGCATCACTTTTCAACGATGAGAACAGCTGTACAGTAATGTTACCGCCAATTTTTAGTAATTCGTTGCGCACAAATTGTAGCTGGTTAGCAGCAGGGCCACGTTTTAGCTTGTCTGACTTGGTTAGCAAAATGTGTACTGGCAAACGACGACTTGCCGCCACATCAATCAGCTGTAAGTCATAGTCAGTTAGTGGGTGACGAACATCCATCATAATCACCATGCCAGCTAAACATTGGCGATGCATTACATAGTCACCTAAATGCTGACCCCATTCGCGGCGAATTGTGGTTGGAACCTTGGCATAACCATAGCCAGGCAAGTCCACTAAACGGCGCTCTTCGTCTAAACTAAAGAAGTTTATAAGCTGGGTACGGCCTGGGGTTTTACTGGTTCTAGCCAAACGCGCTGAAGTAAGGCAATTAAGTGCACTGGATTTACCGGCGTTAGAACGTCCGGCAAAAGCGACTTCCCAACCCTCATCTAATGGGCATTGTGCTAAGGTTGGCGAGCTAATTAAAAAGCTGGCGGCGTTGTAATGCTTGGGCTGCGGCACTTTTGCTACTTGTGAAGCAGGCTCATAAATAATTTTTTGAAAAGGCTTTTTTTTCTTAACTTGACGCATGGATAGGGGGTCATCTGAAAGAAATTAAACAAAAGGGTTAGACCACTGGCATTCCAGTTAGGTTAAGCCTTAGCTATAATGCGGTAACTTACAAGGTTAATAGTTTATCACTCACCGTCCGTAGGCGCGATGCTAGCGCCCATGAACGGACAAATGATTTTAAAGACTAGCAAAAAACGAGACCGAACCGATGATGAAAAAACTACTGTTAAGCTTAACCCTAGCCGTTAGTGTTGTGGGTGTGGCGAATGCTCAAAGTGTTGAAGAAAAAACCGCAACCTGTACGGCCTGCCACGGCGCTGAAGGTATTAGTATGATACCTAACTGGCCTAACCTAGCAGGTCAGGGTAGCAACTATTTATTTAAGCAAATTAGAGATATACGTGATGGCCGCCGCGATATTCCTGAAATGACCGGCATGGTTGATCATTTTACTGACGAAGATGTGCGTGAAATTGCTAACTACTATGCCAGCAAGCCATCTAACTTAGGTCAGGCTGACCCAGCTTTAGTTGAAAAAGGCCGTAACCTTTACCGCGCTGGTGATATGGCAAAAGGCATTCCAGCCTGTACTGCTTGTCACTTGCCTAACGGTGGCGGTAACAAGCCAGCTGCTTTCCCATCTGTTTCAGGCCAACACCCAACTTACACAGTTAATCAGCTAACCACTTTCCGTGAAGGTTCGCGCAACAACGACCCTAACTCGATGATGCGTTTAATTGCTGAAAAAATGACTGATGCAGAAATGGAAGCCGTTGCTTCTTATATGTACGGTCTGCACGGTGTTAATCGTTAAGTTTTAGCTATCAACAACTGGCTATTAAATCGTACTTAGTAACTTAACGAGGCAAGGAATGGCAACATTCCTTGCTGATTTTTAATTTGGGAGCTTTAATTTATGCGTTATATTTTTCGCGGCCTAGTGCTGCTAGCCGTTAGTTTGCTTGCCTCACAAGCAATGGCTCAGGGCTACACCACTTTAAAAGACCCAGCACCCCTGCAAGTGGCAGCCGATAAGATTGAAGTGACTGCGGTTTTTTCTTACACCTGCGGTTATTGCTACCAGTTAGAACCCCAGCTACAAGTTTGGGCGCTTAAACAGCAAGCCGATGTACAAATTGTTAAGCTACCTGCTGCGTTTAATAAGCAGTGGGAACACCTAGCCCGCGCTTATTATGTGATGGACACTTTAAACCTAACCGAACAAATGCACATGGCTATGTTTAACGCGCTTCATCAAGAAAATGCCAACCTTAGCAGCCAAAAAGCGTTAGGTAATTTTTTTGAGCGTCACGGTGTTAAAAGTGAAACCATGAATCAGGTATACAACAGCTTTGGCGTCAATAGCCGTTTACAGCAAGACATTGCACGCATTAAAGCCTACCGAATTACTGGCGTACCTGCACTTGTTATAGACGGACGCTACGTTGTTGATGGTAATTCTGCTGGCAGCTTAGAAAACATGTTAAAAGTGGCCGATCAGCTGATTACCGACATTCGTAAAGCACGATAATTGCCTTTAATTACCTTTAAGGCTACAAATGGCTGCAAAGTTACGTTGCCAGTTACAGGTTGAAACGGACAAGCGCCAATAAAGCATTTATCATGGTCTTCTATTTTCCCTATATAAATACGCAGTGGCTTTGCTGTAACTATGCCAGACGATAATAATGGACAAAGCGTTGTACCTAAGAGTACAGCGCAAAAAGAAACCGATTCTTGGGCTGCTGACCAGAAAATTCATTCTACAGAAGCTTTAGAAAGCCGTGTTGCGCGTGAAAAAGAACGCCTCGATTGGGAAGAGGAAGAGCGACAGAAGAAAATTAAAGAGCGCGAAGATGCTGAAAAACTACGACAAGATGCCGAACGTCGTGCACTTTATTCAGAATTAGAAACGCTAGATTTTAATTTATTGTCACTTTTAGACTTCCCAACCGACCACGAACTTTACACCGCTAAACGTGCTAGAACCCTATGGTTTGTTGCATTAGGTTCAGCCTTGTTTCTATTTTTAGCCAGCCTGTTTAGTTTAACTAGCCCTTGGGTTGGTGGTATTGCCGGTGGTATCGCTTTTGTGCTGTGGTTAACTCATGGTGCAGGAATGATGAGCTATTTCCCTTCATTAAACCGCTACCCAAATTTAATTACGCGGCGTAAACGCTTAAAGCGCGACCTCATTGAATATATCCGTAACTTAGAAGGGCGCTTAGGTTTTATGCACCGCATTTACCCGCTGGTGCAATACAACTCACGCCTAGGTTCCAGAAAATTTAAACGCTTAGCACTCATGTCTAAAGAACATACGCTGCTGGCTAACTTAAAAAACCTGCAAGATACACGCGCCTACCATGAATTCATGGTTGAAGCCTTGCGCGGCTACCAAGAAATGCTGCAACAAGAAAAAGAAGATAAGTTCGTTGAATCAATGGATTTTGATCCCGACCTGCTAGAAGAAAATGCCCAACAGGACGATGAATCAGAACAGGCTGAAAACAATACTGAACCTAAAAAGCCTTCTGAAGCAGACGACGACCCCACCTTGTTTGCACCTAAAGAACAGTCTAAAGAGTAGAGACTCCTCTACTCTTGATCCTCTAATAAATACTCATAACGCTGGTCAGTTAAAGTCTTCATAAAAGCCACTAGCGCATCAATTCGTTGGTCATTCAAAGCAGGGCCAAAGGTTAATAAATCCATTGAAATATTTTCCGCTATTTCTGGCTCTGCCCAAGGCTGGCCAGTTTCAGGATTAATTTGGCGACGCGCTGCACGGCTGTTGTACTTGTTATAGAAAAGCATCACGGTACGCAAATCTTCAAACACACCATTGTGCATATAAGGTGCTGTTACCGCCACATTGCGTAAAGTCGGTGTGCGAAATTTGCCGCGCTGGACAACGTCATCAACATCAGGGTGCTGAAACAAACCTTCATCTAATGCTGCTGCGCCATTTATCGCCCTTAACGCGGTATTCACTGGTACACCAATATTGTGGTATTCAAAATTAGTAAACACTTCACCGCTGCGGTTAGGGGTGCTTTCTAACTGGTGGCATTGGTTGCAGTTAGTAAACTGCTGCGAAAAAAACAAAGTGCGCCCTAATTCTTCTTCATTGGTGAAGGTGTATTCACCACGCAATTCACGGTCGTACTTAGAATCGTAGGGGTTAAATAAAGCGGTTTTCTCAAATTCAGCAATCGCATCAGCCATAGCTGCATAGGCTTGTTTAGCATCGTCAAACACTGCCTTGCCATACAACTGCTGCAAGCTTTTTACATACACAGGATTTTCTTGTAAACGCTTAACCACAGCGGCTTCTGATTCCATGCCCATTTCTATTGGATTAAGCGGTGGCCCTTCTGCTTGGTCTGCCAAAGTAGAAGCCCGCCCATCTAAAAATAACCCACCGGCATAAATGCCATTGGCTTTTAAATGAAAGGCTGGAATGCTAGCAGCATAGCTAACCGTTGGCGCATTTCTGTCGCCTAAAGAATGCCCGTCATCACCTAAAGAAACAGCCCCAGCAACGCCTTTGCCGCGCGTATCAATAAAGGCTTGACCAGGTTCGTGGCAGGTCGCGCAAGATTGGCTGCGGTTTTTAGACAAGGCAGTATCAAAAAACAGCTGCTGGCCTAGATGTACTTTTTGTACGCTTTTTTTTGGTAGATCAGCCGTATTAGCAACACTTGGCAGCACCAAAGCAAGGCTTAGCAGGGTAAAAGCGAATTTGGGGGGCATTTTGGATTCCTTTGTTTACTGCTAAATGATTATGACTCGTATTGAATTATATATTTCCAATCATAATGAGAAGTGTTACTGTTAACAATATTATTTTTACCCTCAAGATTCTTTATCCTCAAGGAGCTATTCCATGCGTTTGCTATCTGGATTAGTGCTAGCCTTCAGTTTAACTGGCTGCGCTTCATTAACAACACCCACTAAGACAGCTGAACCTGCCAGCATTCTTAATACTTATAGTGACATTGCTGAAGCGAATTATACCGATTCAGTGATTCTAGCCAAAGAACTGCGTACCAAAATTCATGCACTGCTGAACAACCCAACCGAAGCCACTTTGCAAGATGCCCGCAACGCTTGGCTAGCTTCACGTGTTCCTTATCAGCAAACCGAAGTTTACCGCTTTGGCAACGAAATCGTTGATGACTGGGAAGGTCGCGTTAATGCTTGGCCGCTAGACGAGGGCTTAATTGATTACGTTGACGCTTCTAGCTATGGCGAAGAATCTGATGAAAACCTTTTTTATACCGCCAACGTCATTGCTAACAAAACCCTGCGTTTAGGCAATCAAAAAATTGATGCGCGTAAAATTACTGCCGAACTATTAGCTGAAACTTTACACGAAGCCGATGAAAACGAAGCCAACGTAGCAACGGGTTATCACGCAATTGAGTTTTTACTTTGGGGCCAAGATTTATACGGTACTGAAGCCGGTTCAGGCGAACGCCCAGCCACTGATTACAGCTTAAACAACTGCACCGGCGGCAACTGTGACCGTCGTCGTGACTACCTAAGCGTAGCAACGGATTTGTTAATTAGCGACCTAGAAGAAATGGCTGCTAACTGGCAAGTCGGTGGTGCAGCACGTGCTGAACTAGCTGCCAAAGGCACCGATGGCGGACTGGCAACCATTTTAATTGGCATGGGCAGCCTTTCTTACGGCGAACTCGCTGGCGAACGCACTAAGTTGCCACTAATGCTGCATGACCCAGAAGAAGAGCACGACTGTTTTTCAGACAATACGCACAACTCGCACTTTTACAACACAGTGGGTATACGTAACGTTTACCTAGGCGAATACATGCGCCTTGATGGCAGCAAAGTAAAAGGCCCAAGCATTTCAGACCTAGTTAAAGCCAAAGATGCTGCGCTAGATAAACAGCTACGCGCTGAACTTAACGCTTCAATTAATGCTGCATCTGTAATCACAAAAGCAGCTGAACAAGGTACGCCTTTTGATATGTTAATTGGCGCAGGTAACAAAGAAGGCAATGCCATTGTGCAAGGTTTAGTCGATAGCTTAACCACGCAAACGCGTTCAATTGAAGCAGCCATGAGCGTTTTAGGCTTAGAAAATACTGGCCTAGAAGGTTCTGACAGCCTAGATAACCCAGACAGCATTTAAAACCCTAACTTATGCCTAACAAACCCTTGTTAGCCAAATCTGTAACCAGCAGTAGAGTGGTGTTATTGCTCCTGCTGCTGGTTATGTCTTCTTGGCTAAATGCTAATCCGCAACTACCCGCTGGCGAAACCACCGCAACGCGGCTGACTGGTCAACATTCGTTTTCGCAACACGCTGCTAATATGACTTTAGAGCAGCGCATGGACTTTAATTTAGGCAAAGCCATTTTTGGCAAACTCTGGGTTTCTTCGCCTTCTTCCACTACGGCAAGCGATGGTTTAGGGCCGCTGTATAACGCCCGTTCTTGTTTGCGCTGCCACACCAATAATGGTCGGGGCAAGCCACCTGAACCCGATATTGCTAACGCCAACGCCCGTTCTTTATTTTTACGTTTAAGCATTCCACCCCAAAATCAGCAACAGCAAGCACTGCTAGCCAGTGGCAAACACGCCTTTATTCCCGAGCCTGTTTACGGCGGTCAATTACAAGACCAATCCATACAAGGCTTAGCAGCAGAAGGCCGTGTTAAGTTAACTTATACTGTTCAAACCCTTACCCTTGCTGGCGGTGAACAAGTAGAGCTGCGCCAACCTCACTATTCCATTACTAAACTTGCTTACGGTGAACTGCACCCGCAATTGCGTACATCAGCGCGAGTAACGCCACCTATGCCGGGTTTAGGCTTGTTGGAAGCCATTCCAGACAGTGAGCTGCAGAACAACCTAGCAGCACAAAAAAAGCACCCTAAAATTGCTGGGCAACTGAACCAAGTTTGGGACATTCAACAGCAAAAAACCGTTATCGGGCGATTTGGCTGGAAGGCAATTCACCCGAGCATTAAACAACAAAATGCTGCGGCTTTTATTGAAGACATAGGCATTTCTACCGATATTTTTCCACACGGCTACGGCGGTTGCACTAGCGCCCAAGCCGATTGCCGTAAACTTCCTGACGGTAATAGCGAACACCTAGGTGGTGTTGAAGCTTCACCCATAATGACCGAAGTTTTAGAGTTTTATGTACGCACTTTAGCCATTCCACCAAGGCGCAACGCCCAGCAGCCAAGCGTGTTAGCGGGTGAAAAACTGTTTAAACAACTGGATTGTGCTGCTTGCCACCGCCCTCATTACGTCACCGATAAAAATGCTCACCCACTCTTGGCAAGCCAAAGTATCTGGCCTTACACTGACCTGCTGCTGCATAACATGGGCGAAGGTTTAGCCGATGAACACAGCGAGTTTTTAGCCAAGGGCAATCAATGGCGCACACCAGCGCTGTGGGGTGTAGGATTAACGCCATTAATCAGCGGACATAGCCAATTATTACACGATGGACGCGCCCGTAACGTGCAGGAAGCGATTCTTTGGCATGGCGGTGAAGCCAAAGATTCTAAGCAACAATTTATGGCTTTACCTAAAATACAACGTCAACAACTTATCGACTTTGTGGAGTCTCTTTAAATGAAGTATTTGCCAAAACTAGCCGCACCTGCTGCGGCTTTATTGTTAACCCTTGCACCTGCTAGCCATTTATTAGCAGCACCCAGCGCAGCACAATGGCAAGCCTACAACCAAGCGGCAATTAATCAGCAGATTATTCCTAGTTATCAAGCGTTAACCCAAGCGTTAGAACTAAGCCAAAGCAAAGTTAATTTGTTATGTGAACAATCCAGCGTTAAACAATCTAGCGTTAAACAGCCGACTGACAAAAACCTTCAACAAGCCCAAGCTGCTTATCAACACGCCATGACCCGCTGGCAAGCGGTGCAGCACATTCAATACGGCCCTGTTACTTTGCTAATGCGTAACCATGGCTTGCATTATTGGCCTGACAAACGCGGCACTGGTGCTAACCAGTTACGCAGCGCACTAGCCTTAGAAGATGCCACTTATGACGATGCTTTTTTTAAGGCAGCAAGCATCAGTTTAAAAGGCTTTCCTGCGATGGAAAAAATTCTATTTGATGAAGCTGCTGCAAAAAACTTACAACCTAATACAGCCTCTTGCCGTTTTTTAACGGGCGTTAATCATTATATGGTTAAAGTAGCGCAAGAAATTGAACAAGACTGGCAGCTACAGGCAGCAAGGCAGCTAAACCCAGGCGCTAATCCTTACTTTGATACCGCTGCTGAAGCCGCAGTTCCATTAATGAAATCTTTAGCCGAACCGCTGCAAGTGATTATGGATTACAAGCTAGATTACCCTCTAGGCAGTGGCTTTGATAAAGCCCGTTGGAGCAGAAGCGAAGCTTGGCGCAGCAGTCAATCCATTAGCAACATCAACACTAACCTAGCAGCGTTGCATCAGCTGTACAGCGGTTTTAAGCCTGTTAGCGTGCATTCGCTGCTGCTGGAAGCTGGTGAAAAAAACCTCGCTAGCGCCATAGAAACCAGCTTTAAGCAGATTAATAAGCAACTAGAAAAAACACCTGAAGTGCAGCAGCAGGCTTTAACTGAAAAAACCGATAAAGCGTTACGCAAGCTGCGCCCACAAATTGCTGAATTACAACAAAACTTGCAGTTAGCCATGGCAGCATTAGAAGTACACCTAGGCTTTAACAGCCGTGATGGGGATTAGTTTTGAATGAGTATTAACCGCCGCCAACTATTGGGTTGGTTAGCAGCCGCACCGCTGTTAACACAAATGCCTGTTGTTCATGCTAATCAACACACAAAACAGCCGCTGCTGTATGCTTCGGCGGCTAAAAATGTGCAGGGCGGTTATTACCTAAGTTTTTTTAACGCGCTAGGGCAAGCGCAAACGACCCACCCATTGCCTTCCAGAGCGCACCATGTTTTAGCCGACCCAACCCGTGGTTGGCTGTTTACCGTTGCGCGACGGCCGGGCGAATTTATTGATATTTATGACTACCGCAATCAGCAGCCTGTTGCTTCTTTAGCCACTGAAACGGGTTATTTTTTGCAAGGTCATGCGCTGCTATCACCCGATGGGCGCTACCTTTACACCAGCGAACAATCCATTAAGGATAAAGATGAGCAAGGGCGCTTGGTGGTGCGTGATTTAGAAAATAATTTTGCAGTAGTGGGCGAGCTGTTAACAGGCGGTGTAGAGCCGCATGAGTTTTTATGGCTACCCGATGGTAAAACGCTAGTCGTGGCGAATGGCGGCATTAAAACCGCAGGGCGAGAAAAGCTTAACCTAGACACCATGCAGTCTTCGTTAACCTACCTAGACAGCAGCAGCGGTAAGCTATTGGCAACCCACCAACTCGCCGATGAATTTCACCAGTGCAGCATTCGCCATTTAGACGTTGCTGCGAATGGTCAAGTGATTGCCGCGCTGCAATACCAAGGCCACCCAGCCGATGCTGTGCCTTTAGTCTTGGCGCATAAACAAGGTGAAAAGCTTGCAACTTTAGCAATACCCGAACTGATTCGTAGCCAGTTGCAGCAGTATTGCGGCAGCGCCAGTTTTGATAGCAGCGGTAAGTTTGCGGCAGTTTCTTCACCGCGTGGCAACCAGATTATGGTGTGGGATATGCAGCAAAGAAGCTTTATAACCAGCATTTACGCCGCCGATGGTTGCGGTGTTGCAGCAGGCAGCCAAGCCGGTGATTTTTTAGTCAGCACCGGACATGGCAAGGTGTATCAGCTGAATGCAATCAGTGGCGAACGCCAGTTAATTAGCTTAGAAAAAGGCCAACAACTGCGCTGGGATAACCACTTAACAGCGGTGACTTTTTAACGTTCTGACTGGCACTAAGCCTAGTCTTTTTGAGCAGCCATTATATTTAAGGTTTTAAGACCCACCTGTTTTATTTGATCGTCTTCCACGCTAACCACGACCCAACGTATGCCGTGCCATTCCATCTGGTCGCCCACCACGGCTTGCCCACCAAAGCGACTTACTAACAATTTACTTAATGTTAAGCCTTCTTGTTCAGGGCTAATGGTTAAGCCATATAAATCAGCCACATCTTTTAAAGGCGCATCGCCCGACAGGGTAAAATCACCGAAGAAATTACGGTTCTTTTCTTTATCGGGTTGCGAATCACCGTTAAACATTTTGCTTAAAATGGATAAATCAGACTCGCGGCCTATTATGCACAACTGGTCGCCTTCTTTAAGCTGGGTACTACCTGAAGGGTGCATAAGCTGCTTATTACGAAACAGCGCAGCAATACGCGCCCCCGAAGGAAAGCGTAAACAACGCAATTCAACACCGTCTAAAGCCCCGCCTTTTACCGAATAAACGAAGGTTTCAAAATCATCTTCAGGAAAAACACCCAATAAAGTACGATTTTTAGGCATAAAACCAGTGGGTACTTCAACCTTTAACCAACGCGCTGCCCAAGGCAAACTTGTGCCTTGCACCAGCAGCGATAGCAGCACTACAAAAAACGCAATATTAAAATATAAGCTGGCATTTTCGACATTGCCAATCACAGGAAAAATCGCCAACACAATCGGCACAGCACCGCGCAAACCCACCCAAGAAATAAAAGTTAATTCGCGCCAACTAAACTTGAAAAAAGGTTTTACGCACAAGAGCACCGCAATCGGGCGCACCACTAAAATCATGCCAATCGACAAGAGCGTTGCCGGAATAGCCGTGGCAAGCATTTCGTGTGGCGTAACCAATAAGCCCAAAATTAAAAACAAACCAATTTGGCTTAACCAAGCAAAACCATCGTGTACTGGCAAAATGTACTGTAACTTCGCCGAACGGCTGTTACCTATCATTAAACCAGCCAAATAAATGGCTAAAAAACCACTGCCACCCAGCATGTTAGTGGTGGCAAATAATGCCAAGCCAGCGCCCGTAACTAGCAGCGGATAAAAGCCTGTAGAAAGCTGTAGCCTTTTTAAAACTTTACCAAAGAACCAACCACCCGCAATCCCCATAGGAATGCCTATGCCAAACTGCTGCACAAACATCATTAAAGCACTGATTAGGTTAGGGGTTTCTTGAGTAAGCAGCGTAATTAAAGTGATGGTTAAGAAAATTGCCATCGGATCATTCGTACCCGATTCAATTTCCAGCGTGGCGCTAACCCGTTCATTTAAGCTAACGCCCTTGCCGCTAAGCATAGAAAACACCGCAGCAGCATCGGTAGAACCAACTATCGAACCGACTAACAAACCTTCTAATAAAGACAGGTCAAAAATCCACATCGCCAGCCAACCCGTTAACCCCGAAGTGATTAACACCCCCACCGTTGCCAGCACCAAGGCAGGCCGCAAGCCCACCCGAAAGGTTTTCATACGGGTACGCATTCCGCCATCAAGCAGAATTACCGCCAGCGCCAAATGCCCAATCACGTAAGCCGATTCAAAGCTTGCAAAGCTTAAACCGCCCACCCCATCTTCACCCGCCAACATACCTACGCCCAAAAACACCAACAGCAACGGCATTCCGATACGCGCAGAAATAACGCTGGCCAAAATACTGAGGCACAGCAACACGGCAACCACTAAAAACCAAGAATTTAAGTCTTCCACATTAGCACTTTAATTTTAACCAAAAAAATGAAGCCTAATTATGCCACAAATTCAAGCCTACTAAGCGTGTAGTAAAAAAAAGGGGGAAGGCTTAGCCTTCCCCCTGTTAGCACTATTAGTACTAATACAAACTATTTACTAGATATTAAGCAAAGTTACCAGTAACAAAACCAGCACTAGCTGGATCAAGCGTTACAGTACCCACTAGCTCCATCTTGTCATCGCCTTGTTGGCCTGTTACATAGTAGACATTCATAATCTTAGCATCCTTAAACTCTGCTCCTTTGGCACTAAGCACTATTGTCTTTTGACCATCAGCAAGGCTAAATTTAGCAGAATCGCCACCCTGACCAGCAAAGATGATAGATTTTTTAAGAGCTGTCGTGTCTGCATCATCAGCACCCAGAGCACCTTCTAATACCACAACCTTGCCAGCAATATCAGTAATTTTACCTGTTTTTGCTGCAGCACTGAAGTTACTTAAAGCACCTCCAGCAACACCATTAGTGCCAATCAGCTTAGCGCCAACAATAGCTACATCACCAAACAAGAAGCTATTAAAATCTAGCTTGTCACCTAATCTAGCGCCAGCGGTAAAACCAGTGATTTCATCAACGCCATTCAAATCCCTAGTGCCACTAAACTTAACCGTATCAATACCAGCACCTAGCGTAATTTTATCATTGCCTTTACCACCAGTGATTTCAGAGCCACCTTTAGAAGCGGTAATAGTGTCAACTTTATCACCACCGGTAATCTCCGCCTTGCCAACAACTTTACCGAGATTAATAGCGTTATCAACATTCTTACCGTCTGTGACAGCAACAGTCACCTTACCCGCAATAGCAATCTCAGCTAGGTCAGTGTCCTTAATGGCAGCCGCAGCAGTAACCACTAAATTACCTTTACCCGTTGCTGTTAAATCAGTGAGCTTAGCCGCATCAGCTGTCAGAGTAACTTTATCATCAATAACTAGCGCAAAATCAGCAAAGTTACCCTTAAATTCACCAGCAGCAGTAATCTTGGCAATTTTAATAGCAGCATCTGAAACAATACCGCTTAGGTCTTGAGTAAAGTTAGAAGAATGGTCACCAATCGTTGCAGTAACCTCCGTTGCCTTTTTAAGCGCTACTAGATAAGGCGCACTTGCAGAATTACTATCACCAGCCAAGTTAGTCAAGCTAGTAGCAGTGTCAGTAATTTTATCAATAGTTACACCGCTAGGCGTTGCCAGCGTTGCAGCAGCAAGAATCGCTTTAACTTGAGCAACCGTTGCAGGGTCGCTAACAATCACAGAGTTAAATTTAGCTAATAAATCATTGTTTGTTGGGTCAGACAAAAGTTCAGCTTTGTCTTCAACTTTAATGTTATCAAGGGTTACCTTATTAACTTTATCAAAAATTTTGCGAACCTCAGCAATAGTCAAAGGCTTCTCGCTAGTCACAGTAAGTGTTGCGTCCGACCCTAGCTTTGTAAGCAAACCATCTTTAGCTTTAAGAATATCGTCAGCTTTTAGCGTGATTTTGCCCTGAATACCGCCTACTGCTATCTTGGCAACGTTTGTAACAATCGCAGCAGCTTGTGCTGTATCTATCACACCCGTAATCGTGGCAGCATTCGTACTCAGCGCGTCAATTACACCCGCTCTAGTAAATTGATCTGCCGTTAACGTAATCTTAGGAATACCTAAGTTTGCAATCTTGTCAATATTCGCAACAACCGTTGCAGTTTCGGCTGCACCTACTGGTGCTAGAATCTTGGCGGCATTAGCGCCTAGCGCCGCAATTACGTTTGCTGCAACAAACTGTTCTGCAGTAATTGCGATTTTCTGAATAGTTCCCGCTTTAATCTTGTCAGCGTTCTCAACAAGCGCATTAGCATCACTACCACTTATAAGGTCTTTATTCATAATGGTTGCAGCTTTTGCTGTTAGCTTTGCTGGCAAGCCTGCAGTCGCAAACTGTGCGGCAGTTAGACTAATGGCAGTAATACCACTATTAATAAGCTTGCTGGGGTTTTCAACAACAGCTGCAACATCAGCAGGAGCAGCAACATCACCATTAATTTTTGCTTTATTGTCGTCTAGCTTAGAACCAAAGGCAGTAAATTGCTTAGGGGCTAGTTCTATTTCTGATCCGCTAAATTTAACGCTATCCACAAGCGTTAGCACCGCCAAGTCTTTTGGCTCAGTCACTACTTGAATAGTCGCAATCGTATCAACAACATTCACACCTGAAACACCTACAAAGTTATCCGCCGCTGCTTGAACAATAGCGATAGCCTCTGCAACCGTTGCACTTGTGCCTTCAATCACACTAATCCTGTCTGCATACTTAAATAGATCAGTAGCAGCGGCAAGGTTTGCAGCAGTGTCTTCAATGTTAGCGATAGAAGTAAGTTCTTGTATATCTGGAATATGTAAGTTTTCAACAGCACCAACAGCATTACTTTTTTTCGTAGGTTCTAGAATGCTTTCAGCAATGGCGCTCGCCAATGCTTTTGCCGCTTCTGCCGCTTCTGCTGCTTGCGTCCCTTCAGTTTTTGAAACAACAAAATCCCTAGCCACTGCAACAGTCATCTTGGTATCAGGGTCTTTATTAGCATCAGCTATATCAGCTATCGCACTCTCAGCCGCCGCAAACGCTGCATTAAAAGCCGCAGCTTGTTTGGTGTTTAAGCTAGTCGTTGCAGCAGCGGTAGCAGCGGTTATCAGCCCTGCTTTATCTTCTGCCGCGATATCGTCATCTGGGTCGTGAGTGTTACTTGCAGCATCCACATAGGCGATGGCTGCTTGTTCTGCCTTACCAATAGCATTGTTTAACTCAGTAGCGGCAGCTTTAGCTGCAGCTGCTTTATCAAGGGTATCAATAGCGTCTAATGCTACAAAAGCGTCCTTAAAAGCATTTAAATCAGTTAATGCCTTATTAGCAGCAGTTTTAGCAATTTCAACATCTTCAGCATACTTAATTTGTGGGTCTACTGCGCCACCCACAAAATTGTCACCCGCAGCTTGAGCAGCGTCAGCAGCTGTCTTATTATCACCAACCACATCACCTGCAATAGTGATAGTTGGCTTGCTGCCTGGGGCAAAAATTCCTGCAAGGTCGCCATTCTCTTTAAGTGCTTCTTCTAATGCTGCAATCTGTTCAGGGGTAGTATCCTTAGTAATTTCTACTTGTACGCCGTTGGCCGTTGGGTCTGCATCAATCACCAAGCCTGCTTGCTTAGAAAGCGCCAGTAATTGTTCAACAGAAAGCTTTAAACCAGATTTGTTTAAGGTAAGAACTGTACCATCGCCATTTGTACCAACAGAAAAGTTACCTACTGGTACGGCACTTACATCTAACTGGCCACTTTGAATGGTTAAATCACCTGGCACGTTAAAAACAGAATCAGCGCTTAGCTTAACAACGTCTTCAGAAGTATCGTTAGCGCCTAGCTTAAAGGTTAGGTTGGTTAGCCCAAGGTCTGTAGTATCGAACTTAACTGAAGTACCCGCTGGAACAGGGTCTTTAACCGCGATGGTTAAGTCTTCAATATCTTTGATACCACCCAGAATTAATACACCATCTGCCCCAACTTGAGTTTCAATTTCTACACCGCCCTTATCTGCAGCAGAAATTTGGCTTAGGTCAGTGCCAGCAACGACATTAGCGATAACCAACTTGCCATCAATTTCCAACGGCTTGGCCGTTATATCACTGGCTTTAACTTTTAAATCATTCGCTTTTACACGCGCAACACCAGTCAAATTCAATGCAGAATTGGTGTTAGTTAAATCAACAGGATTAGCATTTGTAAACTCTAATGAGTCTTCTGCACCACCGTTAAAGGTGATTTTAATTGCATCAGTTTTACCAATCGCTTGTTCAAGTATCAGGCTGTCGGCTTCTGAACCGCCTGTAACCGAAATATCTTTACCTTGTGCAATGGTGATTTGGTTCGCTTCTAAACCTTTACCCTTTAGGGTAATCGTATCAGCAGACATTTTGCCAAAACTACTAGCCGTATCTGTACCAGTAAAAGCAGACGCATCAACATCAATAATATCAGCTACTACAGTAGAACCTAATGAGAACTTAGCATCACCTTCAAGGACAACCTTAAATATATCCTTACCTTCGGTCAGCAGCATTGGCCCTTCACTTTTTGCAAACATAGCTTTAGGTGTTGGGTTTTTTGGGCTAAAACCAATCAAACCAGTGATTATAAATTCACCATTTGGAGTATTAGCACCCGCCGACGAATCAGTGAGATTAATCGTAATTTTTTCGCCCGCTGTTGCAAAAATATTAACAATTTTAGTGGAGCCTGAACTAACAGCTTTAATATCAATACTGTCGCCTTGGATAGTGCCTGCAGTAAAGGCTTTCATATCGACTATATCAAGGTTAATGGCTTTTTGACCTTCCTTGCCACCACTACCAATCGTACCAAGCTCTACACTGCCTACACCTGCAAGTTTTAAATTTTTAACCGCAGCTAGATTAACATTACTACCCGTCACCAAACCTTTATTGACCGTTATTGCTACGGTTTCAGCTTCTTTAAAACTAGAGCCTGTTAGGGCTAAATTGTCACCAGCAATAATTTTAACTATTTTGGCCTTTTCAGCAACCACCCTAACCGCACCACCTTGACTAGCAGTAATATCTACCGCTGTTGCATAATCAACAATAATATCTTTAGTATTTAGCTTACCCGCTGCGTTAATGGTTAAGCTTTTTGCAACCAGCGCATTCACAGCAGCCGAAAACTCCGCATTTTTAGCAACGTTTAACACCACATCAGTGGCACTATTAGCATTAATCTTGCCAGATTGCTGAGTAAAATCACCCAAATCAATCACCAATTTACTAGCAAAACTTGAAGTGATTTCACCCTTAGAAACTTCTAGTTTAGTAACGTCAGTGCTTGTTTTAGCAGTAGTCTTGTAAGTAAGCACATTAGCAGAAGCTAGGTTATCGACAGTATTTAGAGTAATTTTTGCGGTATTTGCACCCACGGCATTTAGCGTAAGCTCAGATGCCTTAGCAAAGGTAGCAGCGACATCACCTATTTGGCCATTCAAGACCAGCGTCTTAACATCAGTGACAGCAGTACCAAGCGTTTTAATGCCCTTACCGCTAAGTTCCAGCGTCTGAAAACCCTTAACAGATTGTTCAGATTGTTCCACCCCTAGCGTTGCCTTGTCTGCACCTAATAACTTAAGCGTATTATTACCCTCACCACCATTTAGCTTAACGTTGGCAGCTAACTTGGTTAAATCCAGCGTAACCACGTCATCACCATTACCTGTTGTTAGCGTGGTTAATTTCGCATTAGTAGCAATGGCTTTTATTTGACTTAAATCAAGGTGAACTGCACCCGTTACCGCAGAGGCATCAAATGTTGTAACCGCTGCACCAATATTGGTTACGTTAAGCGTGC
>CAYJCB010000013.1:1930-29290 GCA_964368615.1 uncultured Halomonadaceae bacterium | reverse complement strand
AGCCCACTAGGTGGCGTGATTTTATTAGGCAGCGAAGCGCAGGGCATTAGTGCAGAACTTGCCGCACAGGTGACGCGCAAAATTACTATTCCAGCTTTTGGTGCTGCTGAATCTTTAAATGTGGGTATTGCAGCAGCAGTGATTTGTGACAACCTAAAGCGCCTTAGCTATTAGTAAACAACTTGCTAAGAAAGCTTGGTTCTTTTTTAGTGGGCTTAGTTTGAGTGGTGTTAGTTTTAGCCGCTTGAAATTGATAAGCAGAAAAAATAGGCGGCGGTAAATCGCTAACCGCTTGCCAGTAATGTTTAAGTAATTCAGGGTGATGCGCTTTCATACTGGCTGGCAAAGGGTTAGGTGGTTGATGCAGCAGCGCAGCCAATAAGCTGGCATCTTGCAGCGCGGCTTCTTCTAAAAAGCGGCTGGGTTGTGTGGAGTTTTCACTTCGCGCCAGCACTAGGCTGTGTTTGGCACGGGTAATGGCAACGTAAAACAAGCGCCGTTCGGCTTCTTCTTCCGCTGCGGTTAAGCCCCTAAAGCCTGAAGTGTAAGGAAAATCGCCTTCGTTCAAGCCATAAATACCCACCCAATCCCACTCTAAACCCTTGGCAGCGTGGACGGTTAAAATCACCAGTTGTGCAGTTTTATTAGTTGCAGTTTGGGTTTGACCTTCCTGCTGCGCTTGTTCTAGCTGGTTAATCCATTCACCTAAATCGCTGGTGGTACTTTTTTCGGCATAGCGCCTTAAACCTTCAATTAAACGCAACGCTTCTTCGCTGCTTTCTTTGCTGGGAGCGGTTTTGCGTATTATTTCTAAGGCATCGGTTTCACGCAATGTAAATTGAATAAAGCCTAGCGGATTCAGTTGCTTAGCGTATTTAGCCAGTTTTTCTAATAATTCCAGCCGATTAGCCACCTTCCTTTGTTTATGTTTCGACAAGCTATCCATCGCCGCCATTAACGCCGAATCGCTGTGCATTCTGCCCTGCAACAAGCTTTGGCGTTCTGCTTCTTTTAAGTACAAGGTAGGAAAGCTTAGCAGCTGGTAAAAATCTTGCTGCGCATCTGGGTGCTGGTAGTTAATTTGCAAGCCTGCTTGGCTATTTAACGCCAAACGCGCGTAGGCTAATAAACCGCGAATTTGTGGGCGGTTGAAAATAAAATGTTCTTGCCGCGCTAATTGAAACGGCTGGTGGTTTTTTAATAATTCCAGCTGCACGTCTAAACTTTGCGCCCAGCTGCGTACTAAAATGGCGGCGCTGCCTGTCGGATTTTTTGCCTGCCAAGTGGCAAATTCTTCTAGCAACCAAGCACTGCTTTGCCCTTGTTGCAAACTGGTTGGGCTGGAATTTTTGGCAGCTAAAGTAATTTGTTGCGGACGTTCTTTGTTATGAATAATCGCCTGATTCGCCACCAAGGCTAGGCTATGCCCAAAACGAAAGGTATGCGTTAAAGGATAGTCTTGTACCTGCTTAAAATCTTGCTGAAAACGGCGCAGCATATATTCAGGTTTAGCGCCGCGCCATTCATAAATGCACTGGTCAATATCGCCCACCACCATTACCTGCGCTTCACCAGCCAAGGCTTTAAGCAACGCCTGCTGCACCTCGTTAATGTCTTGGTATTCATCAACAATTAGGTAATCTAAAAAGCCTTGTAAACGGCTTAACAGCGCTGGCTGCTTAGCCAACACTTTTAACGGTCGCCATAAAAGGTCATCAAAAAACATCAGGCGCTGGTCTTTTAAAATACTTTCTAGCTGGTCAAAAGCGTGTGGAAAATGCTTTTGGGCTGGCGTGGCATCTAAGGCTTCAAACACTGCATGGGCAGGGCTTAAACCACTTTTAACCAGCGTACAAAAACCTTTAAACGCATCTAATGCTTCGTCTTCTAACCAAGCTTGTAATTCATCGCCCTGCTCAACTAATTGCCCGACCGATTGTTCGGCAAGTTGCGTTAATGCCAAACGCGTTAAGCGGTCAATCATCCATTCTTCTTGCTGCAATTTACGCGGTTTTAATACGCCCCAGCGGCAAAAAGTTTGGGTTAAGCGATGGCCTAACGAATGGAAAGTACGCACGTCGGGCAGTTGCAGCTGCACACCTTCGCTGTGCTTAATGTCAGCAGCACGGTTTTGCAGCTTGCTAATAAAATCTTCACGCGCGGCACGGTTATACATGACCACCAACACCCGTTTGGCAGGCGTACCTTGGCGCAGCAGGTGAATGACCCTTTCAACCAGCGTGGTGGTTTTGCCCGAACCTGCAACGGCACGCACTCTGGCGTGGCCTTGCTGGTGGGTAATAACGGATTGCTGTTCTTGGGTAAGATTGTTTTTAACGAAAGGTATTGGCATTAATCAAAACAGCCCAGCTGAAATTCAGCGCCAGCAGAAGTTAAATACAAGCAGGTTTGGTGGTTTTCTTGTCGTGTTTCAGCTAAATCGACTAATTGATAAAACACCTGCGGCAAAATACGTGCTTCTAATCCATCACGCACCAACACATAAGGGCGCGGTTCGCCATTGGCTTGGGTAACAACGCGCAGCGGGTGGCTGGCATCTAGGTTAAAACTGTCACTAACATTGGTTGCTAACTGAATAACTGGCTTGCCTGTTTGCAGGGTTACTTCTGCTGCAACGATTAAAAAAGGCACTTCCACCACGGTTACCAAAACTTTTTCAGCTGGAGTAATCAGGTAATAATTGCCATCAGCTTCTAACCGCAGCAGCGTAGAAAACAGCCGCACCAGTTCAGTACGAATAAACGGCTCGCCTTGGTGAAACCATTGGCCTTGGTGGTCGATGCTTAAATCAATATCAACCACTGCTTGTGGTTGCCAAAGGTGCAGCGGTGGCAAACTTTTTTCACCCGCATTCACGGCGATACGCGAAGCTAGCTGCAACAGAACACTGGAAGTTGGCATATTAAGGTTTAGGTAGAACTGAATCAGGGTTAGATTTACGCCCACGCTGACCACGATTGCCCAAGCGCACGCCTATGTCCATCATAAAACGAAAAAACTCATCTTTGTCTTGAATAACATCTTGAAAAAATTCTGATTGGTATAAAACAGCAGCGCCATGCACAAACGCCCAAGAAGCGCAGTAGTGAAAATAGGGCGGCACATCTTCTAGCAAGCCTTCTTCTATGCGCCCTGTAATCAAACCCGAAAGGCTTTCTAAATTTTTGGCACGAAAGCGGTGCAGCTCTTCAATCATGTCGGGAATTACATTGGCCTTCACCAACTTTTCTTCCAAACGATTAAACAGCAGGTATTTATCGGGCTGCTGCATACGAAATTCAAAATAAGCGCGTGATAGCGATTCTTTATTTTCAGCAATGCTGGGCAGGGTAAACAGCTCGGCCATTTCTTGTTCGTAATTTAACATCAAGCGCAAAAAAATCTCTGCTTTGGTACTAAAGTGTTTATAAATCGTACCTTTACCAATATTTACCTTGTCAGCAATCATCTCAACGGTGACTTTATCTTCACCAAATTCTAAGAACAGCTCTAGTGCAATGTCCAGTATACGGGCTTCACGCTGCTTAAATTCTTTAACACGCCGCGCCTGTTTTTCTACCGGTGACTCAGCCATGACCTGCTCCTCAAAAGATGACTCATATCATTATTTTAGTCACAAGGTTAAACGGCTTTTATCATTCAAGCAAGCGAAGCCTGTTGCTTACCTGCCTTGGCTAGTGCTGTTGGAAATAAGCGAAAAAAGTTTTCCGTGGTTTGTTGCGCCAAAAATTCGCTGTTCAAGCCGCGTAAATCAGCAATAAATTCCAACACATCGCGCACATAACCAGGTTCATTTTGTTTCCCACGGTGCGGCACAGGGGCTAAATAAGGCGCATCAGTTTCTACTAGCATACGGTCTAAAGGCAAAACCTTTGCCACTTCACGCAGCGCAGTTGCCGAATGAAAAGTAACAATGCCAGAAAAAGACACATACAAACCCATGCCCACTGCCTGACGCGCAAAGTCTAAATTTTCAGTAAAACAATGAATAATGCCCTGCCCGCCCTGTTCACAAAAAGGCTTCAACAACCTTAACGTATCGGCGCTGGCTTCACGGGTATGCACAATTACTGGCTTATTCAATACCAAAGCTGCATCTAAATGGCGTTGAAAGTAATCCAACTGCAAAGCAGGTTCTAGCCCTTCGTAATGGTAATCTAAGCCAGTTTCGCCCAGCGCAATAATGTCATCGGCTTGTCCCCATTCAATCAGTTGTTCAGTGGTCACTGGCTGTTCTGGCTTATGCAGCGGGTGCAAACCTAGCGTTAAACTTACATCATCAAAAGGCGCGGTAAGGTCACGCAACTCTTGAATGTGCCAAGGGTTAACGTTAATGCACAAAAAATGCTTCACGCCCCGTTGCCTTGCTGCGGCTAAAACGCCTTCTAAACCTGCTGCTTCACCACTGCTGGTTTTTGCAAGTTCCAACATATCTAAATGGCAGTGAGAATCAACCAACCACATACTAACTCCTTATTTGAAAAAATAATAAGCCATGACTAAAGTCTAGGTAGACTAGAGGTTCTGATGGCGTAATATGAAATGCTTGCAATAAAAAAAGGGATATCCAATGAAAAATCAAACATCTATCTAATCAGGCCCGCTTAATTGTGCGCCTGATTTTTTTGTGTTAAATTTTTTTAAACTGCAAAAAAAGGTATTTATTATGTCATCAAGTGATAAGAAAAAGAAACTAATCAAAGCCAAGAAAAATGAGTTAAAAGAGTTGAAGGCTAAGAAAGAGTTACTCGCTGCTAAAAAAAGCAAGCTGACTAAAAACAAAAAGCGTCCTTTAATTGACAGAGTTAAAAAAGCTGTTAAGAAAAATGAACTTCCTACCGTTTTTACTGCTAAAGATTTAAAGTCTTGGATGAAAGACAACAAGATTGTTAAAAATTCTGGTAAAGAATATAAGAAGTCAGTTATTAAGGATATGCTGTCTAATTCAGACAAAAAGAATGATCCTAGCAATACTAAAAAAGTATTGCACATAAGAACAGGCGAAAATGGTAAAAAAGAATATTGCTTTAGCAAAAACTTTAAGTAAGTATTTGCTAGGTCAGTAATTATTAGGGTAGCAATTATTAGGGCAGCGACAATTTCATTTGTTGCTGCCTTTTTTATGGCTTTTAAAGCGTATGGCTAGGCTTATCGTTATCAGGCAAGTCTGCTAATAGTTCTTCAATCTGGCTTTTCAGCAACTCTTCATCGTCTGAAAAATGCACACCCACACCGGCTAATTTTTGCCCCTGTGCGCCCGCTGGCGTGTACCAAGCCAAACTACCCGTGATTAAAACAGGCTTAGTCGCATCAGGCAGTTGCAAATACACTTGCACTTCATCACCTGGGCGCAGCAGGCACTGGGTAGGTACAAAAATACCGCCACGTTTTAAAAAAGGCATGTAATGGGCTTTAAGCGCCTGTTTATCGGTTAACACCAAGGTTAATGGCTGCATTTCCTTATTCAAATACTGACCAGCTTCACTCATCGGCTTAACTCCTGCGCTAGCTTAATCATTAAACTTTCTAGGAATAAATCAACGTTAGGGTTGGTGTGCAGTTGCTGGTGTAAGCCTTGTAAGCTTTTTTCTAGTTGCAACACGCCCCGCTGCCCCAATAACTGAAATAGCTGTCGGTACAGTGGTAATTGGCGGCTGTCTTGCACCCCAGCTTCACCTAACACGCCATACCTAAGGCTGTCTGCCAACCAAGTTTGCAAATTGGTTAACAAAGCACCTAAAGGAAAAGTTTTAAGCTTACTGGCTTGTTCAATCGGGTCAGCGCCTCGCACCAAAGCTTCCAACACTTGGGCTAACAAATAACGCCTTTCTTCAGCAGCAGGCGTTGCTAGCTTTAAAGCGTGTAAAGGGCGACCGCCAGCCGCTTTTAACAAGACTTCAGGGTTTTGTTCATGGGTAAGCTGCGGTTTAAGCCATGCCTTGCCTTGCTCTAAATTGGGGGATTGCACTGTCCAAGTTTGGCAACGGCTGCGTAGCGTAGCAGGCAAGCTTGAAGGCCGGTCGCTAACAAGAATAAACTGCGTTAACGGTTCGGGTTCTTCCAGCGTTTTTAACAAGGCATTGGCAGCGTTGATATTCAAGGCTTCAGCAGGCCAAATAATCACCACCTTATAACCGCCCAACTGCGAGCTTTTTTGCACTTGCAGGGTCATTTCACGAATTTGGTCAACTCGAATTGCTTTACCTTCGGCTTCTGGTTCTAAAAGGTGTAAATCTGGGTGAAAGCCCGATTCAATCAGGCGGCAAGCACGGCATTTCCCACACGCTTGCTGGCCTTGGTGGTTGCTGCACAACACAAAATACGCCAGCGCACGGCCTAAAGTGCGCTTACCTAAACCCGACAAGCCTGTAATTAACAAAGCGTGGGGCAAACGGCGTTCTTGCATCTGCTGCTGCCAGTGCCGCCAAATAATCGCGTGCCAAGGCATAGACTGAAAAGGCTTCATACGTCTAACGCTGCGTTGATTAAAGGCTGTAAATAATCAAGCACCTGCTGCTGCACCTGCGGCAAGGTTTGCGCAGCATCGACTACCCGAAAGCGTAACGGGTGTTGATGGGCACGTTGCAGGTAGGCATCTCTAACCCGCTGAAAAAAATCTAGTTGTTCTTGTTCAAAGCGGTCGCGCTGCTGTCCACGGCTGTCAACACGCACTGAGGCAGCTTCAACCGACATATCTAACAACAGGGTTAAATCAGGCTGTAAGTCACCGTGTACTAGCTGTTCAAGCTGTTCTAGCGTGGTTTCACTTTGCCCACGCCCACCACCTTGGTAAGCATAGCTAGCATCAGTAAAGCGGTCGCAAATTACCCAAATACCTTGGGCAAGTGCAGGGCGAATTACTTGGTCTAGGTGTTGCGCCCGACCCGCAAACATCAGCAGCAGTTCGGTTAAATGGCTAGGTGCTTCGGTAGTTTCATTAGCGCTGGCTAACAACAGGTTACGAATGGATTCAGCCAAAGGCGTGCCACCGGGTTCACGGGTGGTTATCCAAGCAATGCCTGCGGCATCAAGTTGAGCAGTAATAAAATTAACATTGGTGGTTTTACCCACCCCTTCGCCACCTTCTAAGGTAATAAAGCGCGCAGGATTAATAGTCAAAGCTTGGTTAGTCATGGTTACTGTCCTGTTCACCGCTGTTTTTTTCATTATTTTTTTCATTATTGATAGCATCAAGCGGCGCTGGCGAGGAGCGATAATCTTCACGGCGCTTAAGCTGGTATTTTTTTACCGCTTGGTTGTGTTCTTCAAGATTGGCAGAAAATTGGTGCGAGCCATCGCCCTTAGCAACAAAATACAAGGCCTTGCCAGCTGCAGGGTTAACACTGGCTTTTAACGCAGCAGCACCGGGTAAAGCAATCGGGGTAATCGGTAAACCCCGAATCACATAGGTATTCCAAGGGGTTGGTTCACGCAAATTACGGCGAGTTATTTTCCCTTGGTAATTTTTATCCATACCATAAATCACTGTTGGGTCGGTTTGCAGGCGCATACCTTTTTGTAAACGGCGCACAAATACCCCAGCAATGGCTTCACGTTCTTGGGGTACGCCCGTTTCACGTTCCACAATCGAGGCCATAATTAATGCTTCATACGGGGTTTTATAAGGTAGACCTTGGGCGCGGCTTTCCCAAACTTCAGCCACTAGCTGTTGCATAGTGCGGTTAGCTTGGCGCATTAAATCTAAATCTTGCATACCCTTGCTGTAGGTATAAGTATCGGGAAAAAACCAGCCTTCAGCCGCTTGGTTAGGCATTCCTAACGCAGCCATTATTTCAGCTTCTGACCAGCTTTTGGTGGTTTGAATAAGTTTTTCAGCAGCAGCAAGGCTGTCGCGCAGGGCTTGGAAGGTTGAACCTTCCACCACCGTTAAGCGGTAAGTTACCACATCACCGGCTTGCAACTTGGCGTAGAGTTCGGGCAGCGTTAACGGCGCAGTTAATTGGTATTCGCCAGTATGAATGACACCAGAATCACCCGTTAGGCGTAGCCAAATGCGAGTTGGCAAGCTGTTGCCTATTACGCCTTCTTGTTCTAGCTGGTTCAGCAGACTAATAAATGTTCGACCTGCTACAATATCTAACAGGCGCGGTGCTTCTAATTTAAGGGATTGGTTAAGCTGCTGTTGAAACCAATAAGAAGTAGCCGCCACTAGCAGCAGAATAATAAGCACTAGGGCTAAGGCTATTTTTTTAAGCATTGCTTACCCGTTAGTTCAAGTTGCCAATTAGTTAAGTGGCAGCCCCAACTGGGGATGAAAAACTGCCATAAGTTGTTGCGTGTTACGCCCGACTGGCCAGCTAGCTAAACAGCCACTGGCATCTTGTAGGCTAGTCACCGGCCAAATGCCTTGCAAGCTATTACAAATAAAAACTTCTTCCGCTTGTTTAAGTTGCTCTAAACCGCCTTGCACTTGCACCACTTTTTTAGTGGTTAAATGGCTAAGTAACTGGCGACGCATCACCCCAGCCAAAGCGCCCGTTTGCAACGAAGGCGTATGCCAAAGCCCATCTGCAAACCAAAACACGTTACGGGCAATGGCTTCATTCACTTCACCTGCTGCGTTGTATTGCAGGGCTTCAAGAAAATTTGCTGGGCAACCTTCACTGGCTAAAATTTGGCTTAAACGATTTAAATGCTTACTAGAAGATTCAGGGCCATTGCCTCGGCAAGCCTGCCACCAGCAAGCAATGCCTTGATAAGCTTGGCTATTTATACTTAACAAACGAGGGTGCAAAAGGCGGTGCCAAATCTGCTTTTTAGCGCGGCGATAACCAACACCGCCCGGCCCTGCTAACAGCATAACTTTTAACATGCCTTCTTCTAGCTGTTTGCTAAGTTGCTGAATTTCAGTTTCTAACAAAGACCAATCCACCGTATCGGAAGCATACATCAAAGCAGTCAGCCCCGATTGAAGGCGAAGTAGATGGTCATCTAAAAAAGTGGCCTGCCCTGCTGTTACCCTTAGCGAAGTAAACACACCTTCACCAAAGGCCAAAGCACGACTTGCCAGCAACCAGTCTAGGTCACTGGCAGCGGGGTTACGGCCATCAAGCAACATGGAGGGTAAGCCAATCATCATCTTAAATTTTGCTAAAAATTAAACTGCCGTTAGTACCACCAAACCCAAAGGAATTCGACAGGGCATGTTCAATTTTCATCTGCCGTGCTTCTTTAGGAACGTAATCTAGGTTGCAGCCTTCTTGGGGCGTTTCTAGGTTAATCGTCGGTGGTGCTACTTGGTCACGAATCGCTAAAATACAAAACACTGCTTCAACCGCGCCAGCAGCGCCCAGCAAGTGACCAATCATAGACTTAGTCGAACTTACCGCAACCTTGCTAGCAGCAGCGCCTAGAACCGATTCAATCGCACGGCTTTCAGCCAAGTCACCAGCAGGCGTGGAAGTACCGTGGGCATTAATGTAGCTAATTGCATCAAGGCTTAAACCCGAATCACGAATCGCATTGCGCATAGCAGCAGCAGCACCACGACCATCTTCAGGCGGTAACGTCATGTGATAAGCATCATCGCTCATACCAAAGCCGGTAACTTCAGCATAAATATTAGCACCACGCGCTTTAGCGTGTTCGTATTCTTCCAATACTAGAACACCAGCGCCATCACCTAACACAAAACCATCACGGTCTTTATCCCAAGGGCGGCTAGCGGTTTGTGGGTCATCGTTACGGGTTGAAAGGGCGCGTGCAGCGGCAAAACCACCTAAACCTAACGGCGTGCTAGCGGCTTCTGCACCACCGCACACCATAACATCGGCATCGCCGTAAGCAATGGTACGTGCTGAATAGCCAATATTGTGCGTGCCAGAGGTGCAAGCAGTGGTAATAGCAATGTTAGGGCCACGAAAGCCAAAACGTATCGCTAGGTTGCCAGCAATCATATTAATAATAGAACCGGGTACAAAAAAAGGTGAAATTTTACGCGGGCCGCCTTTTTGCAATAATTCATGGTTTTTTTCAATCATGGGCAAGCCACCAATGCCTGAGCCAATGGCACAACCAATACGGTCAGCATTTTCTTCGGTGGTTTCTAAGCCAGAATCAGCAATCGCTTGAATAGCCGCCGCCATTCCATACTGAATAAACAAATCCATTTTACGCGCATCTTTTTTAGGCATAAATGCTTCAACATCAAAGCCTTTAACCTGAGCACCAAAGCGAGTGGTAAAGGCCGAAGTATCAAACCCTTCAATTGGCGCTACACCGCTACGACCTGCTAAAACACCTTGCCAAGTATCATCTAGGTTAATGCCTAACGGAGTTACTAACCCCATACCTGTCACCACAACTCGTCTGCGCGACATGCCCTTCTCCTCTGCAATTCGTTAATTCTTAAAATTGGCGGGGATTATATCCCAAAAAATAAAAAACCGCTGCACCAAAAGGCGAAGCGGTTTTTAACAAGTAACCAAGTAGAACTTAACTACTTGCCTAAGACAGGTGTCTAAGAAAGCTTACTGATTAGCCATAACGTAGTTCATAGCTTCTTGAACAGTCGTAATTTTTTCAGCATCTTCGTCTGGAATTTCAGTTTCGAATTCTTCTTCAAGCGCCATAACAAGCTCTACTGTGTCTAAAGAATCAGCGCCTAAGTCTTCAACAAAAGATGAAGAGTTCTGGATTTCTTCTTCTTTAACGCCGAGTTGTTCAGCAACGATTTTTTTAACGCGTTCTTCGATAGTGCTCATAATATTTCATTACTCCAAGTTAAAAGCTTGCTGTGCGATTGTTCTAATAACTATTAGTTTAAAATTGCACAGTAGTTTATAAACCGAAGCAGTCGCTTGCAACTAAAATATTTTTTAGTTACAAATAACTGCCCCGATGAAATTTAGCGCATATTCATGCCGCCGTTAACGTGCAAAGTTTCACCTGTGATATAAGCGGCTGGTTCGCTGGCTAAAAAACCAACCACAGCAGCTATTTCTTCTGGTTGACCTAAACGCGCTAAAGGTATTTGTTTTACTAACACTTCTTTTTGAGCTTCAGGCAACACATCGGTCATATCAGTGGCAATAAAACCGGGTGCAACAGCGTTCACGGTGATATTACGCGAACCTACTTCACGTGCTAATGAGCGTGTAAAGCCTTCAACACCCGCTTTAGACGCAGCATAGTTAGCCTGACCCATATTGCCCATAGTCGCAACGACAGAGCTAATATTAATAATCCGACCCCAACGTGCCTTAGTCATGCCTCTTAAGCAAGCTTTGCTGGTGCGATAAACCGATTTAAGGTTGGTGTCGATAACATCGTCCCATTCATCGTCTTTCATACGCAGCATCAGGTTATCTTTGGTAATACCGGCATTATTGACCAGTATCACCGGCGCACCATAGGCTTCGGTAATCGCTTTAACAACAGCTTCAACAGAAGTCGCGTCGGTGACGTTAAGCAACATACCTTCACCCGTTACGCCTGCTATTTTTAAAGCTTCGCTAATGCTAGCAGCACCAGCTTCACTGGTTGCCGTGCCAATCACCGTGGCACCTAAGCGACCTAACTCTAAAGCAACCGCACGGCCAATACCACGGCTTGCGCCGGTAACTAGGGCAACTTTTCCTGCAAGATTCTGCTGACTCATACTATTTCCTCTATAACTCTGCACACAACAGCTCTAAAGCTACTTGAAGCGAGTCTGAATCGTTAACAGCTAACGACTTGGCAGTTTTTACAATACGCTTGTTAAGGCCAACCAATACTTTACCAGGGCCACATTCAACGTAAGAATCTACACCTTGCTGCGCCATAAATTCAATGCTTTCTATCCAGCGCACAGGGCGGTAAAGCTGGGCAACTAGGTTATCACGAATCGCTGCTACTTCCGTTTCGGGTGCAGCATGCACATTCTGCACAACGGGTACACGCGGCTTATTGAGTTGAATCAAGTTTAACTCATCGGCAAGCTTTTCAGCAGCAGGGCGCATTAATTCGCAATGTGAAGGCACGCTAACTGGCAAAGGCATAGCCTTACGCGCACCGGCTTCTCGGCAAGCTAAAATTGCGCGTTCAACCGCTGCAACACTACCAGCAATCACGATTTGACCGGGTGCATTATAATTAACTGCTGCAACAATTTCACCTTGGGCGGCTGCTGCACAAGCTGCTTCAATTTTGTCGGCATCTAAACCCAAAATAGCCGCCATAGCGCCTTGGCCTTGTGGTACAGCTTGCTGCATAAACTCGCCACGGGTACGCACCAAACGTATTCCGTCAGCAAAATCCATCGCACCGCTGCACACTAAAGCCGAGTATTCACCCAAGCTATGGCCAGCTAGCCAAGCAGGGCGAGCGCCTTCTAATTCTTTCCAAACCCGCCATACTGCTACGCTAGCAGCCAAAATGGCAGGCTGGGTAATGTCGGTACGATTTAAATCTTCAACCGGCCCTTCTTGTACTAAATGCCAAAGGTCGTATCCAAGCGCAGTCGACGCTTCTTCAAATGTTGAGCGCACAACGGCATAACGCTCAGCCAACTCTGAAAGCATTCCTAAATGTTGGGAGCCCTGCCCGGGAAATATAAAGGCGAGGTTAGAAGCCATGAGTCACCTAGTCCTGTATTTAGCTGGTTATTATCGGCGCGCATTCTAACATAGCTTTACAAGAAGGCTAGGCTTTAGGGCAAGCGATAAAGGTTTAATCTAATTATTAGCCTTGCTTAACCTTGATTATTACTAGATTTTCGCTTGGTAATCACGTCTATGTATTCACGCTGAATAACCGTTTCTAAGGCATTCATTGCATCAACTAATTCTTCAAAAATAATTCTGCGGTTGCGTAATTCTCGAATTTGCTCAACGCTTGGCACAGCGCCTTTCATTTGATTGGCTAGGTCAACAAATTCTTTTATATAGTCAGCTCGCGCTCGCGCTACTAGCCTTAAAATAGGCTCTAAATTATCCAAACCCAATTCAGGTATTAAAGGGTTAATAACATTACGGTTCACGTCTTTGCGTAAACCTTCTAGCTCAAGTAACAGACGATTTTTCATTTTTCTTTTTCCTTTCTTTATTACTTATTTAGCAGCAACCAAAGCCAATTCTGCTGCTGTTAACTCCCGCCATTCACCGGGCGCTAGCTGCTGCTCATCTAACCATAAATTACCAACGGCTTCACGGTGTAAAGCTTCAACGTGATTACCCAAAGCAGCAAACATACGCCTAACTTGATGGTAACGCCCTTCATTTAAGGTTAAGTGTGCTAATTGTGGGCCAAGGCGCTCTAATTTGGCAGGTAAAGTTAGCTGCTCTTCGCCGTCTAATTGCAAGCCTGCAATTACGCGCTCTTCAGCATCAGCCACCAAAGGTTCTGCCAGCGTGGCGCGGTAAACTTTGGCTTTACGGTATTTAGGTGAAATAATTTGGTGCAACCATTGACCATCATCAGTCAACAACAGCAAACCTGACGTATTCACATCTAACCGACCTACTGGCTGAATTTTCTCTCGATTCACTAAATCATTTAACAAATCAGTCACTAATGGGTGATGGCTGCTTTTGCTGCTGCACTCATAACCCAAGGGTTTATTTAAAATGAGGTAGCGCAAACCCACTAATTCTAAAGGCTCGTCTAACCAACACACTTGGTCGCTAGTCTGTATTTGTAGGCTAGAATTCTTTACTATTTCACCATTAACCGTAACTTCACCACGATGCAGCGCCTTTTTTGCCAGACTCCGTGTAAGATCAGTGGTTGCAGTTAAAAATTTATCCAGCCGTTGAGTTTTTACCGACATAGGGTTTAATCTTCTCTCTTTAATTCTTTGTTAGTTTAACTCACCTAATTTATAAGGTTTGCTATGAGCCGTTTTTGGAGTCCACTTGTTCACCAGCTAACACCCTACGTGCCTGGCGAACAACCTAAAATACCTAATTTAATTAAGCTAAACACTAACGAAAGCCCTTATGGCCCTTCGCCTAAAGTGTTTGAGGCAATCCACCAAGCCGCCGATAATACCCTAAGACTCTACCCAGATCCGCAAGCACAAGATTTAAAACAGACACTTGCCGATTATACCGGCTTGCCTGCCAACCATATTTTTGTAGGTAATGGTTCAGATGAAGTGCTAGCGATTGCTTTTCAAGCACTGCTAAAACAACAGCAACCGCTGCTTTTTCCCGACATTAGCTACAGCTTTTACCCTGTTTACTGCCAGATGTACCAAGTTGCATTTGAAAAAATCCCACTAGACGCGCAGTTTAAAATTCGTTTAGAAGATTACCAACGCCCCAATGGCGGTATTATTTTCCCTAACCCCAATGCCCCTACTGGGATTGCTTTACCGCTGAGTGAAATTCGTCAGCTGTTAGACAACAACCCAGATTCAGTGGTGTTGGTTGACGAAGCTTATGTAGATTTTGGCACAGAATCAGCCGTGGCTTTGGTTAAAGACTATCCTAACTTGTTAGTAACACAAACTTTTTCCAAATCTTGGGCATTGGCAGGTTTAAGGGTTGGCTTTGCAGTGGGTCAGCCTGAATTAATCGAAGCGTTAATTCGTGTTAAAGACAGCTTTAACTCTTACCCGTTAGATCGCCTAGCCCTAGCAGGTGCTATCGCTGCGGTTAAAGACCAAGATTATTTTAAAGCCACCTGCAATAAAATTATTGCCTCGCGCAACAGCTTAACCCAGCAATTAACCCAGCTAGGTTTTGAAGTCTTGCCTTCTAGTGCTAACTTTGTTTTTGTACGTCATCTGCAGCATGACGGCGCTAAATTGGCACAACAATTACGCGAAAAAGCTTTGTTAGTTAGGCATTTTAACCAGCCGCGTATTAATCAATTTTTACGCATTACACTAGGCACTGAAGAACAAAATCAGTTATTAGTTCAAGCACTTAAAGAAATACTTAACTAACTTTGCCCCTTAAAACCTAGGTAGCATAAGGCTGCCTAGGTTTTAATGACTCTGGACGCATAAGCCTTAAATAAGTTATATTGCCGCGTTTAAATAACTTTCAGGCTACAACGTCACCCTAAACTCCATACAACATTCTTACTATCAAGGAACTACCATGCCTTACGTACAAGAGACCTTAAACCGTCTGCAAAAAAGCAGCCCCGGCCAAGTTGAATTTTATCAAGCCGCTGAAGAGGTTTTGGAATCTATACGACCGCTTTTAGAGGCTGATAAACGTTACCTTGAAGCCAATATTGTTGAGCGTTTAATTGAACCTGAGCGCCAAATTATCTTCCGCGTTACTTGGCTTGATGACCAAGGTAAAATTCAGGTTAACAAAGGCTTTCGCATTCAATTTAACTCAGCGATTGGCCCTTATAAGGGCGGTCTACGTTTCCACCCTAGCGTTAACGCCAGTATTATTAAGTTTCTAGGCTTTGAGCAAACCTTTAAAAACTCTTTAACTGGCCTAGCGATTGGCGGCGGTAAAGGGGGTGCAGATTTTAATCCTAAAGGCCGTTCTAATGCTGAAATCATGCGCTTTTGCCAAGCCTTTATGTGCGAACTTTACCGCCACATTGGTGCCACAATTGACGTACCTGCTGGTGATATTGGCGTAGGTGCGCGTGAAATTGGCTATATGTACGGCCAATACAAGCGTTTAACGGGTAGCTATGAAGGTGTATTTACCGGCAAAGCACTAAACTGGGGCGGTTCTTTAGTACGCAAAGAAGCCACGGGTTATGGCTCGGTGTATTTTGCTGAAAATATGCTTAACGGTATTAACAACAGCCTAGATGGCAAAACTTGCTTGGTTTCTGGCGCGGGCAACGTAGCCATTTACACCATTGAAAAACTTTACCAAGTTGGCGCTAAACCTGTGACTTGTTCTGATTCGCAAGGCACAATTTATCACTCTGAAGGCATAGATCTAGTCTTGCTAAAAGATTTAAAAGAAGTGCGCGGTGTGTCTTTGGCTGAATACGTGAATACCCACCCTAAGGCCCAATACATTCCTGTTGCCGATTACCCTAAAGATGGCCATGCTGTATGGCGTTTTAAAGCTGAAGCTGCTTTCCCTTCTGCCACACAAAATGAATTAACCGAAGCCGATGCTAAAGCGTTATTAGCCAATGGCGTAGTTTGTGTTAGCGAAGGTGCCAATATGCCTTCTACTGCCAAAGCAATTGACACTTTTATTGATGCAAAAATTTCTTTTGGTCCAGGCAAAGCCGCTAATGCCGGTGGTGTTGCAACCAGTCAACTAGAAATGGCACAAAATGCCAGCATGACCTATTGGGACTTTGAAGAAGTTGATCGCCGCTTGCATTGCATTATGCAGGGTATTTTTGACCGTAGCTCAGAAGCTGCTAAAGAGTTTAACGACCCAACCAATCTAGTATTAGGCTCTAACATTGCAGGCTTTCGTAAAGTGGCCGATGCCATGATTCAGCAAGGCGCTGTTTAGCCTTAGTTTAAAACCTAGGTTAAAAATAAAAGCAATTAAGCGTTAAAACACTGACTAAAAACCGCTCAAATAAATGGGCGGTTTTTTATTGGCGGCTTAATTTATTTTTTAGGTGTAAGCGCCAATAAAGCTAGCGCACTAGTGTTTAAAGCGTTTAAACCTACATTAATGTCACGCTCATGCCACCAGAAGGTTAGCGTTGCAGAACCCCACTCAACAGCAAACGCATCGTCTGGTAGCTGGGTTAACCATTCTGCCAAACCTGCCTGCTGCTCTTTGGATAGAACCGCTAACTTACCGCTAACTAATTGCCAATCAGGATAAACCAACTCACCCTGATCGCGATTAGCTTGCTTTTTTAACAAGCACAAATAACTGGCCAAGGGTGGCGCTTCAGCAGGACGCAACCAACGGTAGGCAGCACCTTCCAAAACTATATTCTCAGTCACTTTATTGGGCAAAACAGTAACTTTAATACCCAGCGCCAGCGCTTTATCCCTTAACAAAATCAGTTTTTTTTGCCGCGCACTGGGCATCAACATACTCATCGGACTTAACATTAAAATAATAATGAGTAAAAACCACCAAAATCCACTCAATGACATCTCCTACTTATTTGGTTTATAGTAAAGGGAATGACTCAGCAACAGGAAAACTACTATGAGCAACGCCTACAAAAACATTTTGGTCGCCATCGACCTATCCGAAGATTCACGCAAAGTGCTGCTGCAAGCAAAAGAAATTGCTGCACGTAACCAACATGCCAAGCTGTCAGTTGTGCACACCTTAGAGCCACTAGGCTTTGCTTATGGCGGCGATATTCCTATGGACTTAACCAGCATTCAAGATCAGCTTGATAGCCATGCCCAAAAACGCTTGAAAGAACTGCTAGATGGTATGGAAATTCCAGAAGAAAATCAGCATATATTAGTGGGTATGCCCGATACAGAAACGCATCGCCTAGCCAAAGAACAAAACATTGACTTAATCGTCGTTGGTAGCCGTGGCCGTCATGGTTTTCAACTGCTGCTAGGTTCAGTTTCTAGCGGTGTTTTACACGGCGCACCTTGCGACGTATTAGCCGTTCGTGTCGGCAAAGATAGCTAACAACTACTAGCTAGCAACTAATTAATAGTTAACAGCAACTGCGGCTAACAAGGCCGCAGTTGTTTAAGATTTAACTATTTAAGTTAAGGTTTAATTGTTTAAGGCTTTTTTATGACTAAAACAACGATAAAACATCAGCACCTACTAGACACTTCCGGACTTTACTGCCCTGAACCCATCATGCTTTTACACACAAAATTTAATGAACTAGCCAGCGGTGAAGTTTTACTACTAATTGCAACCGACCCTGCAACAACAAGAGACGTGCCTAAATTTTGCCAATTTTTAAAGCATTCATTAGTACACCAAGAAGAAAACCAGCAGCAGTATCGCTACTGGTTACAGAAGGCTTAACTACTAATTATTAAATGCCTAGCATCTAATAATCAACTTGGCTCATCACCTCGTTAGACCATTTTACACTTTGAATCCAAGCCTTATTTAACTTGGCAATCAACTCTGGTGACCTACCATCTAACTGGGCATGTTCAAAACCCATCACTAAATTAAGCAATTTACCTAAACGGCCTTCGCGCAACATAATGGCATTTTTAATTTCTTGCGTTAAAGGCAAGTGCGTCATTAACTCTGTCATATCCATTGCCATCAATAAGTCCATACTCGACATTAGACCCAGCATAAATGCTGAACGTGGGTCTATATTGCTAGTACCTTCGGCTAAAAATTCACACATACGTGCGCGAGTTAAAGCTTGGGGCAACAGCAGGCGACTGGCAGGGCCATTATTTGCCAACATAACGGTGGTAACGATGCTGCGAACTCTATCTAGCCCCAAAGTATTCAAAGCTTGGTGAATAGTGGTGATTTCGCTACGACGACGGTAAGCAGCTGAGTTAACAAATTTCAGCAACATAAAGGTAAGCTGCGGGTCTTGAGCTATATAGTTTTCTAACAGCTGATAGTCAGGTTCGCCAGATTGCAGTTCAGACAAAATACGTATTTGGGCACTATGGTTATTAGCACGGCCTTTGCGTGAAGTTTCTTTATGCACTTCAGGACGCGCATAAAAATACCCCTGAAACATTTCAAAACCCATGTCTTTGTAACGATTAAAGGTTTCTAAGTCTTCAACTTTTTCAGCTAATAAACGAATACCACGGCGCTTATATTCAGCAATGTCTGCTTCAAGCACTGGCTCAAAAAGGTCAACCTTAATAATACTGGCTACGTCTAACAAAGGACGGGTTTGGTCGTTTAAAATAAAATCATCTAATGCCACGTCATAGCCTAATTCGCGCACTTTTTTTAATGCTGCAACAATCTCAGGCTCACCTGTTACACTTTCCAACACCTCAACAACGACTTGTTCAGGATGTGGAGGTAATAATTCAGGTTTAAGAATCCATTCCCTTGGCGCATTAAAAAACAATTTGCGATTGCCAATTAAGTTTTCTAAACCTGTTTCTAAAAAAGTAGCGTTAATGACCCTTGCTGTTGCCATTAACTGATCATCTACTTGAGCAAAAGTTGCTGTGGCACTAGACCTGTAAAGCAACTCATCAGCAATATGACGCATTTTAGAGTCACAAATTGGTTGCAACGCAATACAGTAGTTTTCTTCAACCACTGGCTCGACTTCCTTTGCTTCGCTCATGTCTTCACCCTAAAGGCTTGTAATTATATGTAACTAAAAGTTATTATTTAGACAAACCAACTTAGCCTATGTAGAGTTGATTTATCTGAATAAGTATATTGAAAACAAACTTATTAATCTACGACACAAGTTAACACAATGTTTCATAAAGAAGCTTACTAAATGCACCTTTTTTATCGCGCGTTCACTAAACTACAAGAACAAACGAGGATCAAAGAAAAAAATACATTCTTGCTGTACGCTAAGTACAAGCCTGATTTATAAATAGTTTTTATTGAGAGCCAAGTAGATGCTTGAAAAAATTCGTCCTAGTGAGCTAACCGTTGGTAAACGAACCACCGTAGATATTTACACTAGGGGTGGTCGTTTACTCTTATCAAGTGGGGCGATGATTAATAATGAGCAGCAAATTGAAATTTTAAGGCAACGTGGCCTAGTTAAACGTGACCCTAACGACAGAGTTGATTACAGCAGCGAATTTAAACCTTTCCGCTATTCGAGTAATGTTAATCCCTTTTTAGAAATCACTGAACTTGAAGATCAGCTTGGTAAAGCCTTTAAGCAAGTTAAAAGTGACAATGCTGGTGCGCCAGAGGTTTTTTACCGCCTGATACGTAATATTTCTAGTCAGCTATTGGGGTTAGCAGAAAAAGCGCCTGACGCGCTGTTAGGCACAGTTCACTGGCCACGCACCGAGGACGCTGCGCCTTACAGTATTTACCACCCCATTCAATGCGCTACTCTTATTGCTGTAGTCGCCACCCGCTTAAAAATAAAAGGGGAGCAGCTGTTTAGTATTCTAGCAGCCGCTTTAACGGCTAATCTGGGCATTATGGCCATTCAAGACAGGTTAAGTCGGCAAAAAACACCCCTAACCACCGATCAAATAGAAACATTACGCGCCCACCCCACTCGTTCAGTAGAGCTGCTTGAAGGCATAGGCGTGAAAGACCCTATCTGGATTAGAACTGTTCTACATCACCATGAACGCCTAGATGGCAGCGGTTATCCGCAAGGCATTAAAGGTGATGATATTTCTAATGAAACAAAAATGGTTGCCTTAGCAGATATTTATGTTGCCCTAATTGGTCGGCGTGAATACCGTCAAGCACTGCCAGTTAAAATTGCCTTACAAGAGCTGTTTGCTAAGCGTGGAGCGCTTATTAGCCCAGCACTGACTAAATTATTTTTAAGCCAAATTGATGTCTACCCACCAGGCACAGCAGTCAGGCTTAAAAATGGTGATACAGCAGTTGTTACACAACGCAGTGAAGCGCCTAGTCAGCCTATGTGTGCAGGCATTCGTGCTATCAGTGGGCAAGTGTTTATGCACCCACCACCCCGTGATACTCGCCTACCTGAATATGAAATTATAGAAGTGCTATCCAATGAAGTGCTGCATTCGGTACAGCCTTTTCTTTTTTGGGGCGTACACGTTCGTAAAGCAGTCGAACTTTAATACCCAACCGTTTTTTTAAAACTCTAATTTTTAAACAAAAAAATCCCCGCCTCGGCGGGGATTTTGTTAACTAAGAACTATCAATCTAAGCTAGTAAGCTACTTAGGATTAGTCTTGGTTCTTTTCCATCTTTTGCTTGATTAGGTCACCAATAGTGGTAGGACCAGCCAAGTCAACCTGAGCTTCACGCTGAGTAGTAACAGCTTGCTCGGTTTCAACTTTGTCTTTAGCTTTGATAGACAAGCTAATCACGCGGTTTTTGCGATCAACGTTGATAATACGCGCTTCAACTTCGTCACCTTCTTTTAGTGCGTTACGTGCATCTTCTACACGCTCTGCGCTAATTTCAGACGCTTTAAGTGTTGCCTGAACTTCTTCAGTTAGGTCAACAACAACTTCTTTAGCTTCAACTGCTGAAACGATACCTTTAACGATAGAACCTTTGTCGTTAATGGCTAGGTATTCGTTGAAAGGATCACTTTCTAACTGCTTGATACCTAGAGAGATACGCTCGCGCTCTGGGTCAATAGAAAGAATAACGGTTTCAACTTCTTCGCCTTTCTTGAATTTACGAACGGCTTCTTCGCCAGTGTCGTTCCAAGAAATGTCAGACAAGTGAACTAGACCGTCGATGCCGCCATTCAAGCCAACAAAGATACCAAAGTCTGTGATGGACTTGATGCCACCAGAAACTTTGTCGCCTTTGGCGTACTTGCTTGAGAACTCTTCCCAAGGATTAGCACGGCACTGCTTGATACCTAGAGAAATACGACGACGTTCTTCGTCGATATCTAGAATCATTACTTCAACTTCGTCACCTAGGTTTACAACCTGCTTAGGATTAACGTTTTTGTTAGTCCAGTCCATTTCAGAAACGTGTACTAAACCTTCAACGCCTTCTTCTAGCTCAGCGAAGCAACCGTAGTCGGTTAGGTTAGTGATACGTGCCTTAATGATTGAAGACTCAGGGTAACGCGCTTTAATTTGAATCCATGGATCTTCGCCCAACTGCTTAAGACCTAGTGATACGCGGTTACGCTCACGGTCAAACTTAAGCACTTTAACGTTAATTTCATCACCAACAGCAACAATCTCAGAAGGATGCTTAATACGCTTCCAAGCCATGTCAGTAATGTGTAGAAGACCGTCTACGCCGCCAAGATCAACGAAGGCGCCGTAATCAGTAAGGTTCTTAACGATACCTTTAACTTCTTGACCTTCAGCAAGGTTAGCAAGTAGCTGTTCGCGCTCTGCAGAGTTTTCTGCTTCTAGTACTGCACGACGAGATACTACAACGTTGTTACGCTTAGCATCTAGCTTGATAACTTTGAAGTCTAATTCTTTATATTCTAGGTGTGCAGTGTCACGTACTGGACGTACATCAACCAAAGAACCAGGCAAGAAAGCACGGATGGTATTGATATCAACTGTAAAGCCACCCTTGACCTTGCCATTGATAATACCCTTGACGATTTCGCTCTTCTCGAAAGCAGCTTCTAGCTCGATCCAAGATTCAGCACGGCGTGCTTTTTCACGAGATAGACGGGTTTCACCGAAACCATCTTCAACGGTTTCTAGCGCAACAAGCACTTGTGAACCGATGGTTAGATCTTCATCACTTTCAAACTGGCTGCGATGAATAACACCTTCCGACTTTAGGCCAGCGTTTACGGTAACCCAGTCACCATCAACATCAACAATCGTGGCTTTAATGATAGAGCCCACTTCCATATTGACTGTCTGCAAGCTTTCTTCAAAGAGTTCGGCAAAGGATAATGTCATGTATTTTTTACTCAATTTTTAATGTCTTTAATGCGGCGAAATTGCCGCCCTCCGCGCCACCAACAAACGCGGGCCTGTTTATTTTCATGCACATGCAAGTGTGTTAACGCTGGTTAAGCCTGACAGAATTTTCAAATGTGGATTCTGGCAAACTGTGACACTAACTTGCATGACCTCCCTACTGCTTCGACTTATATAGCCGCTTTAAGCGGAGGAGCTTAAAGTTTAAACCATCAAACTATTGCTGCATCAAACCACGGCGCTTGGCCTCGGTAAGAATCAAATCAACGACTTCGGCAATGCCCAGTTGTGTACTGTCTACTTGCAACGCGTCTTCTGCAGGTTTCAGCGGTGCGGTAGCGCGGTTCATATCCCGTGCATCACGTTCTAAAATGTCATTTTTAAGGTCGCATAGTTTAGCAGCCACGCCTTTAGACTGCAACTGCTCTAAGCGGCGCTTGGCTCGTTCATCGGCACTGGCGGTTAAATACACCTTTAAAGGTGCAGCCGGAAAAACCACCGTTCCCATATCGCGCCCATCACAAATTAAACCCGGCAAGGTTGCAAAAGCCCGTTGCCGCGCCAGCAGCGCACTACGCACGCCATCTAACACCGCCACTTGGGAAGCCAAACCACCCACGCGCTCGGTACGCAATTCATGGCTAACGTCTTGGCCTGCTAGCACCACCTTAACCAAATCGTCTTGGTCAGCAAGAAACTGCACATCTAACTGTTCAGCAATCACGCTTAGCCCAGCTTCATCGTCTAACGCCACGCCCTGCTGTTCGGCAGCCAAACCCACTAGGCGATAGAGCGCCCCTGAATCCAACAAGTGCCAGCCCAAAGCCTGCGCCAAACGCATACTTACCGTACCTTTACCTGCACCGCCAGGGCCATCTACCGTAATTATCGGCGTATTTGCTGTTAAAGCACTCATCTAATAAAACTCCGCTATTTAGTAAAACGCCGCTATTTTAATAGTTAGTCGGCTTTTTTTAACCAACGCTGCATCAGTTCTAATAGTTTACCTTCTAACACTACGGCTTTCTGGGCTTTTTGGTCAGTCACTACAAAAGTAACATCGGCATCAACAATCACCGTAGCTGTTCCTTTTAATACTACCTGCTGCTGAATTAATGCGCTTTTGTTACCTACTTTAACTAGCTCGGTTAGCACTTCAAGCTCTTCACCCATAAAAGCGCCACGGCGAAAGTTAATATTAATATTCACCACCGCCATGCCTAAGCCTGAATTCATTAGGTAATCAATTTCTGGCTGCTGCTCTAAAAAATGCCAGCGGCCTTCTTCTAAAAACTCTAGGTAACGGGCGTTGTTTACATGGCTGTATAAATCTATGTGATAGCCACGAACTTTTATCGGGGTACGTGTTTGCATTTAATTGACTCCAAGTTAATTATTTAGCAACCTAGCTTAGCCTTTTTAGGCAAAAATTCAAACGGACGTTTATCCTAGTAAAACAAAACCCCGCCTTCTTGCTAGCCACTTTGCTGCACTAGCGTTATCCTTGCTGACCCAAATCAAGTGCTGCTCAAGGATTCTTATGCCGTCTGCTGCTAGACCTAATTTCCCTCAAAAAATCAGTCGCTCTAAGCGCCGCCAAGAAATTTCTGTATTGCGGCAAGGTTTCGAGTGGATAGCGCCATTAATCAAGCTATTAGGGCTGTTGTTAGTTTTATTAGGAAGTTTTAAGGCTGCTCCCACGCTGCTGCTGGCTTTTCAAAATGAAGCAGCCGACACTAAAATCTTTCTTTTTTCCATGCTGTTCACCCTAGGTTGCGGTGGAATCATGGTGTTTATTGGCTCTTTAGCACCCTTTCATTTGCGTGGGCGGCAGATTTTTTTACTCACCACTTTAAGCTGGATAGTGCTAAGCCTTTTTTCAGCCTTGCCACTATTTTTTGGCTCGACTCAGCTATCCATTGCTGATGCTATTTTTGAAAGCGTTTCTGGTTTAACAACAACAGGTTCAACCATTTTAACTGGGCTAGATAGCATGTCGCATGGCATTTTGCTGTGGCGGGCTATTTTGCAATGGCTGGGCGGCATCGGGATTATCGTGCTAGGTATGGCGATTCTGCCCTTCTTGCAAGTCGGTGGAATGCGGCTTTTCCAATCTGAATCATCGGATTGGTCTGAAAAGGCGCTGCCGCGTTCTGGTACGCTCGCCAAGGCAATTGGCAAGGTGTATGTCGGCTTAACCACCCTATGTGTTTTAAGTTATTGGTTGGCTGGCATGAACCCCTTTGATGCGCTGGTGCATGGCATGACCACTTCGGCAACTGGCGGCTTTTCTAACTACGATGCCTCTATGGGGCAGTTTGCTGCAACGCCTAGTATTTTATGGATAGGCATCGTCTTTATGTTTTTGGGTTCGCTGCCTTTTGTGCTGTTTGTACACATGATTCAAGGCAACCCTCGCCCCATATTTAAAGACAGCCAAGTACAAGCACTGGCAAAAATTTTATTAGTCGCTGTCTTAATTATGACCTTCTACCTAGTCAATCAACAGAATTGGGCATGGTCAGCTGCCTTTACCCAAGCGGCTTTTAATATTGTCTCAGTTATAAGCACCACCGGCTTTTCATCAACCGACTACAATGGCTGGGGTAATTTTGCGGTACTTTTTTTCTTGTATATTATGTTTATTGGCGGCTGTTCAGGTTCAACCAGTGGCGGTTTTAAAGTGTTTCGTCACCAGCTTTCGTTGGTATTAATGCGTAACCAAATGATGACGCTGCTGCACCCGCGCGGGGTTTTCTCGCAACAGTACAACGGTCGCCCTGTACCTGATGATGTTATTCGCTCGATGGTGGCGTTTGCCTTCTTCTTCTTTGCCACCATTGCAGTTTTGGCCTTAGCCTTGTCTTTTATGGGGTTAGATTTTATTTCCAGCTTCACCGCAGCAGTCACCGCTGTTGCTAATATTGGCCCAGGTTTAGGCGATACAATTGGCCCAGCGGGTAACTTTGCAACCTTACCCGATTTAGGGAAATGGCTCATGAGCTTGGGCATGATTTTAGGCCGCTTAGAAATTGTTACCTTTATGATTCTATTTACACGTGCTTTCTGGCGTACTTAAGGAACCGACACGAATGAAAACGCTACAATGAAAATAATTATTTTAGGTGCAGGGCAGGTGGGCGGTAGCTTGGCCGAAAACCTTGCTGGCGAAGAAAATGACATTACCGTTGTCGACAGCGATGCCAACCGTTTACGCGATTTACAAAACAAGCTAGAAATTCGCATTATTCAAGGCAAGGCTTCCTACCCTGCGGTGCTGCGCCAAGCGGGTTGCGAAGATGCCGATATGCTGATTGCTGTGACCAGTTCTGACGAAGTGAATATGGTCGCTTGCCAAGTTGCCCATTCTTTATTTAATACCCCCACTAAAATTGCGCGAGTGCGTGCAGCGGCGTATTTGTCTCGCAAAGGTATGTTTCAGCCAGGCAAAGGCTTTGATATTGATGTACTCATTAGCCCAGAACAGGTAGTCACCAGCCATATTCGCCGTTTAATTGAATACCCAGGTGCGTTGCAAGTGCTTGATTTTGCAGGTGGCTTGGTGCAGTTGGTGGGTGTTAAAGCCCATTATGGCGGCCCTTTAATTGGCCAAGAACTTTCTACGCTGCGCAAACACATTCCCAATATCAATACCCGTGTTGCAGCAATTTATCGGGATAGTAGGGCGTTAATTCCTAAAGGAAACACCATTATTCAAGTCGATGATGAAGTGTTTTTTATTGCAGCGCGTAAAGATATTCGTGCTGTTATGAGCGAAATGCGCAAAATTGACCATAGTTACAAACGCATCGTAATCGCTGGTGGTGGCAATATTGGTGAACGCCTTGCTGAAAGCCTAGAACACGAATACCAAGTTAAATTAATTGAACTTAACCCACAACGCTGCATTGAATTGGCCGACAAACTTGAACGCACTGTGGTGCTAAATGGTTCAGCCACTGACAAAAGCCTGCTGCAAGAAGAAAGCATTGATGATGTCGATGTTTTTTGTGCTGTCACCAACGATGATGAAGTGAATATTATGTCGTCGTTATTGGCAAAACGCATGGGCGCTGGCAAGGTGATGACGCTAATTAATAACAGCGCCTACGTTGACCTAGTGCAAGCGGGTGAAGTGGATATTGCCTTTTCGCCACAGCAAGCCACCATCGGCAGCCTATTAACTCACGTAAGGCGCGGGCAGGTTAAAAACGTGCATTCGTTGCGGCGTGGTGCAGCAGAGGCGATAGAAGCCGTAGCGATTGGCGATGAAAAAAGCTCGAAAATTGTTGGTCGTGCCATTGAAGATATTAACCTGCCAGATGATGTCATGATTGGCGCACTGGTTAGAGATAAAGAAGTGATGATTGCGCATAGAAAGCTAGTCATTTTGGCTGGCGATCAAGTCATTCTTTTTTTAGTGGATAAACATAAAGTCCGCGAAGTTGAAAAACTATTTACCGTAGGCATTACCTTTATTTAATAGAAATTACTTTTATTTAAGCACCACCACTTACGCCCTTAGTCGAGTTGCAGTAAAGCCTTAAAGCACTAGACTCGGGGTAAAGCACTTTTTGCTTAGAGGAATAAGTTATGGCTAAAGTTTTAGTTGTTGATGATGAGCCAAACATTGTGCTGTCATTAGAATTTTTAATGCAGCAAGCTGGGTTTGAAGTAACCACTGCTTACGATGGTGAATCTGCCTTAGCCTTGGTTAATGAAAACCCACCCGACTTGGTGCTGCTTGATATTAGCCTACCGGGCATTAGCGGTTTTGAAGTGCTAGAACAACTGCGCAGCCAAGCAGCTTTTAAACGCCTACCAATAGTCATGCTAACCGCGCATGGGCGTGAAGTTGAACGCGAAAAAGGCCTAGCTTTAGGCGCAGACGATTACATTACCAAACCCTTCTCTACCCGCGAACTCGTAGAAAAAGTTAAAGCCTTATTAAA
>CAYJCB010000013.1:0-1830 GCA_964368615.1 uncultured Halomonadaceae bacterium | reverse complement strand
CAAGAGCACCTAACACTTAGGAAGAATAGCCATGCCAGCACGCGATAAGCTCTTAAGTATTTGGTTACTACTCAGCGGAGTTACCCTATTTGCTGGCTTATTTTGTGCTGTTTGGCTAGATAGCCAAGTGCAATCCTCTAACACTTTAGTACGCATCGTTATTTGGTGCGTTTGCTTGTCTACTGCGGGTATTTTATCGCTGCTGGGGTTGCTTTTAGAAGCAAAATTAATGCGCCCGTTACGCCATTTGCAAGTACAAGTTGCACGTATGGCTGCTAATCCTGATGCGCAAGATGACTACCCACCCGAAGGCTGGTTGGCGACGCTGCAACCCGACCTAAACCACCTGCGTAAAGGCTGGCGACAAGATCGCGGCCTACTCACCGATGCGCGTATTCAAGGCGCTAAAGATGCCGCACGTATTCGCCAAGAGTTAGAAGCTTTATTGCAAGTTTTAAAACTGCCTTTATTACTGTGCGATCATCACCAACGCCTATTATTATTTAACCCTGCTGCTGAAGCATTGTTTGCAGGTAATCCAGCCTTGGGCTTAGGGCGCAGATTACAAGAATTATTGCCAGCACCCAGTTTAATTGATGCGCTGCATAACCTGCCTAAAGACGGCAGTACACGGCAGCTGCTATTACCGCATCGCAACCGTTGGTATTTATGTGATTTACGCCGCGTTGGCGCCAGCCAAGGTAAAGCATTGCTTATGCTGGAAGATACCACCGAGCGCCAGCAATCCGATACCCGTTGGCGCAAACCCCTTTCCACACTATTACCTGCCTTACGTGGACACGCTGCTAACCTTGCCACAGCGGGCGAAGTATTAAGTAATGGCGGTACAACAGCAGAGCTTAATCAGCGTTTACAGCTAGCCATGCAGGAAGACAGTCAAGCTTTAAGCAGCTTAATTAGCGAATTAGCCCAACTGTTAGAAACGCTGCACCTAGACCAAGGGCAGCTTAGCGATACCTGGTCGAATGATTTATGGCAGGCTTTAACCCCTAGCCTAGCGCAACTGGGGGTTAGCCTAACGCCGATTGGTATTCCCTTATGGTTAAGAGCCGATACGCCTAGCCTGTTAGGTCTGCTACAAAAAGTAATTCAGCTGTTACAGCAAACCACTAAGGAAACCGCTTTTGAAGCTGAAATTCAGCTGGGCAATAACCGCGTTTACCTAGACCTTATTTGGCAAGGCAAACCATTGCATTTAAAACAGCTACAAGAATGGAATGAACTGCCATTAGCCAATGAAGAAATGTCACCCAAGTTGGGCGATATTTTACGCCGCCATTCCAGCGATTGGTGGAGCCTTGCCGATACCGACCAAAAATTTGCGCGTTTGCGTATGCCGTTACCTGCTGCAACACGTGTTTACCCACCCTTGCCAACGCTTGAAGCCCGCCCAGAATTTCATGACTTTAGCATTGCCGATTTGCCTCCACCCACCAGCGAACTAGGCGAATTAGCCTTGAACCAATTAGAGCTGGTGGTATTTGATACAGAAACCACAGGGTTAGAACTTCGTAAAGGCGATAAAATAATAAGCATGGGTGCTTGCCGCATCGTAAATGGCCGCCTGCTTGCCCAAGAAGTGTTCGATCAAAAAGTAAATCCTGGTCGCGCTATTCCACCCGCTAGCACTAAAATTCATGGTCTGGTTGATGCCGATGTAGAAAAAAGCCCACCCATAAGCATTGTGCTGCCACGCTTTCGTGAGTTTGTAGGCAATGGTGTGCTGGTTGCCCATAACGCCGCTTTTGATTTGCTGGCTGTTACCCTAGAAGGCGACGAAACAGGCATAGAATTCACCATGCCAGTGCT
>CAYJCB010000012.1:0-30820 GCA_964368615.1 uncultured Halomonadaceae bacterium | reverse complement strand
CTGGGCTAACACTCCAACGCCACATGGCTTCTTCAGGCTCTGCCCAAGGGTCTTCCAACAAACCGCCTTCGTAAGAAATGTGCAGCAGGTTAGCGTCCATAGAATAAGGCGATTTAGTGCCTGCTTTAGCAAAATCAATCGGGATATTGTGTTCTTTAGCGTAAGCCATCAGCTTTTCACGCGACAACAAATCCCACTCACGCCAAGGGGCAATAATTTGTACACCTGGCATCAGCGCGTAAGCACCTAGTTCAAAACGTACTTGGTCGTTACCTTTACCCGTTGCACCATGAGAAATAGCATCGGCATTGGTTTCTTTAGCAATTTCAACTAAACGCTTAGCAATTAAAGGACGCGCAATCGACGTACCTAATAGGTATTCGCCTTCGTAAATAGCGTTAGCACGAAACATAGGGAACACATAGTCACGCACAAATTCTTCGCGTAAATCTTCGATGTAAATTTCTTTAACGCCCATCGCTTCAGCTTTGGCACGCGCTGGCTCTAGCTCATCACTCTGACCTAGGTTAGCGGTAAAAGTTACTACTTCATAACCGTAGGTATCTTCCAGCCATTTCAAAATAATGGAAGTGTCTAGGCCGCCAGAATAAGCTAAAACAACCTTCTTTTTCACACCAGACTTTTTGGTATCAGGTGTATTTGTATTAGACATAATTTCTCCTTAATCTACCCTAGCCTTTAACTAGAAGCAGGAACAGTAAACTGCAAAAAGGCTGCCGAAGCAGCCCGAAAACTTATAGAGGGATTATAGCGCAAGGAAAGTTAAGCGTCAGCGGCTAGTGCCTAGAAACTGAAAAAACAAGTCATTAGAAACTAAAAAAAAGACTTAAAAAATAGGCTTAATTTCTAATTCACGCTCTAATTTAATGGTTACACGGCGGTTTTTACTACGACCAGCAGCTGTGCGGTTATCAGCAATAGGGTAACGCTGACCATGGTATTGGCTTTGAATAATTTCTTGTGGCATACCACGCGCAACCAAGTATTCAGTCACGGCATTAGCGCGTTTACTAGACAACTCACGGTTATCGCGGCGCGTACCTAAAGCATCTGAGTGAGCATCAACCATCACCAGAATAACTTCAGGATCAGCATAAGCATAACGTACTATTAAATCCAATTGGTCACGATCAGTTTGTGTTAACTGCGCTCCACCCAAATGAAAGTTAATCATCACATCACGAATTTGATCGTAATTAACCGGCAAAAGCTGTGCTTGGCAAAGCTGGAAGTTAGCAAAAGCTGGGTGAAAATTAATGGGCGTTAAGCTAGCACGGCGGTGTTCAATGCGCTGATCGGCATCTTCTTGCACCATAGAAGGCATTAAACCTTGGCGTAGGCTTTCTAAAATCAATTCGGTTTGCTGCGTAGCAATGTGAATAGGTAAATCAGTTTTTTGAAAGTTGTATTCGCCTAAAGAACGCGCATCAGCACCTGGCATCCACTGAGGAGCAAGCGCCACCAATTTAACTGCACCACCGCGCAACGCATGACGAAACGGCTTAATTTCCATACGTACCGTTTCACCGGCACGATGAATAAAACGTGCTTCACCAAAATTAGGAATATAGTGGGTTAGCTCACAGTTTAGCTGCGATGGGTCGCTGGTTTGCCACAAAGCATTTTCATAACCTGCCTGCCAGCTAGAAGCATAAGCGCCAGCACTGCCTATCAATAGAGAAAGACACACTAGGGCAAGTTGTTGTAAGTGCTTCATACATAAATCCTTATTAGCTAGATTGCTTAAATGTCGACCTAAGTAATCTAAACTTTAGGTAAACAATCGAAAAAGCCTAAGGCTATGTTAAGCTAGACGCCGCAACAACCCAAGTATTTTCATTTACACGCCGGTTAGGAGCATTGCGTGAATAGTCAGTCGAATGTTAAACATCCTATGTCCAATCGCTTTCGTGGCTATTTGCCCGTGGTAGTCGATGTTGAAACCGCAGGTTTTAACTCTGCTACCGATGCACTTTTAGAAGTGTCTGCCACCACCCTAACCATGGATGACAACGGCATAATTCTACCTGATCATAGCATCACTAAGCACTTAATCCCTTTTAAAGGGGCCAATATTGAACAGGCTGCTTTAGATTTTACAAAAATTGATCTTGATAATTCTTTTCGCCACAGCATTGCTGTAGCAGAGCATCAAGCTTTAGATGATGTTTTTAAAACCATTCGCAAAGCCGTTAAAGCCCACAACTGCACACGGGCTATTTTAGTCGGTCACAATGCTAGTTTTGATTTAAGCTTTATAAATGCTGCGGTTGAACGCTGCAACATTAAGCGTAACCCTTTTCACCCTTTTTCAAGTTTTGACACGGCGACTTTAGGGGCATTAGCCTTTGGTCAAACGGTTTTATCGCGGGCTTGTAAAGCAGCTGGCATAGAGTTTGATAACCGTGAGGCACATTCGGCTTGTTATGACACAGAAAAAACCGCCGAACTGTTTTGTACCGTAATAAACACTTGGCACCAGCTAGGCGGTTGGGAGTTAGCGCTAAGAACCATGCCAGACTAAACAAAGCGTTTAATCTGGCACTATTTAGTTAGGCGCTGTTACAACCTAAACTAGGCTTGCGCTTGTGCTTGAACGGCTGCTTCTACCATTGCTTGCAATTCGCCTTGCTGTTGTAGATCAACAATAATGTCGCAACCACCAACTAATTCACCATTTAACCAAAGTTGTGGAAAAGTTGGCCAGTTGGCATATTTAGGCAGTTCAGCACGAATATCTGAATGCTCTAAAATATTTACAAAAGCAAACTTTTGGCCGCAAGCCATTAAGGCTTGTACAGTTTGAGCAGAAAAACCACATTGTGGCTGCTGCGGTGTACCTTTCATGTAAAGAAGTACAGAATTGCTAGAAATTTGCTCTTTAATGGTATCAAGTGTGGAAGACATTTTTTTATTACCTTTGTAAATTAAAAAACTCAGGGCTTAAACCCGACTAAGTTAGTCAATTTTACCGTTCAAGCCAACTGATAAACAAGCATCATAAAAAATTAAGTGCTTCTTGCTAGAAACAAGGCAAGTGCTTAGACTGATTCTTTTTCGGGTTCGCCCGCACTATTTAGGAGGAAATTTGCACCATGGCCAACTCCGCCCTGATGCACACTTATGGTCGCCTAGCTGTCGCTTTTGTTGAAGGCAAAGGCGCTTGGCTGACCGATACTAATGGCAAAACTTACTTAGATGCCCTTGCTGGCATTGCAGTTTGTGGCCTTGGGCACGCACACCCAGCTGTTACTAAAGCAATAAGTGAGCAAGCCAGCCGATTAGTGCATACCTCCAATCTTTACCAAGTACCCCTGCAAGAAGCTGCTGCAACTAAATTAAGCCAGCTATCGGGCATGGACAGCATCTTCTTTTCTAACTCAGGTGCTGAAGCCAACGAAGGCGCAATTAAACTGGCGCGTTTGCATGGTCATAACAAAGGCATTGAAGTGCCTCACATACTAGTGATGGAAAATGCCTTTCATGGTCGTACCCTTGCTACCTTAACTGCCACGGGTAATCGCAAAGTACAAGTAGGCTTCGAGCCTTTGGTAAGCGGTTTTGTACGCAGCAGTTACAACGACCTAGCGGCTATCACTAACTTGCTTGAAAGACGCAAAGACATAGCGGCAATTCTAGTTGAACCCATTCAAGGTGAAGGCGGTTTAACCCCAGCCACCGATGAGTTTATGAATGGCTTGCGTGAATTGTGTGATAAGCACGACTTATTGCTGATGCTTGACGAAGTGCAAACCGGTAACGGGCGTACTGGCTATTTTTATGCTTATCAGCGTTATGACTGGAAGCCAGACGTATTAACCACCGCTAAAGGCTTAGGTAACGGCTTTCCGATTGGTGCTGTTATGGCGCATGGTAAAGCTGCTAACCTTTTCCAACCAGGCAATCACGGTTCAACCTACGGTGGCACACCTTTAGGTTCAGCTGTTGTTCTTGCAGTGTTAGAAACACTAGAAAAAGAGCAACTCGCCAAGCGTGCTGGTGAACTGGGTGAGCATCTGGTTAAAAGTTTTACTGAAGCTTTTGCGACAACCAAAGGCGTTAAAGCAATTCGTGGCCGTGGACTAATGATTGGTATTGAACTCGATCAACCTTGTGGCGAACTGGTGCAGCTTGCCCTAGATGATGGCTTACTGATTAACGTCACCGCTGGTCAGGTTGTGCGCCTTTTACCGCCCCTTACATTTACCGACGAAGAAGCTGAGCTGTTAATCAGCAAGCTAAGCCAATTAATTAAAAACTGGCTGGCATCACGGAGCTAACACATGAGCGTCAGACATTTTCTAACCCTGACAGACCTTTCACCACAGGAGTTGGAACGCCTTATTCAGCGTGCCATTTTACTTAAACGCCGGCACAAAGAAGGCATTATCGACCAAACTCTAAAAAACCGCGTATTGGCGATGATTTTTGAAAAATCATCGACCCGTACGCGGGTATCCTTTGAAGCTGGCATGATTCAACTGGGTGGCGGCTCTATTTTTCTATCGTCACGCGACAGCCAGCTTGGCCGTGGTGAACCCTTAGAAGACACTGCCCGTGTGCTATCAGAAATGGTTGATGCCATTATGGTACGCACCTATTCACACCAAGACATTGAAACGCTAGCCAGCCATTCCAGCGTCCCCGTTATCAATGCCTTAACCGACGACTTCCACCCTTGCCAGCTATTAGCCGACGTGCAAACCTTTGTGGAATGCCGTGGCAGCTTGCAAGGCAAGACGGTAACTTGGATAGGCGACGGCAACAACATGTGTAATTCCTACATGAAAGCCGCGCGTCAGTTCGACTTCCAACTGCGTATTTGTGGCCCTGAAGGCTATCAGCCAGACGCTCAACTGTTAGAAGACCATGCTGACCGTGTTAGCTTAGTCGCCGACCCTAAAGCAGCAGTGGACGGCGTACAGCTAGTTGCTACTGATGTTTGGGCTTCTATGGGGCAAGAAGAAGAACAAGCTAAGCGTAAAAAAGACTTTGCGCCCTATCAAGTTTCACCCGCATTGATGGATTACGCAGCAAAAGATGCTTTGTTTATGCACTGCCTACCCGCCCACCGTGGCGAAGAAATCAGTGTCGATATGCTCGATGATCCCCGCTCGGTAGTCTGGCAAGAAGCGGGCAACCGTTTACATGCCCAGAAAGCCCTGCTCGAATTCCTTATCACAGGTTCCAACACACAAGCACCGGTTTAATCATGCAACCCTCTCCCAGCTTCACCCAGTACCGCTTAACTCAGTACAGTCACGGCGCAGGCTGTGGCTGTAAAATTTCTCCAAACATGCTCGACACTATTCTGACTGCCGCTGGCAGTCAGCTACCTGACCCAAGGCTTTGGGTGGGTAATAGCTCACGCGATGATGCCGCTGTTTTTGAACTTAACGCCGAACAAGGCGTGGTTTCTACCACCGATTTCTTTATGCCGATTGTTGACGATGCGTTTGATTTTGGACGCATTGCTGCGACCAATGCCATTAGCGACATCTATGCAATGGGCGCAACACCCTTAATGGCAATCGCTATTCTTGGCTGGCCAGTTGATAAATTGCCAGCAGAAGTGGCTGGCGAAGTGATTCGTGGCGCTCGCAGTGTGTGTGATGCTGCTAAAATCGCCCTCGCTGGTGGGCATTCGATTGATGCACCTGAACCCATTTTTGGTTTAGCCGTTACTGGCCTAGTGCAAAAAGACCGCATGAAGCGCAACGACACAGCGCAATTAGGCGACAAGCTTTACCTAACTAAACCGCTAGGCATTGGCTTGTTAACCACCGCTGAAAAGCAAAATAAGCTTAAAGCTGAAGATGTTGGCGTTGCTTGTAAGCTTATGTGTAGGCTAAACAATATCGGTGCTGATTTTTCTGGTATTGCTGGTGTAACAGCTATGACTGATGTCACAGGTTTTGGCTTGCTGGGTCACCTAGTAGAAATGGCCGATGGCAGTGGTTTAACCGCAAAGTTAGATTATTCTGCCATTCCTCATTTAGACTCAACTGATTATTACTTAGCACAAGGCTGTATTCCTGGCGGCACTGGACGTAACTTTGACAGCTATGGGCATCGAATTGCACCCTTACCACTGCTGCAAAGGCAGTTGTTATGCGACCCACAAACCAGCGGCGGTTTACTGGTTGCGGTTAAGCCTGCTGCTGAAGCAGAATTTTTAGCCATAGCAGCTGGGCAAGGTTTAAACCTACAGCCTATCGGTGAGTTTTACCCAGCAGCAGAATTTGCTGTCGAGGTGCTGGGTGCTTGAACAAACCAACGATTACAAAAGTATTCTGCTCAATGATTTACCGCTGTTAGACACTCGCGCCCCCGTTGAATTTTTACAAGGTAGCTTTCCAACCGCTAGCAACCTGCCATTAATGAATGATGACGAAAGGGCAGCGGTGGGTACTTGTTACAAAAGAAAAGGCCAAGATGCAGCGGTTAAACTTGGGCACGAACTGGTTAGCGGTAAGATTAAACAAGCCCGTATGGAAGCTTGGCTGGCTTATGTAACAGCCAATCCTAAGGGTTACTTGTTTTGTTTTCGCGGTGGAATGCGCTCACAACTTGTACAAGAATGGCTGCATGAAGCGGGGGTTGATTACCCGCGCATTAAGGGTGGCTACAAGGCGCTGCGCCAGTTCCTGCTGCAAAACATTGAACAAACCCTAGCCACAACGCCTTTGATTATTTTGGGTGGTAAAACTGGCTGTGGCAAAACAGAGATTTTGCACCAGTTAAGCAACAGCATAGATTTAGAAGGCCATGCTTATCATCGTGGTTCTAGCTTTGGTCGCCATGCCAAGCCCCAGCCTAGCCAAATTAATTTTGAAAACAATCTAAGCCTTGACCTTCTAAAGAAATGTCATTCAGCTGCTAGACAATTGGTTTTAGAAGACGAAGGTCATATTATAGGGCGCTGCGCCCTGCCAATTAATTTAGTTAACACCATGAAAGCAGCCAAGATTGTTTGGCTAGATGCGCCCCTAGAAGAGCGCATTGAGCGAGTTCTAAAAGACTATGTGATTGATTTACAGCAGGAATACATTGTAACTAGCGATGAACAGCAGGGTAAGCAAGACTTTGCCAAACACCTGTTAGCCAGCCTAAGCCGTATTACTAAGCGCCTTGGTATGGAGCGTTTTCAACAGCTACACAGCCTAATGCAAGCCGCACTTAACCAAGCCGATATTAGCGCCAGCCTTGGCCTACACCGCGAATGGATAACTTTGCTGTTAGAAAGCTATTACGACCCTATGTACAGCTATCAGCGCCAGAAAAAAGCGGACCAAATTATTTTTAGCGGTACAGCCGATGAAGTGACTGAGTTTTTACAGCACGAAGCCATTTTGAAATAAAAAAAAGCCCTGCATCATGAACAGGGCTAGTTTACAAAACTTATTTAAGTGTTGTGTTTAAAAGTTAAACTAACTTTTCTAAATCGTTAACACTTGGGTTATTGCCGCGTGAAGTCGTAACTGGACGATCTTCTAATTCGTTCATGTCTTGGCGTTCACGTGCTACCTGCTTATTTGCGTCAGTGTCAGTTGACGTTGGGCGCACGCCCTGTGCCAGTTCAATCGCTGGACGAATAATGCTACCTGCTGGGCGGTTTGATTCGTAGAGCGGAACTTGTTCAGTTACTTCGCCTAGACGCGTCACTATGCCTGCTGGCTGGCTGGCAACAGCTACTTTTGGTGAATCTGCTGCTTCAACACCACTAGACGCCATAGGGACGCTTGATGCTTGATCGGCCAGTGCCGTTTTATTGGCTTCACGCTGATCTTGTACGCTGCGCACATCTTGGCGCATGGCAGAAGCTGCTACGTTGCTAATGTTTGATTCAATCATAATTGCACCTCAGCTATTATTAATCTACTTCCTAGATTAGACAATCCACGCCAAGAGATCAAACGTTAACCACTAATCAATTAAAAAAAATAAAACCTGCTGCAACGTTAAAAGCTACAGCAGGTTTCGTTAACTATTCAACTAACTTAGTGGTGAGCCATATCACCTTCGTGGGCATGACCATGCTCAATTTCTTCTTCACGCGCATCACGAATGGATTCAATGCTGCCTTTAAAGCTAAGCGCAACACCGGCTAACGGGTGATTAGCATCAATGGTTACGCTAGTATCGTCAACTTCAGTTACCGTTACAACCATAGTGCCACTAGGGCCATCGGTTTGAAACTGCATACCCACTTCAATGTCATCAACACCTTGAAAAGCTTCGCGTGGCACCTGTTGATTCAGGTCGTCATTGCGCTCGCCATAACCGTCAACGGGGTCAACAGCCACTTCAAAATCATCACCGACACGACAACCTTCCAACTTATTTTCTAAGCCTGAAATAATATTGTTATGACCATGTAGATAAAAAAGTGGGTTGCCGCCCTGAGAAGAATCCAGAACCTCGCCTTCACCATTCGTTAAGGTGTAATGAATAGCAACGACTTTATTGGCTGCAACTTGCATAGGTAAATCCTGTAATCAATGAATGAGCCTAGTATTTTAGCCATTTTTACCCTTAAGACACAAACCAAGAAGTAATTTTATTCGTAACGGGGTTTTATTAGTCTTAGATGATGTTTAGACTGGTCGTATATCATTGGCTTTTAGGGTGCTGGGTGTGCTAAAAATTTACGGACAAACAAGCTATGGCTGGCTATTTCTACTATGCCTTACGTTGCAACTCTTGGGCTGTAGCACAAACACCGCACAGCCGCTGGCGATTTATCAAGAGTCGCCAATAAAAACCTCGCAACCTTTTCAATATCAAGCCTTCTACTACCCATCAGGCAAAGAAAGCTTTTCTCAAATAGCAGCGAAGCACAAGGTCAATGAAGCTGCGCTAAGGCGTTTTAATCCACGCAGCCAGCAAACCATTCCGCCGCCTCACCATAGGTTGCGCATTCCAGAAAGCAACCAAGATGTGCGCCAAGCAGGACCTTACTATTATCGCATTCAAGCCGGCGATACTTTCAGTAACCTAGCGCAGCATTTTCATTTAGCTTTAATCAGTCTGCTGCAAGCCAACCCCGACACTCACCCTGAAAAACTACGCATCGGGCAACGGGTGGTTATTCCTGTTACTAAACGTAATCAAAATGACTACCTTTGGCCAGTTGCCAACCCAAGCATTAAAATAAGTTTTTCTTGGCAACGCTGGGGCTTGCACCAAGGTTTAGCTTTAGAAACTAAACACCGTCAAGAAGTGTTCCCAATAGCACCTGGCAAGGTTATTTTTGCAGGCGAAATGCGAGGATTTGGCAAGGTTGTTATTGTTAAACACAATAACAAGCAGCAATCTGTTTATGCTTATTGCCATGCACTTTTTGTAGAGCAAGATGCCAAACTTTCAGGCCGCCACCCTGTGTGCTCAGCCGGTAAACAAAGGCAGATAGACAAGTCAGGCATTTATTTTGAACTAAGAGAAGCAGGTCGCCCTGTGCCACCTGAAAACTACCTACCCGCCCTTCCTTGGCCGTAAAGCTTAGGGTTAGGTTGCAAGCGATTCAGGCAACGCTGGCAAAATATCAGGACGTGATTCAGCGAGTGAGCGAAAAGTAACCGATACTTTTTCTTCGTCAACCCAAGCACTAATAAGCCTTGCTGGCACTAGCTCAAAATAAATATTATGCATTTTCACATTGGGCATGGCTTCTAGCTGCAATTCTTCAACATCAGCTTCTTCTAGCACCGCATCTTCTGGTAAAATTAACGAATGCTTAAAGCCTTCAGCTAATACCCAAAAAGGTACACCAGCATCTTTAGCTGCCAAAGCCAACAGTCTATTCCCTGATTTAGAAATCAGCGAACCATCGCGCAGCACCGTATCAGCACCCACAATCACTTTATCAGCCTGAACCACAAAACTAGCCATTTGTGCTTCAGTAATAAATTGGCAAGAAACCCCTAGCTTATTTAAATAACGCGCTAAATTACGCCCTTCCATACCCGGACGCGATTCAGTAATAATCGCACTCACTTTCAAATCTGCTAAATAACAAGCACGAAACAACCCCATCACGTTTGAACTGCTGCTGTGCGTCATAATGGTCATATTCGGCTTAATTTCTGCAAGGCATTTGGCTACGACTTGGCTTTGAGCTTTTTGCAGCAGGCTAATGACTTCTTCAGCATGAGCGCCAGCACGGCCACGGGCGCGTACTAGGTCTTCGGGCAGTTCTGGTAAATTATTAAGCCAATAGCCTAATAAATTACCAACCACCAAACGGCTAGGCCGCGCAGCAATTAACTGCTCAGCCAAATCTTTAAGCTCCACCGACAAAGCCAAGCTATCTTCAACCTGACAGCTATCAGCATAATCAATAATATCTTCTAAGGCTTTACGCGCCAAAGTAGCTGCACTGCTGTTTAAGTCTTGTTTAACAGCCCTTAAACGTCGCGCTTTAAACTCACCATTCTCTTTATCTAAAATCAATGGCTATCTCCTTGGTATAAAGTCTGCTGACGTAATGCTTTAGCTGTCTCTAACGAGGTTTGTGCTAAAGCCTTAATGGTTGACCAATCTTGCTGCTGAATTAAAGCTTCGGGCAACATCCAACTGCCACCCAACCCAATCAATTGCGGCGCAGCAAACCATTGCGCCATGGTTTCTTGTGTAATTCCACCCGTTGCAACAAATGCTAACTCTGGTAAAGGTGCAGTAATGGCTTGTAAATAAGCAGGGCCACCCAAAGCGGCGGCTGGAAACAACTTAACTTGCTTATAACCCATTAAACTCGCTTGCATAGCTTCACCAGGCGTACTAATACCAGGCAACAAACTCATGCGTAGCATTAACGCAGCTTTAGCTAATACAGGACACCAGCCAGGTGAAACAACCCAGCGTATACCTAAATCGTGTAAACGCAGCAATTGGTCGGGATGCCTAACACTACCCGCCACCAAGGTTAGCGGCGAGTCTTGCAAATCTTCTAATACTTGCCAACTTTGTTCTTGCCTTAAAGTAACTTCCAATACCTTATAACCGGCAGCTAACAAAGTGCTAGCCACTTTAGGGGCTGCTGCAACATCAACCTTAGCCCAAACCGGCAACAAGGGCTGTTCCGCCAAGAGCGAAGACCAATCAAAGGGTAACACCTGTGACAAAATACTTTCCTCTAGCTAACCTGCTTTAAAAAATCACGCACCGCTGCTGTAAAGGCTTCGGCTTGCTCAGCATGCAACCAATGGCCGCCGTCTAAATCCACCATTTCTATGGCTGGAAAAGCCTGTTTAAGCACTGGCAAAGCACTGTCGGGCACATAATCAGATTGGCTGCCACGAATCGCTAAGCTAGGCCCAGCAAAGGTTTTACCTTCCATCACTGCAAAAGGCGCATCAAGAATCGCTGCATAATCTTCAGCAATTTCTTTTATACCCACCCGCAAACGCAAGCCATCGTCGGTGCGACGCAAGTTAGTCAGCAAAAATAAACGTGTTTGTATGGCTTCTGCGCCTAAAAACTCATTTAACAGCTGGTCAGCTTGACGGCGATCATGCCAAGGTTCTTGGGCTTTTAATTCAATTAAACTAGCAATAATTTCATGGTGGCTAGGCGCGTATTTAATGGGCGCAATATCAACAATAATCAGTTTTTCAACACGGCTGGGGTAACGCAGCGCAAACTCCATCACCACTTTGCCGCCCATAGAATGCCCTAACAAACTCACTTTATCTAAGCCAATATTATCTAGCCACCTCAACAAATCTTCCGCCTGTTGCGCATAACTCATGCCTTGGCGATGAAAACTATTACCGTGGTTGCGTAAGTCTACGCTCCAGACTGCAAAGTCTTGTTCTAACTTTAATGCCACATTGCGCCAGTTACTGGCACTGCCAAACAAGCCATGCACCACAACCAGTGGCTGGCCTTGACCGTTACGCTGGTGCGCTAAAATACTCATAAAAAACCCCTTACACGTTAATGCGCTTGCGCCAGATTAAGCTTTGCTTTAAGTAAGCGCCGCTGTAACCAAGCTAAGACCAAGCCATAAGCCGGTAAAAAAAACAGCAAGCTTACGGCCAACTTGAAGCTATAGTCCATAAAAGCAATTTCTAACCAGTGTTCCGCCATATAAGCATCGCTGCTGGCATAAAAAGCAATCATAAAAAACACCAGCGTATCTAAGGCGTTACCAATTAAAGTTGAAGCCGCCGGAGCTACCCACCAAGCCTTAACCTGACGCAGCTTGTCAAAAATACTGATATCTAATAATTGACCTAAGGAATAAGCCATAAAGCTAGCTAAAGCAATACGCGCTACAAAAACATTCACTTCCAATAAACCTGTAACACCTGAAAACTGCCCATCAGCAAAAATAATCGAGACTAAATAAGACACGATTAAAGCTGGAAACATCACCACAAAAATAATCCGCCGTGCCAATTGTTTACCAAACATTCTAACCGTTAAGTCAGTGGCTAAAAATATAAATGGGAAGGTAAATGCCCCCCAAGTGTTGTGTAAACCCAAGACCTCAAAAGGAAATTGCACTAGGTAATTACTGGCAGCAATAATAACAATGTGCGCCAAAGCCAACCAAAATAAAGCACGGCGAAACTGTACAGCAGAAAGAGACAACATAAAAAATACCTTTTTTTAGCAGGGGGCGAGGGAACCCTAAATGATTAAAATAAAAAGCTTGGCTACTCTAATGCAAGAACAACATTTTGCAACCAATACAACCAATACAACCAATACAACTGGTGCAAGGCTAAGCAAAAACTTACGTAAACCACTGCAACCTAATATATAACAAACTTTTACTAAACAATAAAATTGCTAAATTTATCAACAAGGTGTCAACAAGCGGACAAATAAAAGGTAACATAAAGCAAAATTGATTAACTTAAGCAAAACTTGAGTAAAAAACCATGGCTACTGCATCAATCCAAGAAATACCCAAAAATGATCTTATCGAAGATCTACGCAACAACGCCAAACAGGCCACGATTCTGTTAAAAGCGTTGGCCAATGAAAACCGCCTACTTATTCTCTGTTACCTAGACGATAGAGAGCTGTCGGTTAGTGAATTGAACGCCTGTTTAGACCTCAGCCAATCAGCACTGTCGCAGCACCTAGCAGTGCTGCGACGTGACCAATTGGTTAAAACCCGTCGCGAATCGCAAACCATCTATTATTCACTGAATGGTGAAGAAGCTAAGCAAATTATTCGCACGCTACATAATATGTATTGCAGTATTTAATCTGCCTCAAAAAAAATTAACGATGCAAAAAAGTCGCTTGCAACTTGGGCAACCAACTCAACAAGCGGCTTTCAACTAGACCCACTGCTTGCCCCGCAATTTTTTCAGTAAAATTAAGTGGTCTTTTTAACTTTACTTTAAACACCCGTGCTGTTTGTTGGCGTTCTAACAAATAGGCTTCACTGGTTTGCAAAGCATCTACCAACAGCAATTTTAATGCCTGTTCGCCATACCAAACCTCGCCTTTAGTTACTTTTTCAATATCCAACTGTGGGCGACACCGCTGCACAAAAGACTTAAACAGCAGATGGGTTTGTTCTAGGTCATCAATAAACTTTTGTTTACCTTCAGGGGTGTTTTCACCAAATACCGTTAAAGTACGCTTATAATCACCCGCCGTTAACACCTCATAATCCACGTCATGCTTCTTTAAAAAGCGGTTCACATTCGGTACTTCTGCAACAACGCCAATAGAACCAAGCACTGCAAAAGGTGCAACCAACAATTTACTAGCAGTACAAGCCATCATATAGCCACCCGAAGCAGCCACTCGGTCAACACACACGGTTAAGCTAACGTTTTTGTCTCTTAAACGCTGCAACTGTGCCGTAGCATGGCCATAACTATGTACATAGCCGCCAGCACTTTCTAAACGCACCACTACTTCGTCTTCTGGGCGCAAAACACCTAGCAGCAAACTAACTTCACGGCCTAAAACAGGGGCTTGGCTAGCGTCTAAATCGCCCTTAAAATCTAGAACAAAAACCCTTGGCTTAGCTGCACGGCTTTCTTCCTGAACTTTAGCTTTCTTATCCCTTTCTTTGTATAGCTGCTTAACAGCCTTCTCTTCTAGCCATTCTTCTTGCAAAGTATCTTCTAATTCTTGTTGGCGTTTATTTAACTCTATTACCTGCAACTGCTCCTCGCTTTCTTGACTTCGTTTTAATGAAATTATTAGCACTACCAAAGCCGCTACGGCGACTAAAAGTGTAGCAATCTTCAATAAAAAAACTGCATATTCAGCAAAAATTTCCCACACTGAGCATTTCTCCATTTTTAAAGCTTGAATTAAACGTACGTTTGAAATAAGCTGCAACAACTAACCAGCTTACAAAGAGGACAACACCATGGCTGATATTAACGCAATTATTGCAGGACTGAAGGATAAATTTAACGCTACTGCCGCTGCAGGTATGGACGAAATCTTTCAGTTCAACGTTGAAGATGGCAGCAATTATTATGTGGTCATCAAAAACAACCAATGTGAAATCGCTGAAGGCGACCACGATGACCCTTCTGTTACTCTCATTATGAATAAAGCGACATTAAAAGATGTACTCACTGGCGAAGAAGACGGTATGCAAGCCTTTATGGCGGGCAAGCTTAAGGCTGAAGGCGACATGATGCTAGCCACTAAACTCAGCGTTTTATTTCCAGTTTAATTTTACTAACATATATATGGCAGTTTTAAAGCTGCCATTTTTCCTTGTGACAAACTGTCTCAGCTATTCATTTCTAGACCATTGGACAAGTTAGCTCCAGCAAAGGATAATCGGTAAATTATTTTATCCTGCCTGTTTTATCGGAGCTAACGTTGATCAAGCTTATCCTAGAAAAGATACATACTTTACGTTGGTTCATTTTTTTAGCTGTATTTTTTAGTACTTCAATTGTTTTTATTGGTGTCTCAGGTATTTCTTCACTGCTTTATGAAAACCTCATGGCTGAACAGGCTAGCTATATTACCGAGCAGCTGATGGCACAGTCGCCTGAAAACCACTCTAAAATTGATATTCCTAGTATCACCAAAGAAGTTCACCTAACCTACATTGGCACTTTTATTCTTTATTCTTTTATTTTTTTATTCATTGCCTTTATCTTCTCACACTTTGCTATACGTAAAATAAACTTATCAATTGAAGAATTTAGTCAGCAAATCAATAAAATTCAAACTGGGCAAGAATTAGAAAACTTCACACCTAGTAAAGCTAACTTTGTTTTTAGTGAACTAAATCAAGCCTTTGAAAACATAAGCGACTTAGCCCGTCAACTAGGGCGTGTTTTAAATGACAAGAGTTTACTAGAAATTAAAGCCAAACTACTCAGTAAGCTAGTTATTAAAAATACAAAACTATATGATTGGGATCAATATATTCAAAGTGTTTTTACTGATATTTATAAAACATTGCCTTTTGATTTTATTGCTGTTTATTTAATAGAAGACCAACAACAACAAATAAAAATATATTGGTATGCTAAAACCACAGCCTTAACAGAATTACAAATGGAACAACTATTAACTCAAAAAACAGGTCATAGTTTAAGTATTAGCCACCTATACCTTACCCAAGAGTGCAATCAAAACTTCCAAATACAACCAGCACTACTGGTTAGTCATTTAGAAAAAGAAACACAAATCGGGGCTGTACAGGGTGTTTTCGTTCAATCACCCACCATGCAAGATGTAGCTTTACGCTTAAGAATTAACAGCATTTTAGTAGTACTACTAAACTTACTAGGTTCATCAAGGGCGATTAGTGGCTATACACAACAGCTAGAAACCGCAATTCACCTTTCTGAGCAAGAAAATGCGATGGCCGCTGAAGTGCTGTATGGCCATTTATTAGTTAAAAACACCGATGACCTTGCTGGAATAAACTATAAAATTTGTTCTTCAAGCCGTTTTAGTGGCGACATTATTCAAGTTAAACGTTCACCTTCAGGCAGTACCTTTATTCTAGTTGCTGATGCTACAGGGCATGGACTAAGTGCCACCATTACCATTATGCCAGTGATTTCTGTCTTTAATGCGATGGTACAAAAAGGCTACCAACTACCCTTTATTCTAAATGAAATGAATAAACACCTTTTAAGAGATTTGCCCGATGACCGCTTTGTAGCCGCTGTCCTAGTAGAAATAGACCCAGCGCACAATGAAGTTAGTATCTGGAATGGTGCCATGCCACCTGTACTCCAGTTAAACTCACAAGGCGAACTAGTGGCATCGTTCAAATCTAAGCACATGGCATTAGGCATTTTAGATGAAGCCATGTTTGACGGTAATCCACAGCGTATAAACCTTCCTGAAAATGGGCACTTAATAGTTTATAGCGATGGTTTAACGGAACAAGAAAACACCAAAAATCAGGCGTTTGGTCATGAAAAACTTGTAAATAACTTACAACAAAAAATAAACGATGCTCCAGTTAATAGTATTATTCAAGCAGTGCTTGACTATGCGCAGCTAGAGCAGCCAGATGATGATATTTCACTGTGCCAAATTGAATTTTCTAATATAGAAACTGAAAAGAAAACAACTAGCGCGACCCCTCTTTGCAACAACTTACACACGCCTTTTGAATGGCAAATAAAAATTTATGGGCAACAAATAGCACAACAGTCTTTGCCAGCACTTTGTAATGAATTTATGCAAACCCAAGGGTTAAGTATGCCAATAAAACGCTGGGCCTTTAGTGTTATCCATGAATTAGTCCAAATAGTCATAGACACCAATTTACTAAAACTGACTTCTGTTGCTACTGATTGGGATCACAACCATCAAAAAGGCATAGCACTCAATAATTTAAATAATGACTACTTTTTACAACTTAAATTTAAAGGCAATGTAAAAAGTGACGGTGATATTTTGTCAAATTCAGAAAAACCCTGCTTAAGTATTGAGATAATTGACAACGCAGAAGGCGCTAGCCGATTAATACAAGAGGGCTACTTAACAAATATTCATGCACTAGCCGATAAAGTAACTGTCTCCCAGCAAGGGCATAAAATTCAAGTTAGTATTGGTTAAAAAAGATCTATCTCACCTGCAATAGGCTTATGTTCAATTTTACGCAAGTAACCTTTTTCGCGCTCAATAAGCGTAGTATTATGTAGGCTATTAATTTTTTTCAACATAACACGACCTGTACTAGGAAAAAAATGCACTTTACGTGGGTAAGTATTCAGTAAATCATGCGCAACAATAGGGATACCTTCCTTTTTTAAATGCTCTAATACAAACTCAACATTGCGCTCGCCTACATTAGCAAAAGTAAAATCTTTAATAACCTTTCCACCACCAAACACCTTGGCCTCAAACCTACTACGCACTGCACCCAGCTTTAGTAGGTGGTTAATCAGCAACTCCATTGCATAAACACCGTAACGCGCTGATTCAGTTAAAGGTGTATCGCGATTAGAACGGTCATGTGGTAATAAAAAATGATTTAAACCACCAATGCCTGAATGCCTGTCCCGCAAACACACAGACACACAAGAGCCAAGGACAGTAACAATCATCTCTTCACCATCAGTCGCATAATATTCGCCAGGCAACACCTTAACAGCGGCTGTTTCAAACTTAGGATCATAATAATGTGATATCGAAAAATGTGAATCTATTTCAAAGTTATTCATCAAACTACTCAAGAGTTACTTGTACTAAGCGACCATAATCACTAAAAACTAAGCTAGATGCTAAACGCTTTACTAATAACAAGCCTCTTCCTGACAAATCTTCGGGTGATTTAGCCAGCACTTTATCTGCATCAAAACCTTCGCCCGTTTGCTGTATTTCAATCAATAAACTAGGCTTATCACCGCTTGGCTGCCAATCTAAAACAATGTGCAGTACATCTTTTTCAGCAAGATTTAACACTGATTTATTACGCTGAACATAATACTCAGCAAAGCCATCATCAAAAGTTTTAAGGTTAGAAGATAAACCCAAGATACCGTGATCTATAGCATTGGTACTTAGCTCGCTAACAACCGTAAATACCCTTTGACAAAATGGCTGCGACATACCCATTTGCTGTAATAAGTTATTACATTGGCTAGCCACTTCTTGCTCAGCTATTTGCCGCCCCTTCAAGGTTAATTCCCAACGAAAAGGGTGAATATCTTGTAAGCTACGTATAGATTTTGCTGATAACTGCTGTTGATCTAAAAAGAAAACCAATTCTTTAAAGTGCAGAAAATACATAGAAACATCATCATCAAAATTAGGTAAACCTGAAAAAGATTTTAAAGATGCAACTATGTGACTGGTCATAAAGTGCTGCGAACCCATGGTTAGTTCTGATAATAAACGCTGATTACCATAATACTCCCCCTGTGAATTAACTTGCTCTATTAAACCGTCACTACAAGCAAAAATACCACCTTCTTTAGGCAAAGCAATGCGTTCAACACCAGCATCAAACCCATTATTCTCTAAAATACCTAATGCCATATGGCTAGAATGAAACTCGTTAACAACTTCACCCTGAGCATTTAACAAATAAAGAGATGGCATACCACCATTCCAAACACTAATCTGCTCATGTAATAAGTCTACTTCAACCAAGGAAGCAGCTACAAAGCGATCGGCAGGTAACTTATAATTGAGTTTTCGATTCATCTCTCGCACTATCATTGGTAAGGCATAACCTTTGTCAACCATAGTGTGGAATACATCAGTTACTGGTAATAAAGTTACTGTTGCAGATAAACCACGCCCCATAGCATCAACATGCAAAACAAATATACTGCCAGAAGGTGAATAACGAGCCAGCGTTAAATCACCACAAAAATCTGATTTGGAAAGTAAATAACGATCAAAACCACGTAAACCTTCTGAAGACTCATCAAGCAAGTTATTATAAAAAATATGGGAAGCCATTTCTGCTTCAGCACGGTTAGCCTGTAAAAAACCTTGTAAAGCAGCATTACTTTCTTCTAATTGTTTACTCAGCAAGTTAATCTGCTGCTTTAATCTACCAGTCATTTAATTTGAATCAGCTTGTTAATGTTAGCAATATTTAAAATCTCAGCAGCTATGCCATTAGAGTTAACAATATCAACTTTTTTATTGGCTGATACTGCTTTTTTATGCAAATACACGATCATACCTAAAGCAGCACTGTCTAAATAGCTAACTTGTGAAAAATCCAAACTAATCAAACTAACTTTACTGTCTTTTAGTGCTAAATCAGTATTCTCAGTAAATTTTTTATGAAAAGAAAAATCAAAACGCTCTGGAATACGCACTACAGAAACATTAGACATGTAAAAACTCCTAGAAACTCAATTAAATTAAAAAAGATCAATATCACCACTGTCCATTGAATTACTTGAAACAGGATTAGATTTACGTTGTATACGAGCCATACGAAACTCTTCCATTCGCTCATGTAAAGCTTTATGAAAGTCACGTGGATCATCAGCACCCGTTTTTAGTGCATCAACCAATAACAATAAATAACTTTGCTCTGCTGTCGTATGCTGAATAGTTTGACTACTCATATCTTCAAACTGCATAGCTCGCATAGCATCATTTAATGCCATACCTAATTCATTTGATAAAGCTTCTAACTGCTGTGTTACTAGCTGATCACTATCAGATTTATCCATTAATAACTTAATTGCTACTTCTACATCTTTTTTAGCGGTTAAAATAAAGCTCATATCTTGCGAAGCAATTTTACTGACATCACCCACCAATTTTTGAATACGCTTATTCATCGTATTCAAATTAATTTGAATGGTTTGACTAAACTCAGCCGAGCGTGAAGATAAGTTTCTAACCTCATCAGCCACTACCGCAAAACCACGGCCATGTTCACCAGCACGCGCTGCTTCAATAGCAGCATTTAAGGCCAATAAGTTGGTTTGTTCTGCAATACTATCAATATCAGCTAATACCCGCATTAATTCAGGCATACCTTCAGATATTTCTGAAACCCTTTCTAGCATTTCCATTAAATCAGCACTGTTTTGTACTGAAGTACTTACAAAGCTATTTAAAGTTTTTAATGTTTCTTCAGCAAAGTTACTCATGCCTTTATGTGAACCCGAGCTGGTTTTTTCCTGACTACCATAAAGCAGTTTTGCAACTAAACTTTGCTGTTCATCTAAAGAAAACTTAAAGCGTGAGAAAGCGTCACTCAAAGTATTTAATGCATCGCGCTGCATACTGCTAAGCGAATCTAAATCTTCCATAGACTCACTTACTACCTCAGCAATACTTTCGCCCACTTGGCGATAATCGCGCTGCAAATTAACAACTGAAATTCCTTCATCACAAATACCAGAAGGCTTACCAATTATTTCTGGTGTATTTTTAATTTTGATTCGAGTCGCCATTAAACCCAAAGAAAACCCAGCAAAACCAACTAATAGACTAGCTAACCAGGCAGGAAAAAAATTACTAATAACGATGCCAACTAGCAAAGTTAATAACAGTGCAATCCATACAAAATAGCGTTTCATTAACTTCTGATATCCTTACACACGGTTAGTTCTTTGCCCTAAACGCTCAATAACCCTAGCTGGTAGCTGCATCAAAGGTAAAACCTCATTCACACCACCTAGGGCAATCGCTTCTTTGGGCATTCCAAAAATCACACAACTGGCTTCATCTTGTGCAAAAGTATAAGCACCTGCGCGCTGCATTTCTAACATGCCTAATGCGCCGTCTTTACCCATACCAGTTAAAATAACACCAACAGCATTACCACCAACTAATTGTGCTGCTGAATTAAACAACACGTCTACCGAAGGTCGATGCCGGTTAACAGGCGGACCAGAATGCAAGCGAGTCATATAATTAGCACCACTGCGCTTAACTTCCATGTGCTGACTGCCTGGTGCAATGTACACATAACCTGGCAACACTCGCTCATTGTCTACGGCTTCTTTAACTCGCAAAGCACATAACTTATCTAAACGCTCAGCAAAAGTGCGCGTAAAATTTTCAGGCATGTGCTGGGTAATCATAATGGCAGGCATGTCAGCCGGTAGATCAATTAAAAAATCTTTAATTGCTTCTGTACCACCCGTTGAAGCACCCACAAAAATAATTTTTTCTGTTGAACTGTAACCTACCTTTTTGCGCGTTGCAGCAACGGATTTAGCACGTAAACCTGCGGCACTTACATCTTGCTGACGACCCCGTGAGTGCACTTTTGCTTGTGCACAGGCACGGATTTTTTCAGCAATAAGTTCAGAATAACCTTGCAAACCACTAGCAATATCAACTTTAGGCTTAGCAATATAATCAACTGCACCTAACTCTAACGCACGTAAAGTAACTTCAGAACCTTTTTCAGTCAGCGAAGATACCATCAACACTGGCATAGGTCTTAGACGCATTAGGCGTTCCAAAAAGTCTAAACCGTCCATACGCGGCATTTCTACGTCTAGCGTTAATACGTCAGGGTTATGCTGCTTAATAAGCTCACGCGCCACCAAAGGATCTGGCGCAACAGCCACTACCTGCATGTCTCTTTGGCTATTAATAATTTCAGTTAACAGCTTACGAATAAGCGCCGAATCATCAACCACCAATACCGAGATTTTTTTAGTCATAAATTAACCAAACAACTCTATGTTGCCAGCAACTTGAATATTTAAAAGCTTTTCAAAATACAAGGCTTCACGATCAAATATAGTATTATTATTAAGCCTTTTAAGCTTTTTTACTAGCACACGACCTGAAGAAGGGAAAAAATACACCTTTTGGGGGTAAGGCCCTAATAAGCTTTGGCTAACAACATCTACCTTTTCAGCTTCAAGGTAGTTTAACAAAAAACTTGCGTTACGCTCACCAATAACCTGACTACCTTCTGCAGACAGCACATCACCGCCGCCAAAAACCTTCGCCTCTAAATTTTCACGGCTAGCACCTAGCTTAAGCAGTTCGTTAATTAACATTTCTAAAGCATGGCTACCATAACGAATAGAGCTATCTATTAGCTCAGTGTTATTTTGCTCAAACGGCAGCATAAAATGAGTTATACCACCTAAGCCTAAAGACTTATCTCGAATACAAGCAGCAACACAACTACCTAAAACAGTGACTAGTAACAAATCTTGTTGGGTAACATAAAACTCGCCAGGCAAAATTTTTACCGCATCTATTTCAAAGTAAGAATCGTAGTAAACTTTAGAAAGCTGTTCGCCGCTTTGCACAAGTTAAACCTTATCCATATTCTTTTTAATCCGTATTTTTTTTAGTAACGGGGCTAAAAACTGTTTTGCCTTTTAAGCGAAATAAATCAGCCGCATGTTGAAAACTTTCTGAATGCCCTGCATAAAGCAACCCTTCATCTAATAACATTGGATGAAAACGTGACAAAACCTTGTACTGGGTTGGTTTGTCGAAGTAAATCATCACGTTACGGCAAAAAATCGCATCAAAAGGCCCTTTAACTGGCCAACTAGGCGCTAAAAGATTCAGCGAATTAAAATGAATTAAATCCTTTAACTGTGAGCGCACCTTTACCATGCCCACGTGGCTATCTTTACCCTTTACAAAAAAATTCTTAACCCGTTCGCTATCTAATTTACTAACACGGTCAGAAGCATATATACCGCGTTTAGCTTGGCTTAACACGTTAGTGTCGACATCAGTGGCTAAAATACGCACGGGCGGATTCCAACTACCAAAGGTTTCAATCGCTGTAATCGCTAAAGAATAAGCCTCTTCACCTGTTGAACAAGCACTTGACCAAATTTTAATTGGCCCACGGCGCTTATCAACTAAACGCAGCATTTGCTCAGACAACAACTCAAAATGGTGTGCCTCACGAAAAAAAGAGGTTAAATTAGTTGTTAACGCATTAATAAAATCTTGCGCTTCATCTTCATGACTTTCTAAATGCTCTAAGTACTGCTCAAAAGTTGATAAGCCCAAAATCCGTAAACGTCGTGCAATACGGCTATACACCATATCGCGCTTCTTAGGGCTTAAGAAAATTCCTGCACGGGCCTGAGCCAGATCACGAATCCTCTGAAAGTCTCTATCCGTAAATTCAAATTCGCGGTCTTTGTCACTCACAGACTAAAATCCCTCCGACCTATCATTTTTAGTAACCTTCAACATTTGATTAGCACCCGCCTCAACACTAAAAATAGCCACTGCATTGCTTAGGCTTTCTGCTTGCTCTTGCAAAGAAGCAGCGGCAGCAGCAGCTTCTTCAACCAAAGCAGCATTTTGCTGAGTAACACTATCCATTTGAATCACTGCTTGATTCACCTGCTCAATACCTTGGCTTTGCTCATTAGAAGCAGTAGAAATCTCTGCAATAATTTGAGTAACCCGCTGCACAGAACTAACAATTTCAGTAATTGTTACGCCTGTTTCATGCACCAAAACAGAGCCTTGCTTAACCGTTGCAACAGAGCTGGCAATTAAACTGCCTATCTCTTTTGCAGCAGCAGCTGAACGCTGCGCTAAAGAACGCACTTCTTCAGCAACAACAGCAAAACCACGCCCTTGCTCGCCTGCGCGTGCTGCTTCAACGGCTGCGTTTAACGCCAGAATATTGGTTTGAAAAGCAATGTCATTAATTAGCTTAATAATACTAGCAATTTCATTAGAGCTTGCACTAATGGCGTCCATAGTCACCACCATCTGACGCGCCTTTTCACCACCTTCAGAGGCTGTATTGCTAGCACCTTGTGCTAACTGGTCAGCTTGACGCGCACTTTCAGCATTTTGCCTAACCGTAGACGTTAGCTCTTCTAAACTTGCTGCTGTTTCTTCAAGGCTAGAAGCTTGCTCTTCAGTACGTTGCGATAAATCAATATTACCTGTGGCAATTTCTTGTGAAGCCGTACTAATTGATTCAACCGATGTTTTTATTTCTGTGACCAAGCTACGCAGCCTATCCTGCATAACCTGCAAGGCCTTTAGCACTGCACCAATTTCATCTTGATGATCAATCACTATATGATTATTTAAATTACCCTTAGCAATTTCAGTAAAATAGCCCACAGCACGATTTAGTGGATTAACAATCACACGAATTAATAACCAACCCATTAATACTGCTAGAGCAACGCCTACTAAAGTCATACCAACAGCCCACAAGCGCGTCATAACATACACAGCCTGCTGCTGCTCAAACTGCTGCGCCGCTACTTCATTTTGTAAATCTAACAATTGTTCAGCCAAAATAACGCTACGGTTAAATAGCGGATTAGTAACCTGAATTAAGTGCATATTACCAGTTTGGTAGTCACCTGCTTCAAAGAAGCTAATCACTTTTTGTAAACCCTGCTGCACAAATTCCATTCTTATTTCTGTATATTCAGCAGCAAGCCTAGCTTCATTTTTTGTCAATTCACTGCGCATATACTCATCCCATACTTGGGATATACGCTTAATGTTTTCACGCACCACATTGGTATGCAGCTGAATGGGGTGATCATGCAACACATGCTCGGGTAAACGAGGGTCATGCATTCCACCTAGGTCTAGCTGAATAATATTCTGCTGCATTAAATACTGAATTTCAGCAAGCTGCTGCGTTGGCTTTAAACGGTCTTGATAAACACTGCCTAAAGCAGTGTTAGAATCCCGCATACCCTTTAGCCCCATCACACCTATCGTAAGTAGCAATAAGGCCATAAAACCAATCACTAAATACAGCTTAGCTTTTACAGTTAACCGGTTGAGCATCAATATCGCCTCGTATTAAACAGCTTCAGTAATGCTATCCATCAACCCCATTTCACTGCTCGACATCAGCTTTTCTATATCAACCACAATCGCCATACGCTCTTCAATACTGGCTAAACCATGAATGTACTGTGTATCCATAGCGGCACCAAATTCAGGCGCAGGGCGTATTTGTTCTTCACTTAATGCCACAACATCAGAAACACCATCAACCACCATACCGACCACACGCTCACCTAAATTTAAGATAATCATCACGGTAAACTGGTCATAAACAGCTTCGCCCACGTGCAGTTTTAAGCGCATATCAACCACTGGCACAATTACACCGCGCATATTAATCACCCCTTTAATGTAATCGGGGGTATTAGCGATGCGTGTTACACCATCGTAACCACGAATTTCCTGTACTTTCAAAATATCAATGGCGTACTCTTCTTCACCTAAAGTAAAGGTTAAGAACTCTTGGTGGCCGGTTAGAACCTGAGCATTGTCTGCTGCTAATTCACTCATAATTTTTTTCTCCCGATCAACTGTTGACTGCATTAGGCTTGAGTCATTCTTGCTAGCTGTTCTATATCAATAATCAACGCAACACGGCCATCACCCATAATGGTTGCGCCCGACACACCTTCCACACGGCGATAATGGGTTTCTAAACTTTTAATAACCACTTGGTTCTGAGAAATCAGCTCATCAACAAACAAAGCCAACTTACCTTCAGCACTTTCAACCACCACTAAAATGCCTTCTTCTGGTTTTTTAAAGCGTGGTTCAAGGTTAAAAATCTTATACATAAACAGCAAGGGTAAATATTCACCGCGAATATGGACTACACGACCTTTACCCGACAAGGTTTTTAACTGCTCTGGGTCGGGCTGCATCGATTCAATAATCCGAGTTAGCGGTAAAATAAACACTTCTTCACCCACCCGCAACGACATACCATCTAAAATGGCCAGCGTTAATGGTAGGCGCAAACTAATCCGCGTACCCTTACCCACCTCAGAATCCACTTCAATTTGGCCTTTCATTTCGGTGATATTACGCATTACTACGTCCATGCCAACACCACGGCCTGAAACGTCTGTTACCTTGGCAGCGGTAGAAAAACCTGCTGCAAAAATTAATTGCCAAACTTCTTTATCCGTTGGGTTTTCACTCAGCGGTACGCCTTTTTTCTGGGCGCTGGCAATTAACTTTTCACGGTTTAAACCTGCGCCGTCGTCAACCACTTCGACCAAAATACTACCACCCTGATGCCCAGCACTTAGCGTAATAGTGCCCTGCTCTGGTTTTCCAGCGGCTAAACGCTCTTCAGGTGTTTCAATGCCGTGGTCAATCGAATTTCTAACCAAATGCGTTAAAGGGTCAGCTAATTTTTCAATCAAACCTTTATCTAACTCAGTTTCTTCACCTAATAGCTTTAATACTACTTTTTTATTCATCGCCGCAGACAAGTCACGCACAACACGTGGAAAACGCCCGAATACAAAGTTAATCGGCATCATGCGAATCGACATAACCGCTTCTTGCAAGTCACGCGAGTTACGCTCTAGGCTGCTTAAACCCGAATAAATCTCTTCGTGTTCCATTGGGTCTAGTGCAGACAAAGACTGCGCCAGCATAGAACGGGTAATCACCAGCTCGCCCACCAAGTTAATTAACTGGTCAACCTTTTCAACTCCAACCCGAATCGAAGCTTCAGCAGCCGATGCAGGGCGTACAGGCTTAGCAACGGGTGCCGTTTTAACTGGCGCAGCAGCAGTATTCACACCTTTAGTGCCAGTTTCTTCTGCTTCAGGCATAATCGGCAAGTCGTGTTCATCAATAAAGAACCCAAAACCTTGCTCGCTTTCTTGCTCTGCTTGAACCTTGTCTAATTCTGCGGGCAGTTCTGACTCATCAATAAAAAAGCCAAAACCTTCAATCTCGTCCCTACCGGCTGCTAACTCAGATTCATCAACAAAAAAACCAAAGCCTTCATCGCTTTCAAGCGCATTTTCAGCTGTAAAAGTTACTTCATCAGCAGCACATACATAAGCAAAAATCTCTTGCAGCTCTGGCAACTCAACGTCACTAACTAAACGCCAAGAAGCTTGCCCAGCATCGGCTTGCTGCAATACTTCTAATGCACCTAGCGAACTTAAGTCACTATTAACGGCTTCCCAAGAAGCACCTTTTGCAAACACATCTTCAGCAGGGTGCAGGTTAATTAGCCAACTAGGGCCCAACGCAGCACTAGATAATTTACTAGGCTCACTTGATTCATCTTCTGCTAGGTGCAACAGCTCGGCACGTAAGTTATCAATCAACACTGGGTCAACTTCGCCGCCATGCTGATGCACATCTAACATGTTACTTAGCACGTCACAGCAGCGTAAAAAAGCATCAATCATCGCATCAATCAGCTGCAATTCTTCTTTACGCAACAGGTCTAACAAAGTTTCTAGCGCATGGGTTAACTGGGCAATATCAGTAAAGCCAAACGTACCGGCACCACCTTTAATGGAATGAGCGGCCCGAAAAATGGCATTTAAATCATCTAAACTAGGGTTAGCCAAGTCCACTGCCAACAACAGGCTTTCCATTGTCGACAGGTGCTCATAAGCTTCATCAATAAATACTTGGTGAAACTGGCTGAGATCAACACTCATAAAACGGACCCCTTCTTTAAACTGACAAGCAGTAAATTAACCGATAACTTTTTTAACAACATCAATCAGTTTTTGAGGATCAAAAGGCTTAACCAACCAACCCGTCGCACCCGCAGCACGACCTTGCTGCTTCATAGCATCGCCCGCTTCAGTAGTTAGCACTAAAATCGGGGTACGCGCATAAGCAGGTAAAGCACGCAAACTTTTAATTAATGTTAAGCCGTCCATATTAGGCATATTTTGGTCAGTTAACACCAAATCAAAACGACCCGCCTTAGCTTTTTGTAAACCTTGAACACCATCATTAGCTTCCACTATCGTATAACCAGCCCCTTTCAAAGTGAAAGACACCATTTGGCGAATAGAAGCAGAATCATCAACAGCCAGAATTGTTTTAGCCATAAAACCTTAATCTCCAAACTTATTTATAACGAAATTAAAACTCTTCCCATTCATCATCACTAGCACGCTTAGCGGGTGGTGGTGTTAAACGGCGTGCTGCTACAGGCTTACTACTAGCCGCTTTCTTAACTGGCCCACGATTAACAGCCGTTTTACGCAAGTTATTAGTCTGCGTAACCGCTGAACGTGTAACCGCTTTAGGCTGCTTCTGTTGTGCCTGTCCACTCACCTTAAATAATGCTACGGCATCACTTAATGCTTCGGACTGCTCTTCTAACGACTCTGCTGCTGCGGCTGCTTCTTCAACTAGGGCAGCGTTTTGCTGAGTCACATCGTCCATCTGAATAACCGCTTGGTTAACCTGCTCGATGCCTTGGCTTTGCTCATCGGAAGCGGCTGAAATTTCACCCATTAAGTCAGTAACACGTCTAACAGAAGAAACAATTTGCCCAATCGTTTCACCCGTTTGGTGAACAAGCTTACTGCCCAAGCTGACTGTTTCTACGGATTCAGTAATTAGCTCGTTAATTTCACGCGCTGCTGCGGCTGAACGCTGCGCTAAAGTACGCACTTCGCCAGCAACCACCGCAAAACCACGGCCTTGTTCACCGGCACGGGCGGCTTCTACCGCAGCGTTTAACGCTAAAATATTGGTTTGAAAAGCAATGCTATCAATTAAATTCGTGATTTCAGCAATTTTATTAGAACTGGCACTAATTTCACCCATGGTTGTAACTACTTGCTGAGCACGCTCACCACCCATAGCAGCCACTTGGCTGGCTTCTTGTGATAACTGATTGGCTTGACGCGCATTATCGGCGTTTTGACGTACCGTAGAAGTTAACTCTTCAAGACTAGAAGCCGTTTCTTCAAGACTAGAAGCCTGCTCTTCTGTTCGTTGCGATAAATCTGAGTTACCCGCCGCAATTTCTTGTGCAGCAATATTAATCGCACCCACCGACAATTTAATATCACTCACCAAATCTTCAATCTTGGTTACAAAAACGTTAAAGTGGGAAGTTAATGCACTAATTTCGTCGTTACCCTGCGCATCTAAACGTACAGTTAAATCGCCATCGCCCGTACTAATTTCACGCATAGCATTAGCTGTTTGGTTAATCGGACGAATAATCGACTGCCCAATCATCACACCCACAATTAACATCACCGCTAAAATAACAAATGCTGTGCCACCTAAAGCGATTAAGCTTCGCATAAACATAGCATTTAGGTCATCAACATAAATACCTGTTGCCAACACCAGTTGCCACTGGGTATTTAAACGCGCATAAGAAATTTTAGGCACTTGCTCATTGCTGCCATCACGCGCCCAATGGTAAGGCACAACAACAGAACCATTACGCAGCGAACCTTGTACCATTTCACGCACCAGTTGCACACCGTGCGCATCTTCAAGGCCCATCAAGTTCTTACCACGCAATTCATCACTGGGGTGGGCAAGTATTACACCATCACGGTTAAACACAAAAATATAGTCTTTATCAGGCCCGTAAAGAATGTCTGAAATACGCTTCAAAGCTTCTTGTTGAGCCACTGCTTCGCTTAACTTTCCATCATGCACCAGCTTTTGATAACCACCAATAATACTCTCAGCAGTATCAATCATATTGGAAACTTGTTGCAGCTTCTCATTTTCTAAATCGTTGTACTGACGATTCAGTGCCAAGGCCAAAACAGCAATCATACCTATGACAGCTAAAAGATTAACAATCCAAATACGGTGATTTATTTTCAACTTTCTTAACAACATTATTCTACTAGCCTCAAATTAAAGGGGTTACTTAGCCCATAAAACTCTTAAAATCTTAACATTTTTAGCCTAATGCTCGAATTATGCCTTCTTTTTGTAGGCTATGCATTGAAAATGCGTCTTAACCGCTGCAAGATTACCTGATGATCACTAGTTTTAGCACCCTGAGCAGGATAAATGACTGAATACCTTCTACTTTTAATCAGTACAATACTGGTAAACAACTTTGTGCTAGTGCAATTTCTTGGGCTATGTCCTTTTATGGGTGTTTCCAACAAGTTGGATTCTGCACTGGGCATGTCGCTGGCTACCACCTTTGTACTAACGCTTTCGTCTGGGCTTAGCCACTTGGTGTATCACGGGTTATTAGTGCCATTAGAACTAGACTACCTGCGCACCATCAGCTTTATTATCATGATTGCAGCCGTAGTGCAGTTTACTGAAATGCTGGTGCATAAAACCTCGCCGCTGCTGTACCAAGTGCTGGGCATTTTTTTACCGCTGATTACCACCAACTGTGCTGTCTTGGGTGTGGCGCTTTTGTCGATTAACCGCGAACAAACGTTTGTGGAAGCCATTCTTTACGGCTTGGGTGCGGGGTTAGGCTTTGCGCTGGTGCTGGTATGTTTTGCTGCATTGCGTGAACGCCTCGCTTTTGCCGATATTCCTAAACCCTTTCAAGGCGCAGCCGTTGCCATGATAACCGCTGGGCTTATGTCGCTGGCATTTATGGGCTTTACTGGCATGGTTAATTTTTAAATGAGTTTAATCATTACCGCTATTTTTGCACTCAGCCTGCTAGCCGTTTTAATTGGCCTGCTGTTGGGTTATGCCCAAGTGCGCTTTCATGTTGAAGGCGATCCACTGGTTGAAACGATTGATGCGTTGCTACCCCAAACTCAATGTGGGCAATGCGGACACCCCGGCTGCAAACCCTATGCTGCTGCCATAGCCGCTGGCGAAGCGATTAACCGCTGCCCACCGGGGGGCGAAAGCACCATTCAAGCCTTAGCGGATTTGTTAGGCCGTGAACCGCTGCCATTAGATGCCGAAGACACCAGCAGCAGCGTTAAACGCGTTGCCTATATAAGAGAAGACGAGTGCATCGGCTGCACTAAATGCATTCAAGCCTGCCCAGTCGATGCGATTTTGGGCGCGGCAAAGCTAATGCACACGGTCATTATTGACGAATGCACTGGCTGCGATTTATGCGTCGAACCCTGCCCCGTGGATTGCATTGATATGCTGCCAACTATTTCTATCATTAGCAGCAACAACGGTCGGGAGCGCATTTAGCATG
>CAYJCB010000011.1:8366-31933 GCA_964368615.1 uncultured Halomonadaceae bacterium | reverse complement strand
GTTAGGAATAAGTTATGAGTGATGAAAATAACGACGACTGGGCAGCAGCACTAGACGAATCAGCGGGTGATGATGATTGGGCTGCAGCTATGACTGAACAGGGCGATACCGAGTCAGGTGGTGATGATGACTGGGGCGCTGCTTTAGATGAGCAAGCTGCTGCTGATGATGAAAATTCACTCACAGAAGACGATATTCAGTCTGCGCCTTTAGAATATTTAGAAGATGACTCTGTTGGTTTTGATGGCGATAATCCTAATCTTGAAGTCATTATGGATATTCCCGTTAATATTGCTATGGAAGTTGGCAGTACTGAAATTGCTATTCGTAACTTACTACAACTTAACCAAGGTTCAGTTATCGAGTTAGATAGACTAGCGGGTGAGCCGTTAGACGTTAAAGTTAATGGCACTTTAATTGCACATGGCGAAGTTGTGATGGTTAACGAAAAGTTTGGTATCCGTTTGACTGATGTTGTCAGTCCATCGGAGCGTATCAAGCGTTTGCGTTAAGCTGATTATGCAGAATAAAGTGCACGCACTTCTTAGGCGGCAGGCAATGGTTTATTGCCTGCTGTTTTTGTCGTTGGTAAGCCAGCCTTTGTGGGCTGCTGTAGAGCCAGGTATTTCTACCACTAGCGAATTAGCTATTCAGGTTTTTATTGGCTTAATAGCAGTCTTATCGTTAATGTTTGCTTTGGCTTGGCTGGCAAGGCGAATGCGCTTAGTGCCGGGTAGCTTGGGTGGTAAGGAAGCGATACGTACTTTGGCTGTTTTGTCTTTAGGTAATCGTGAAAAGCTCTTATTAATACAAGTAGGTGAGGAGCAGTTGTTGCTGGGTGTTACTAATCAGCAAATTACTTGCTTACATGAATTAAAAACACCCATTGATTTGAAAGCAACAACATCAAAGCCTGCTTTTGCTCAGTTTATGCAGCATTGGTCTGCTAAAAATCAGCTAACAGCGAATAAAACTGAGGAGAAAAAGGTTGATAAAGCAGATTAGTCGGCTGGGTCGATTGCTGCCATTGGTAGTGCTGTTGTTATTGCCAGTTAATGCTTTTGCTGATATTCCAGGCATTGAAGCTTTACGCATGATCCAAAATGATGATGGTAGCCAGACTTATTCGGTTACTATTCAAATTCTAGCTATTATGACAGCCTTGACGCTTTTGCCGTCCATGTTGATTATGATGACTAGCTTTACTCGAATCATTGTTGTTTTAGCAATTTTGCGTCAGGCTATGGGTTTGCAGCAAACACCCTCTAACCAAATTGTTTTAGGTTTGTCACTTTTTTTAACTTTCTTTATTATGACACCTGTTTGGGAACGCGTTAATGCTGAAGCTTTACAGCCTTATATTGCTGAAGAAATTGGTCCTTTAGAAGCTGTTAACTTAGCAAGAGCACCCTTACAAGAGTTTATGTTATCGCAAACCCGTGAAGTTGACTTAGATATGTTTGCGCGTATTGGTGGTTATAATATTATTGAATCGCCTGAAGCGGTACCTTTTGTTGTGCTGGTACCTGCTTTTGTAACCAGTGAATTAAAGACGGCTTTTCAAATTGGTTTTATGTTGTTTATACCTTTTTTAATACTTGATATGGTGGTAGCTAGTATTTTGATGGCAATGGGTATGATGATGCTGTCGCCGGTTATTATCTCTTTACCATTTAAGATAATGTTATTTGTGTTGGTTGATGGTTGGACTTTAGTTATGGGTACACTTGCTGCTAGTTATGGTTACTAGTCTTACATTAATATCGCCAGTAACTGGAGGCTTAAAATGACACCTGAAGTTGCTGTAGATTTACTGCGAGAAGCTCTTTTATTAGTCATTATTATTGTAGTGATTGGGGTAGTGCCAGGATTATTAGTAGGGCTAATGGTTGCTGTTTTTCAAGCAGCTACACAAATTAACGAGCAAACACTTAGTTTTTTGCCACGGCTTTTGGCTACTTTGATAGCACTCATTGTTGCAGGGCCTACGCTGCTGCGTATGTTGATGGAGTTCTTCCAGCGCCTTGCAGACAATATACCTTATATGATCGGTTAAGGTGCTTAGATGACTGCCTTAACCGATGCTGAATTAACGGCTTGGATTGGAAGTTTTCTGTGGCCTTTTTTTCGTATTGGCGCATTTTTCATGGTTGCTCCTATTTTTGGCGCCAACATGGTGCCAGCCCAAGTACGTATTGGTTTAGCTTTTTTTCTTACATTGCTGCTCTTGCCGCTCTTGCCGCCCGTACCTGTCATGGACGCACTATCGCCACAAACCTGGTTGCTGGTTGCTCAGCAAATATTAATTGGTATTAGTTTAGGTTTTTTAGTCCAGCTGTTGTTTCAGGTTTTTATTACTTTTGGTCAAATAGTTGCGATGCAAATCGGTATGGGTATGGCGCAAATGGCCGATCCATCGAGTGGCGTTAACGTGACTGTTTTAAGTCAATATGTACTTATTTTAACTAACTTCGTTTTTTTAGCGACTGGCGGGCATTTAGTTATTATTTATACTTTGGCTGAAAGCTTTACAATTATTCCCGTTGGCTTGGCTGGGTTAACCCGTGAACGTTCATGGATGCTTGCTACGCAAGGTGGTTGGCTATTTGCGGGCTCTTTGTTAATGGCGATGCCAATTATTGTTTCTAAACTAGTGGTTAACATTGCTTTGGGTGTTGTAACCCGTGCTGCACCTCAGTTGAATATTTTTGTTATTGGTTTTCCCATTATGATGCTATTGGGGTTACTCGAATTATGGATGTGGAGTGTTGAGTACCTTTTTCATTACGATCAAATGGTTAGGCAAGTGTTTGATCTTCTTAAAGTTTGGTTGGAGCTACAGTAATGGCTGAAAACCAAGACGGACAAGAAAAATCAGAAGAACCCACGTCGAAAAAGAAAGAGGAATCGCGACGTGACGGTGAGGTAGCCCGATCTAAAGAGTTAACAACAGCTGTTTTGTTAATCGCTAGTGGTTTTGCTTTGTTAACTTTTGGTGCTTGGATGGGTGGTAAAGCATTAGAGTTATTTGCGTTTAATTTTACTTTAGATCGAAATGATTTAATTACCCATGATGCTATGTTTACGCACTTTAGTAGTTCAGTTTGGCGTGCTTTATGGGTGGTTATGCCACTGCTGTTAGTTTTGTTTATTGCTGCTATCTTGTCGCAAATAGTTATTGGTGGTTGGAATATAACTGCTAAGGCATTGATGCCTAAATTCAGTAAAATGAATCCAATTTCTGGTATTAAGCGTATTTTTTCTAAGAACTCCTTGGTTGAATTTATAAAGTCTGTTGCCAAGGTAGCCTTGGTAGGCAGTGTCTCTTTTATAATTATTTGGGGTTTAAGGGACGACTTTGCTATTTTAGGTGCCATGCCTTTAGAGTCATCTATTGCTAAGGGCAGCTATTTAATTATTTGGGGTTTTTTAGCCATTAGTTCATCGCTAGTTGTCGTGGTGTTAATTGATATACCTTGGCAGATACATCAGCAAAATGAAAAGCTGAAAATGACTTTGCAGGAAGTTAAAGATGAGTTTAAAAATACCGAAGGTAAGCCTGAAGTAAAAGGGCGTATTCGCCGTATGCAGATGGAAATGTCACAAAGGCGTATGATGTCAGACGTTCCTGATGCAGATGTGGTTATTACTAACCCGACTCATTATGCTGTAGCGCTAAAATACGATGAGTCAGGCAATTCTGCGCCAACGGTTCTAGCCAAAGGTGGTGATAATATTGCTGCAAAAATTAGAGAAATTGCTGATCATTATCAAATTCCAGTGTTACAGTTGCCACCTTTAACGCGGGCAATTTATTATTCGACTGAAATTGGTGAAGAAATTCCGCAGTCTTTGTACATGGCCGTTGCCCAAGTGTTGGCTTATGTGTTTCAAATGAAGCAACACAAAGCTGGTAAAGCGAAGAAACCAAATAAAATTGTTAAGGTGGATGTGCCACCCGAACTAGACCCAGGAGAGAGCTAGTTTACAAAATGACTTAGAATAGAAATATTCCATGAGTTTATTTCATGGTCAGTTCTTGGCATACTTCTGCGGCTTTGCTGTCAGGTTGCCCGACATTTGTATGCTAATCAGGTGATACATGGATTTAACGCAGATTCAAAACCATTTACGGACAATAGTAAAAAGCCAAATAGGGATTCCTATTATGCTTTTGTGCTTGCTGGGTATGATGACCCTGCCAGTGCCGGTATTTTTACTAGATATATTTTTTACTTTTAATATCGCTTTCGCAATAGTGATCTTGTTGGTTGCTGTTTATGCTATGCGACCACTTGACTTTGCTGTGTTTCCTACTATTTTGTTGGTCGCAACGTTGCTGCGTCTAGCACTTAACGTTGCTTCAACACGTATTGTATTGCTGAATGGTCATGAAGGCGGTGACGCAGCAGGTAAGGTTATCGAAGCCTTTGGTGCGGTGTTGATTGGTGGTAACTACGTGGTAGGTGCCATTGTTTTTATGATTTTGATGATTATTAACTTTGTGGTAATCACTAAGGGTGCTGGGCGTATTTCTGAAGTAAGTGCCCGTTTTACCCTAGATGCGATGCCTGGTAAGCAGATGGCGATTGATGCTGACCTTAACGCTGGGTTAATTGATCAGGCAGATGCCAAAGCACGCCGCGAAGACGTTGCTTCAGAAGCAGATTTTTACGGTTCGATGGACGGTGCTAGTAAGTTTGTTCGTGGTGATGCTGTTGCCGGTATAATGATTTTGGTTATTAACGTGGTCGGCGGTCTGTTAATTGGTATGTTTCAGCATGATTTAAGTTTTGCATTGGCTGCTGAACGTTATGTTTTGTTAACCATCGGTGATGGTCTAGTTGCACAGATTCCTTCTTTAATGCTGTCTGTTGCTGCTGCTATCATGGTAACGCGGGTTAACTCTAGTGAAAACCTTTCTGTACAAATTTCTTCACAGATGTTTGGTACGCCTAAGGCTTTAGCTGTTACTGCAACCTTGATGGTTATTATGGGGCTTATTCCAGGAATGCCACACATGGCATTTTTAGGTTTAGCTTCTATATGTGGTGCGGGTGCTTACTTAGTGCATCGTAAACTTCAAAAAGAAGCGGCAGATGAAGCGGCGGCAACGCAAGTTGCTAGCCAGTTACCTATGACCCCTGATCCTGATGTTATTGATCAAAAAGAGTTGAATTGGCAAGATGTTGCACCCGTTGATTTATTGGGTTTGGAAGTTGGTTATCGTTTAATTCCTTTGGTGGATAAAACCCAAGGTGGGCAGTTGCTAGGCCGAATTAAAGGGATACGTAAGAAGCTTTCGCAAGATTTAGGTTTTTTAATGCCTTCGGTACACATACGCGATAACTTAGACTTAACACCCAATAGTTACCGTATTATTCTTAAAGGTGTGGCCTTGGGTGAAGCTGAAGTTCACCCTGAGCGAGAAATGGCGATTAACCCAGGTCAGGTGTATGGCCCGATTAATGGAATTAAAGGCCGCGACCCTGCATTTGGCTTAGAGGCGGTTTGGATTAATTCTAGTCAGCGTGAAGAAGCACAAACACTGGGTTATACTGTGGTTGATGCAAGTACTGTAATTGCGACACAATTGAACCAAATTATGCATGATTTTGCGCATGAGTTGATTGGGCATGATGATGTACAAAAAATGCTTGATATGTTGGCGCAAACAGCACCTAAACTTTCTGAGCAGCTAGTGCCTGAGAGTGTTACTCTATCCGTATTGCTAAAAGTTTTACAGAACTTGTTAACGGAACAGGTTCCAGTTAGAGATTTTAGGTCCATTGCACAAGCATTGGTAGAAGCAGCGCATACCACGCGAGATCCTATTCAGCTAACTTCGGCTGTTCGTGTGGCTTTATCGCGTTCAATTGTGCAGGCAATTACTGGGCCTAGCGAGCACTTGGCAGTTATTACGTTAGAGCCGCAGCTAGAGCAGTTGCTGCTTAAGAGTGTGCAACAGGCAGCGCAGCAGGGTGGTGAATCTGATCAGTTGATTCTTGAACCTGCGATGGCTGAGAGGTTACAGCAGTCGTTAAGTGAAGTTGCTCAGCAGCAAGAGATGGCTGGGAATCCAGCTGTTTTGGTTACTGCTGCGCCTGTTAGGCCAGTTATGGCAAGGTTTGTGCGTTATGGTATTCAGAACGTGCACGTCTTGTCTTATCAAGAAATACCAGATAATAAACAAATCACTATCGTAGCAACCATTGGTCAGTAAATTATTCTGAAGAGCAGGCAAAAGAGGTTTGTTAATGAGGGTAAAACGCTTTTTCGGGGCAGACTCCCGGCAGGCCATGCGCCAAGTTCGTGATGAGCTTGGTGATGATGCTGTTATCCTCTCTAATAAGAACGTAGATAATGGCGTAGAAATAGTATGTGCGCTTGATTACGACGGTGAAGCTACACCGCGTAATTTTGCTGATGCACTTAAAAAAGCTGACCAAGGTGATGCTTTGCAGCGTGAATTAGATGATGCTCGGCAGCGAATTTTGTCGGGCGCTACTTTTGATTCAGGTAATAGTGAAAATGCTTTCCAAAGAAAAGCCCGTATGCGTCAGCTAGGTGCTTTATCTGATGGGTATAAAGCTGATATGCCTCAGCCAGTGAATAGCCTTGAAGACTATTCACCACCTGCTGTGGCACGCTCCAATAATTTAGGTAATGATCAGGTTATTCAAGCTTTGCAATCAGAAATACAAAGCTTGCATAACTTACTTAAAGACCAAATGCGTGAACAAGATGCGGTTAGAAATCCATCTGAAGCTTTGGTACGCAAAAGGTTATTGGCAGCTGGCTTTAGAGAAGTTTATGTTAACCGTTTGCTGAAATTAGTTAAAATAACACCTGATATCGACAATAAAACGGCTTGGCAGTTAGTTATTGATCGTTTGAAAGGTGAAGTTCAGACGCTTGATGAAGAATTTATTGATAAAGGTGGCGTAGTTGCTGTGCTTGGCCCTACTGGCGTAGGTAAAACGACGACACTTAGTAAGTTGGCAGCACGCTATGTGCTTAAGCATGGGCCAGAGGGCTTGGCTTTAGTTACTACCGATTGTTATCGTATCGCTGCTTACGAGCAGTTGCGAACGGTTGGGCGCATTTTAGGTGTGACTGTTCGTGTTATTGATGAAAATAACTCTTTAGATATGACGCTTAAGTCATTGCGGGGCAAAAGCCTTGTGTTGATTGATACAGCAGGATTAAATGTACGCGATCCTAACCTGCAAACTCAGGTTAATTTGTTGGCTTCAACCCAAGCACGTATTCGTCGATTTTTAGTATTGCCTGCAACAAGTCAGGCAAGGGTTTTATTAGATACCTATGAGGCTTATCGTGAAGCCGGTTTAAATGGCTGCATATTAACTAAGCTAGATGAAGCAATGCACCTAGGTGAAGTGTTAGGCTTGGTGCTAGAAAAAAGACTTCCTGTGAGCTACCTGACTAACGGTCAAAAAATACCGGACGACGTGCAGCTTGCAAACCCTACATCTATTCTGGCGCGTTTTGTCAGAGACGTAGAACGTAGCGAAGAAACCTAAGGAATGTGAGTGGACTTAATGAATGACAGCAACCAAGGGTCTTAGTCTCTATTCACGCAATCAACAGCTTGCTGATGCTCGATTGCTTGAGCAGCATTCACTTTTAGTGCGCAAAATTGCCTACCATCTTTTAGGCCGTTTGCCAGCGAGTGTGCAGTTAGACGATTTGTTACAAGCCGGTTCAATGGGCTTGATTGAGGCTTCACGTAACTTTGATGCTGATAAAGGCGCTAGTTTTGAAACCTTTGCTTCCATTCGTATTCGTGGCTCTATGCTTGATGAAGTGCGTCGGCAAGATTGGGTACCTAGGTCAGTCCATAAAAATAGTCGCAGGGTTAGCGAGGCAGTAAGAGCCATTGAAGGCCGCACAGGATCTGATGCTAAAGATAATGAAATTGCCGAAGAGATGGGCGTTTCATTACAAGAATATAATCAGTATCTTTCCGATACTGCCGGTTCTAGGCTGTTTAGTTTTGAAGAGCTAAATAGCCAAGAAGATTCAGCCTATGAGGTACCTGACCATAATGCGCCAGAACCTTATGCTGAATTGCAAGAATCACGTTTTCAGGAATCGTTGGCAGATGCAATTACAGCTTTGCCTGAGCGTGAACAAATGGTACTTTCCCTGTACTATAACGAAGAGTTGAATTTGAAAGAGATCGGGGCCATTCTGAATGTGAGTGAGTCACGAATCAGTCAGATTCTTAGTCAAGCTGCAGCGCGGTTGCGCGGAAGGCTTGCCGACTGGAAAAATGTATAGCATGCCTTTCTTCAGGCATGGTTTTACTAATATGATTACCGCTGCTTGCAAGGTTTAACGGAGGTTGCCTTGAATAAAGACATGAAGATTCTCATTGTCGACGATTTTGCTACTATGAGAAGGATCATAAAAAACTTGCTTCGTGACCTAGGTTTTAATAATACCTATGAGGCAGATGACGGTTTAACAGCAATTCCAATGCTGAATACCGGTAATTATGATTTTTTAGTAACCGATTGGAATATGCCAGGTATGACAGGTTTTGACCTGTTAAAGCATGTGCGTGCAGATCCTGATCTAAAAAACTTGCCCATTCTTATGGTTACTGCTGAGTCTAAGCGTGAGCAGATAGTTGCGGCAGCTCAAGCTGGTGTAAATGGTTACATAGTGAAACCTTTTACTGCTGCTGTACTAAAAGAAAAAATTGAGAAGATTTTTGAGCGTGTCCAAAAATAATGGCTTTTCTCCATTTAATATAGAGCCAAGGCGGATGCATGTCTGATCAAAGCGAACAGCCAGAAGATTTTGAAGCGCTACTGCGCAATTCTACCGGTGAACTGGTTAAGAAAATTGAGCAGGGCGCTCTGGCTGATGCTGTTAATTTGTTACAGACAATCAATGATGCACGTAACAAAGGCTTGTATCAGCAGGTAGGGCAATTAACACGCGCCCTGCACGATGCTATCAGGGATTTCCAGCTGGAGGGTCGTGCAGCAGCTGATCAGAAAGAGGCTTTTTCTGAAATGGCTGATGCCACTGATCGGCTCAATTACATTATTAACCTTACCCAAAATGCAGCTAATCGCACTTTAGATAAGGTTGAAGATTGTGAGCCTATCGCCCGTAATTTAAGTAAGGAAACTGCTTTATTGCGGAAAGAGTGGGGCCGTCTGATTAGAAGAGAAATGAAGCCACAGGAGTTCCGGGACCTGTATCGGCGCATTGATCTATTCTTAGTGGAAACTGAGTTACAGGCGGGCGTGCTAAGTGGTAATTTTAGTGAAATTACACTAGCACAGGATTACCAAGACTTAACTGGTCAAGTAATAAAAAAAGTAATCACCCTAGTGCATGATGTAGAAGACCGGCTGGTTGATTTAGTTAGAATGGCCAGTAAAGTCGATAGAATAACCGGTATTCAGCCTATGTTGGGTACCAATAAAAAAACTGAGGTTATCGACAAACAGATTCCTGAAGGGCCTGTAGTAAATGCCGAAAAACGTGGTATTGAAACAGTCTCAGATCAAGATGATGTTGATGATCTTCTCTCCAGTCTCGGGTTTTAAAGGAGCCGATGGATGAGTCTCGACGCAGATCAGGATATTCTGCAGGATTTCCTTGTAGAAGCTGGTGAAATCCTGGAACTTCTTTCAGAGCAGTTGGTGGACTTGGAGCAATCTCCAGACGACCCCGACTTACTTAACGCTATTTTCCGTGGATTCCATACTGTAAAAGGGGGAGCTGGTTTCCTACAGATCACTCCTCTAGTTGAATGCTGTCATAATGCGGAAAACGTGTTTGACACTCTAAGAAAAAATCAGCGCCGAGTGACACCAGAATTAATGGACGTAGTGCTAAGTGCGCTAGATTCTGTTAATGAAATGTTTGAGACAGTTCGTGCCAACGAAATGCCTGGCGATGCTGATGAAGCACTTTTAGAGGCTTTAGCTTATTACGCTTACCCTGAAGGCGAAGAAGTAGGTAGTATGCCCAGTGGTGACGATGATGATTCCGATTCCATGGACGCTATGTATGACGTTGATGAGCATCTGAATGAAGCGGCCGCAGAAGAAGATGCACTGGTTGATGGTGACATCACCGATTCAGAATTTGAAAGCTTGCTTGATGCATTGAGTCCTGAAGACCGTGCAGCTATGGAGAAAAAAGCACAACAACCTGCTGCTCCGGCTAGAAAAAGCTATGGTCCACCTAGCGATGATATTTCTGAAGATGAGTTCGACGCTCTACTAGATGAGTTGCATGGTAAGGGTAAAGGCCCAGGTGTTGTGGCAGAAAAGCCTCAAGCAAAACGCGCCAAGCCACCACCGACTGATAATATTACAGAAGATGAATTCGATGCTTTACTAGATGAGTTACATGGTAAGGGTAAAGCGCCGGGTATCGTTAATGCAGGTGCTTCTAAGCCAGCAAAGCCAGCAGCTAAACCTGCGGCTAAGCCAGTAGCTAAGCCTACAGCACCTGCAAAGCCTGAAGCTTCACTACCTGCCGTAGCCGCGAAAACGCCCGCTCGTAAAGAGCCAGTGGTGGATACCACGGTGCGTGTCGACACTTCTCGCCTTGACGAAATAATGAACATGGTGGGTGAGTTAGTACTAGTACGCAACCGCTTAGTTCGTTTAGGTTCTGATAGTGCAGATGCCGAGTTAGCTAAGGCTGTGGGTAATCTAGATGTTGTTACTGCTGATTTACAAAGTGCGGTAATGAAAACGCGGATGCAACCAATTAAAAAGGTTTTTGGTCGCTTTCCAAGAATTATTCGTGACTTATCTAGAAGCATGAAGAAAGAAATGGTTTTAGAAATGATCGGCGAAGATACCGATCTAGATAAAAACTTGGTTGAAGCGCTTGCAGATCCCTTGGTTCACTTGGTGCGTAACTCGGCTGACCACGGTATTGAAATGCCAGATGTGCGTGAAAGAAATGGTAAAGATCGCGTAGGTAAAGTCATTCTTTCTGCAGAGCAAGAAGGTGACCATATACTGCTTATGATTACCGATGATGGCGCAGGTATGGACCCTGAAGTTCTGAAGCGTAAAGCGGTAGAAAAGGGTCAGCTAGATCAAGATGCTGCCGATCGTCTTTCTGACCAAGAAGCATTTAACTTGATTTTTGCTGCTGGGCTTTCCACTAAAGATGAAATTTCTGAAGTGTCAGGGCGTGGCGTGGGCATGGACGTAGTTAAAACTAAAATTTCTCAGCTTAATGGTACGTTGAACGTTTGGTCTGAGTTAGGTAAAGGCAGTAAAATCATTATCAAGGTGCCGCTGACCCTTGCGATCATGCCAACCTTAATGATAAAGCTGCAAGATCAGACTTTTGCTTTACCCTTGGTTAACGTTGATGAGATTTTTCAGCTAGATGTTTCAAAAGCCAATAAAATTGATGGTCATGAAGTTATTATTATTCGTGACCGTACCTTGCCACTCTTTTACTTGCGTCGTTGGCTAGTTAGAGACCCTGCTAAGCGCGAGATTTCTAAAGAAGAAATGCGTGAAGCGCATGTGGTAGTGGTTGCTATAGGTAGTATGCAGGTTGGTTTTGTAGTAGATGACTTAATTGGTCAAGAGGAAGTCGTTATTAAACCTTTAGGAGCTATGCTGCATGGTACACCTGGTTTAGCCGGTGCAACCATAACAGGTGATGGCCGAATTGCTTTGATACTTGATATTCCTGGCTTGTTAAATCACTACACAGGTCGTCGTTGAGTTGGTTATTTATAGATTTGTTATTTATAGATTGTTTAATGATGGCTTGATCATGAATAGGTCTGGGAGATAAAAATGCCAATCACCGTTCTGGTGGTTGATGACTCAGGTTTTTTTAGACGCAGGGTCTGTGAGTTAATAGAAACAGATCCACGTTTAAAGGCGATAGGTGTAGCATCTAACGGTCGCGAAGCAGTTGAAAAGACGCTTGAACTAAAACCTGATGTCATCACTATGGATTATGAAATGCCAGTAATGGATGGTATTTCTGCAGTTCGTGAAATTATGGCAAAGCAACCGACACCTGTACTTATGTTTTCCTCGTTAACCCATGAAGGTGCGAGGGTAACATTAGATGCTTTGGAGGCGGGTGCTGTTGATTATCTGCCGAAAAATTTTGAAGACATTTCTCGTAATACAGAGAAAATGGCGCGTGTCTTGTGCGAGCGGTTGCTAACGGTTGCTAAAAGTGGTGGTTTGCAAGCTAGGTCAAGGTTAGTAAGGCCTTCAATGCCATCGGCTGTTAGCTCGCCTACAGCGCGGGTTGGCGGTTCATTAGCAAGAACACAATCTGATGCAGAAGCAGAGGGTCGTTTAAGTCTTGCTGAACGTATTGCTGCTAGGCGTGAAGATGCACGAAAAAGCCAGCAGCAGCTACAAGCTGAGCGTGCTATTGCAAAAGCAAACCTTGCACCTGCACCTAAGCCTAAGCCAAACCCACGTCATTTTTCTTTGTTAATGATAGGTACTTCAACGGGTGGACCTATGGCATTGCAAACTGTTTTAACCCGTTTGCCTGCTAACTTTCCTGCACCTATTGTATTAATTCAGCACATGCCTTCTACTTTTACGGGTGCTTTTGCAGAAAGGCTAAATAGTCTTTGTAAAATTGAAGTCAGAGAAGCAAAAGATGGCGATCAGTTGCGGCCTGGTTTAGCTTTATTAGCACCAGGTGGTAAGCAAATGATGGTTGATAAGCGTGGCGGTGGTACAGTAAGAATTTTAGATGGCGATGAGCGTTTAAACTACAAGCCTTGTGTTGATGTAACCTTTGGTTCAGGTGCAAAAGTTTATCCAGGTAAAGTGCTGGGTGTGATTTTAACCGGCATGGGGGCTGACGGCAAAGAAGGCTGTCGCTTACTTAAAGAAACAGGCTCTGTGGTTTGGTCGCAAGATGAAGTCAGTTCAGTTATTTATGGTATGCCTATGGCTGTTGCTAAAGCAGGGTTAGCCGATGAAATTATAAATCTTGCCGATATTTCCGATAAGTTAATTAGTGATGTCACCTGAATAAAGGGTGGCTAATTAGGAGTTTAATCAGGTATGCATGTCTGGGCAGTCGCTAATCAAAAGGGCGGTGTTGGCAAAACAACCACAGCAGTGACGCTTGGAGGTATTCTTGCAGATCGCGGGCATCAGGTTTTGTTGCTAGATCTAGACCCGCACGGCTCATTAACTAGCTATTTTAAGTATGATCCAGACAATGTTGAAAAAAGTGTTTATGACCTATTTCAACATAAGCAAGTACCTGAATCTTTGCCTGCTAGTCTTTTATTGGACACTACCCACGACCGTATAAAGATAATGGCTGCTTCAACTGCTTTAGCAACGCTAGAGCGACAGATGAGCGGTAAAGGTGGCATGGGCTTAGTAATTGCAAAAGCACTTGCTCAGCTGTGGAATCGCTTTGATTACGTACTAATCGACAGCCCACCAGTCTTGGGTTTGTTGATGATTAATGCTTTAGCTGCTTGTGAGCAGTTAGTTATTCCGGTGCAAACAGAGTTCTTAGCCATAAAAGGTTTAGAGCGTATGATGCGTACTTTGAAAATGATTAATAGAGCGCGTAAGCAAGGTTTACCCTACACTGTAGTGCCAACGCTATATGATCGACGTACGCAAGCATCTATCCAAAGTTTACGCCTATTACGTAACACTTATGGTGATACTATTTGGCACTCTATGATACCTGTTGATACTAAGTTTCGTGATGCCAGCGTAGTGGGTATGCCTGCTTCTATGCTTGATCCTAATTGTCGTGGTGTTCATGCTTACACAGTATTATTAAAGTTCTTGCAAGAAAAAGAATTAGAATTGCGTAAGCAAGGCTTACTAGGTAAGGAGGGTAACTAATGAATGGGCACGATACTCCTCGACAAGCGATAGAAGATTACCTTGATGCACTGCTGCATGACGACGATTTATCAGAAGAACAAGAGCCGTTAACCCAGTCATCAGAAGTGCAAGATGAATACCAATATCAGCCACCTTTGCTGACAGAGCAACCTGAAGAGTCTTTGCAGGCTAGGCAGTTACGTGAGTCAATGTCGCAGCAGTTTAATCTTGCTCCTAAGCCCGCTGCCCAGCCCGCTGCTGAAAGTTTTGAGCGCCCTGTATTATTAGACGAGCCGTTTGTCGGGTCTCAGGTTATTTTACCTAATATACAGCTTCCCAAACTTGAAGCAGTAGTAGAAACAACAACAGTAGAAACACTGGCTGATGTAATACAAGGGATAGAAACTGCTCAAGCATTAGAGAAGCAAGCTGAAGCGCTTGAAGAAGAACAAGTTTTAGAAGAAGAGCTTTTAGAAGAAGAGTTAGAAGAGCTAGAAGAGCAGGTTTCAGAAGCAGATTATGGTCTTCAAACTGCATCTGAGCCAGAATCTTTGGTTGAAAAGCCTTTTGTTGAAGCGTTAGAAACCCCCAGCGCCGGTCAACCACCTTCGCCACCGGGTTGGAAAGATGGTCGTCCAGTATGGGCGCAAGAACGTTTTGAATGCTTACTTTTTAAAGTAAAAGGTTTAACCCTAGCAGTACCTTTGGTTGAGCTAGGCGGTATTATTAAAATTGAGAAGCAGCCAACGCCACTTTTTGGTCAGCCAGATTGGTTTATTGGCATGTTGCGTAATAATAAAATGAACGTATCCATGGTTGATACTGCTCAATGGGTATTACCAGCTGCTTTAATTAAGAAAAATCAAGACCCTTACAAGTTGGTTATTCGTATCCATAACAGCACTTGGGGCTTGGCTTGTAACGAAGTTGATCGCTCTATTTCTTTAAAGCCTGAACAGGTGCGGTGGCGTACCTCTTTAGGTAAGCGCCCTTGGTTAGCAGGTACAGTTATTGAACATATGTGTGCTTTAATTGATGCTGCTGCGTTTGGTCGTTTACTAAAAGAAGGCCATGGTGAATTAGAGCCAGCCAACCTAAGCGCCCTTAAAGATATAAAACATGAATAAAGTTGTTGAGTAGCAAGAAGAGATAATTACTTAGGCACTATTTTTGTTACCCTAGGTGTATTAGCATTAACGCCAATGTTAGCATCAACGCAAATGGGTGTTTCCCAAATTTGAACGAAAGGATTGAGCCATGTCTAGCCCAAAAAAAATTCAGGCTGAAAGTGCTTCTGATTTAGTACTCCAGTATGTAACTTTCCGCCTTGCCCAAGAAACCTATGGCATTAATGTCATGATGGTTCAAGAGGTGCTTCGCTATTCAGAAATTGCACCCGTTCCTGGTGCGCCAGATTATGTGCTGGGTATCATTAATCTGCGTGGTAACGTAGTGACGGTTATAGATACACGCCAGCGTTTTGGTTTAGATGCTAGCGATGTTAGCGACTCAACCCGTATTATGATTATTGAAGCCGATCAGCAGGTTGTTGGTATTATGGTCGATTCAGTGGCTGAAGTGGTTTATCTGAAGCAATCTGAAATTGAAACTGCACCAAACGTTGGTAATGAAGAAACGGGTAAGTTTATTCAGGGCGTTTGTAACAAGAACAATGAGTTACTCATTTTGGTAGAGCTTAATAAGCTGATGTCAGAAGAAGAGTGGTCGGAACTGGCAGCTATTTAATGACTTTACCTATGATTGGCTGGTTTGAAGTGATAGCAATTTTGTTGGCCACTCTAGGTTTGGTTATGTCTTTTTTTTGCTTTTCACACATTCGCAAATTAAATAAAAAACTGCTTGATGCGCGTAAAGAAACCCATTTGCTGGTTAAGGCGTTAAGAAATGAAACACATGCAATGGGTAGTGGTGCAATAGGCGTAGGTCAGCGTTTAGTTGAGGTGGAAAAACGCCTGAACTCGACTATGGAAAGGCAGATGGAGTTTGAACAGCGTGATCCTGGTAGCCTTCCTTATGCCTACGCTGTGCGCTTAGTTGAAATGGGCGCTACAGCAGAAGATTTAATTAACAACTGTGGTTTAGCGCGAGTTGAAGCCGAATTAATCACGCTAGTGCATTCAGAGTTAAAGTCACAAAAAGACCGACCTTTCCAAGAAGAACGCTACGCACTTAACTAGTTTTTTTACTGTTTGTTTTGCTGCGCAGCGTATCTAAATCATAAACGAAAGCTAATACCTCAGCTATGGCAAAATACAGTAGCTCAGGTATTTCATCGCCTAAATCTAAGTAAGCTAAAGCGGCTGCTAATTCAGGGTCTTCATGTACAGGAATACCATGCTCAGCTGCTATTGCCATAATTCTTTCTGCTGTTTCAGCACAACCCTTGGCGGTTAAACGTGGTGCGCCTAAGCCATCGTACTGTAAAGCAACGGCGCGTTTTGGGCGGGTAAAGTTGTTTTTATCAAGGCGCATATTAAACCTGTGTGTCAATAATTTGTTGAGATTGTTTGGCTCTTACCACCGAAGGTGGTTCACCTAAATAACAAGCTATTTCATCTACTTCAGCACCAATACGTCTTAACCTTGCTGCTAACAATTCTGCTTGGTTCTTAATTGGAAAAAATGACGTTTCAGTTTCTATCCAAATATCAGCTTTTAACTGTTCGCCTCTAAGGCGTAATAAGGTATGAATTCTACCCCACTTTTCTAGGGTGAAACTAAGCTTTACTTCCCAGCTGCGTGTCTTCTTTTCCATTTCCTCTAAAGCTGCTTCAGCATCTTTTTCTTCTATCCAACGCCGGATTTCTAATTGGGCTTGAAACCAGTCACCACGTACTAGGTAAGGTAAATCCATTTGTACAACCTGTGCAGGCTGTCCACGATCATGGGTGGCTTGCGTAGCTTGCAGGCTACTTTGTTGCAGCACTTGAATGCGTGATTCAGCACTTTTTACCTGTTGTGCTAGCTGCTGTAAAAGCTGCTGCTTAGGTTTGGTGTTTTCAGGATTAGCTAAACCTTCGCGCAACAGGCTACTGGCTTGCTGTAATAAAAGCTTTAAATCACCACCAGCAGGGTTGGTTTGTACACCGCGCAACAGGTTGGCTTCCAGTAATAAGCCGCTAAAAGGTATGAATTGTTGTAGGCTGGCGGCGGAAGGGGTTTGATTACCTTGAGGCACTAAACTAAGTAATGCTGCTAGCTTAGTGTTTACATTGGCTAAGGTTTTATCAGCAGCACTGACTGCTGTATTAGCAGGTGTTGCATTGGCTGGGTTAGTGACAGGCTGATCGGCACCTTTAATGGTTGCAGCTGGATTCGTCGCTGGATTTGCTGGCGTGGGATTGGTTACGCTTGGTATGTTTACTGCTGGTGTGTTTACGGCTATTTGGCGCACTAGCTGAGTTATCTGCTGCATGGCTTGTGCTAAGGGTGCTTGCCTTGGTAACGCTTGGCGTAACTGGGCGCTGGCACTGGCTAGCATGGTTTGTAAGCTGTCAGGCCTTGCAAGAGGTTTGCTAGTAGGAATATGGATAGGTACAGCAGTTAGCGGGGTTTTAATTTGCTCTAAAAGCTGCTGCGCTTCACGGTTAGGCAGGCGTATTTCTAAATTGCCGTTGGTGCTGTGGCTTAGGTGAACTTGGCTGGCTGGCGGTAAAGGTGCATTAGAAGTGACGTTAACTTGCTGCCCTGAACTAAGTTGTAAGCGTAAAGTATAACCTTGCCCATTCGCCGCTGGTTGACTGGCTAATACTTCGGCACGGCTAGCTTGCCCTTGCGCAAGTGGTGAAGCTTGTCCAGCTGGTAGTTCTACCTTCATCACGGGCAGCTGGCTTAAAATAGTGTTAACAGCTTGTTGTAATGCTGCTGGTGATAAAACCCTGACTTCAACTTGGCCTTCTGCCCGTCCTGTTAATTGCAGTTGCTGCCCTTCGGGTAATGCTTTTTCAGCGATTAAATTAACCTGCTCACCGCTGCTAAGCTGTACCTGTATGCGGTGTCCTTGCCCTTGGGGTAAGGGTTCGCTGGCTAATACCTGAGCGCCGCTGGTTTGCCCAGCAGCCAATACTGGGCGGCCTTCTGTGTTGGCAATAAAAGTTGTGCTAGCGGCTCTGCTAAGGCTGCTGGTGTCATTGACTGTTGAAGGTGCCGGAGGTAACCCCTGCATTGTATCTCTCCTGAATTTGCCCATGTTAATTAGGCTGGGTAGCGGTTTAAGCAGGATCATAGTAAAGTAAGCGCCCTATTTATACCGCATTTTTGTAAGCTTCTCTCTTTTTTACGGCTCTATCTTTTAAGGCTCGCTTGCTTTTATGACAACAACGACTAACAAAAGTACGGCTGTTTTATTAGCGGCGCACCAATTAGCGTGTGAACGTGACGAACGTTTGCTATTTAGTGATTTAAGTTTTGAACTTTATGCTGGCGATTTGCTGCAATTAGAAGGCCCTAATGGCGCAGGTAAAACCAGTTTAATGCGTTTGTTGGCAGGTTTATTACCTTTTAGCGAAGGTGAATTAACTTGGCAAGGGCAAAGCCTTCATACTTGCCGCGAAGATTTTTACCAATCCATGCTGTTTATTGGGCATTTGGCAGGCATTAAAGTTGAACTAAGCCCTTTAGAAAACCTGCATTGGTTTGCTGCATTAGAAGGCATTCAAGACGAAGCTTTGTTGGAACAAGCCTTATACCAAGTGGGTCTGGCAGGTTATGAAGACCACCCTTGCCACCAACTGTCTGCTGGTCAAAAACGTCGCGTTGCCTTGGCAAGATTGCTATTTACTCAGCGCCCAGTTTGGTTGTTAGACGAACCTTTTACTGCCTTAGACAAAGCCGCCGTTGCTGCAATGGAAAGGCTGTTAGTTGCACACTGCCAAGTGGGTGGTGCAGTTATTCTTACCAGTCACCATGCGTTAGAAAACTTGCCTAACTTAAAAGTGCTTTCTTTAGGTGCGGCAGCTTTAGATACAGCAGCTTTAGGTGAAACACTATGAGTTTACCCAATAAAAATCCTGCGGTCTTTTGTCGCCTAACACCTAAAGTAATGAACTCTCCTAGCTTGTTCGGTGTCTTTAGTGCTGCTTGTCAGCGAGAATGGCAATTACAAGTCAGGCGTAAGGGTGATTTACTGAATCCTTTGGTTTTCTTTGCTTTGGTGGTGGTGTTGTTTCCTTTAGGCGTATCGCCCACCGAAGAAATTTTAGCGCCCGTTGCACCCGGTATTTTGTGGGTTGCAGCCTTGTTAGCCGTATTAATGTCGTTAGATGCTTTGTTTCGACCCGATTTACAAGATGGTTCACTTGAGCAGTTGTTAGTCAGCGGTTATCCTGCTGCACCTTTAAGCTTGGCTAAAGTGTTGGTGCATTGGTTATTAAGTTGCGTGCCTTTGGTTTTGTTAGCACCGCTGTTAGGCGTAATGCTGTATTTGCCTTGGCAGGCGCAAGGCGTATTAATGTTATCGCTGTTGCTGGGTAGTTTAACGCTTAGCTTGGTGGGCGCGATTGGTGCAGCACTCACCACAGGCGTGGGTAAGTCAGGTGTATTAATGACTTTACTGGTGTTGCCTTTTTATATGCCAGTGCTTATTTTTGGAACAGGTGCGATGCAAGCCGCCATTAATGGGCAGGAAGCAACAGCACATTTGGCTTTATTGGGCGCTTTAGCTTTATTGGCTTTAGTATTATCCCCTTGGGCAATTGCAGCAGCGTTACGCATTGCTGTTTCTGGCGAATAACTTTTAAGACAGGTAGTGGATTGTGTGGAATTGGATTAAAACACTTTATCATCGTCTAGGTTCACCCAAGTGGTTTTACCAAATTACTGGTAAATGGCTGCCTTGGTTTGCTATTAGCAGTGTGCTGCTGTTAGGAATTGGCTTGGTGATGGGTTTAGCCTATGCGCCGATGGACTACCAGCAGGGCAATAGCTTCCGCATTATGTACGTTCACGTTCCTGCCGCCTTTTTAGCCCAATCTGTTTATATGATGATGGCTGCGGCTGGCGTAGTAATGCTGGTGTGGAAAATAAAAATGGCCGACGTAGTGGCGCAAGCCTTAGCACCCGTTGGCGCAATGATGACGTTTATTTCCCTAGTCACTGGCGCTATTTGGGGTATGCCCACTTGGGGCACTTGGTGGATGTGGGATGCGCGTTTAACCTCCATGCTGATTTTGTTTTTCCTTTATTTGGGTGTGATTGCGCTGCGTGAAGCGGTATCACCGCAAGAAGTCGCTGCCAAAGCCTGTGCTTTATTAGCCATTGTTGGCGTTATTAATATACCTATTATTAAATACTCGGTTGATTGGTGGTATACGCTGCATCAGCCAGCCAGTATTAAACTAACAGAAAAGCCTTCTATGCCAGCGTCTATGTACCTGCCACTGTTATTTATGGTGTTAGGTTTTTATGCTTTATTGGGCTGGTCGGTGCTGTTGCGGGCTAGGTCTGAAGTGCTGCGCCGTGAAGCAAAATCGGGTTGGGTTCGTGAATTACTGAAGGATAAATGAACTATGTATTTTGATAGCTTGTCTGAGTTCTTCAATATGGGCGGTCATGGGCTTTATGTGTGGAGTTCTTATGTTATTTCTTTAGTGCTTATGGCTGCCAGTATTTTGTTGCCTTGGTTAAGCTTAAAGCGTACCCGTAAACAACTCAGCCGCCAGTTTGCCCGTGAAGCGGCTAATTCTGAGAGAGAAATTAAGATATGACACCTAAACGTAAACAAAAACTTATGTTGATTGGTTTGATGGTTGGTGGTTTGTCTGTGGCGATTGGTCTTACGCTGTTTGCACTTAGCTCGAACATTAATTTGTTTTATGCGCCTTCCCAAATTGTTGCCGGTGAAGCGCCTGCTGGTGTGGAAATTCGGGCTGGTGGCATGGTGGTTGAAGGCAGTGTGAAGCGCGATACACAAAGTATGCAGGTTCGCTTTGCGGTGACTGACTATAACCATGAGATTTGGATTAATTACGAGAAGATTTTGCCGGACTTGTTCCGCGAGGGGCAGGGTGTTGTGGCTGTGGGTCGCTTGAATGCTGAAGGTGAATTTATGGCCAGTCAGGTTTTGGCGCGTCACGATGAAAATTATATGCCGCCTGAAGTAGCTGATGCCTTAAAGGTGGCTGGAGAAATGCCTGAAGCTGCACCTTTTATTCGTTCAAGCTCTTCAACAACTTTAAGCAATTAAGTTTGTTTGCTAACTAATCAGGATGTTTTTGATGGAAGTTCTTTTTTTACCAGAGTTCGGCCAATTTGCACTGATTCTGGCCTTAGCTATGGCTTGTGTGCAGGCATTTTTACCGCTTATCGGTAGTTTTACGCGCCAACCCTTGTGGTTGTCTTATGCGCAACCCGCTGCTTGGGCGCAGTTTACTCTGTTAGCTATCAGTTTCATTCTGCTTAGTCTCAGCTTTTTATTCGATGATTTTAGCCTTGCTTATACAGCAGCTAACTCCAACTCAGCACTGCCTTGGTTTTATAAGCTAAGTGCGGTTTGGGGAGCGCATGAGGGTTCTTTGTTGCTGTGGTTGTTGATTTTAGCCGGTTGGACGTTTGCGGTTTCTTTAAGCCGTGGTTTGCCCGTTGAGGTTTTGGCGCGTGTGCTGTCGGTGTTGGGCTTTATTAGTGTGGGTATGCTGTTGTTTGTTATTTTCACTTCTAACCCTTTTGATAGAATTTTGCCGCGTATTCCTGTTGATGGGGCTGACCTTAACCCGCTACTACAAGACCCTGGTTTAATCTTTCACCCGCCTTTGTTGTATATGGGATATGTAGGTTTTGCAGTGACTTTTGCGTTTGCTTTGGCAGCACTTTGGTCGGGGCAGTTGGATTCGGCTTGGGCGCGTTGGAGTCGCCCGTGGACGACCAGTGCTTGGGCTTTTTTAACCGTGGGTATTGCGCTGGGTTCTTGGTGGGCTTATTACGAATTAGGCTGGGGTGGTTGGTGGTTTTGGGACCCTGTTGAAAATGCTTCGTTGATGCCTTGGTTAACCGGTACGGCGTTGATGCACTCGTTGGCGATTACTGAAAAACGCGGTGTGTTTAAAAGCTGGACGCTGCTGTTGGCTATTTTTACTTTTTCGTTAAGTTTGGTGGGTTTCTTTTTGGTGCGCTCTGGCGTGTTGAATTCGGTACACGCGTTTGCTAATGACCCTGAACGTGGGTTTTTCTTACTGATTTTATTGGCGGTGACGGTGGGTGTGTCGTTTTTGGTGTATGCGATTCGGGTGCCTAATTTAAAGGCGCGAGTGAGTTATTCGCTTTTGTCGCGTGATGTGTTGTTGTTGGCAAATAATTTGGTGTTGGTGATTGCGGCGTTGATGGTGTTGTTGGGGACGCTGTATCCGTTAATTTTGGATGCGCTGGGTTCGGGTAAGATTTCGGTTGGCCCTCCGTATTTTAATGCGCTGTTTGTGCCGTTAATGCTGCTGTTGGGTGTGTTTATGGGTTTAGGCCCGTTGACGGATTGGAAGCAAATGCGTTGGCAGAAGTTGAAAAAGAAAATCTGGTTAGCAGCAGCGGTGACTTTGGTGCTGGGCTTTGCCGTGTTGCCTTGGGTTTATGATGGTGAATGGCATTTTTACGTTGCGCTGGGTTTAACTTTGGTGCTGTGGATTTTCACCACCAGTGTTAGGGATTTATGGGAAGCAGCACAAACCAAGCGCGGTTGGTTGGGTATTAGCCGTAGCCGCTTGGGTATGTTTTTTGGGCATATTGGCGCGGCGCTGATTGTGTTGGGTGTGACGATGGTTTCTAACTACGGTGAAGAGCGTGATTTACGTATGCAAATTAACCAGCCAGTGGTGGTTAAAGGTTACGAATTTACGCTTAAAGAGTTAATTCACCGCGAAGGCCCTAATTACATTGCTGACCGTGGCATCGTTGAAGTGCGTAACCCTAAAGGCAAGTTGATTAATACTTTAACGCCAGAAAAACGCTTATACACAGTGCGTGGAATGCCGATGACACAGGTAGCGATTGAATGGGGCTTCTTAAAAGATATTTATGTTGCCATGGGTGAAGAGCTAACCGCCGATGCTTGGGCGATGCGTGTTCACTATAAGCCCTTTGTGCGTTGGTTGTGGTTGGGTGCTTTGATTGCGGCTTTGGGCGGTGTACTAGCGATTACAGACCGTCGTTATTCCAGTAAAAAAGCCCAAGAGCAGCTGACTGCCATGAACCCTGTTGCTACGAAATCGGTGGAGTCATAAATGAAGCGTTTTTTATTATTTATACCGCTGATTATTTTTGTACTGGTGGGTGCTTTTCTTTACAAGGGTTTAAGCATGGATCCTTCAGCAAGAGAATCTGCGCTACTGGGTAAACCAATGCCTGAGTTTAGTTTGCCTAACCTGCATGACCCGTTGCAGCAAATTACCCAAGAAAATTTATTGGGTGAAGTGTTTATTCTTAACGTTTGGGGTAGCTGGTGCCCAAGCTGTTATGACGAACACGATGAAATTGTGCGCATGGCGCAGGCTGGCGTGCCGATTGTAGGTTTGAACTATAAAGATGAGCGCAGTAAGGCGTTTCGTTATTTAGCGCAGTTGGGTAATCCTTATTCTGTAGTGTTGTTTGAAGAAGATGGTCTACGTGAACTCGCTTTTAACTTGGGCGTGTATGGTGCGCCAGAAACTTTTTTGTTCGACCGTGATGGCATTGTTCGTTATCACTTGGCGGGTGTTA
>CAYJCB010000011.1:4118-8266 GCA_964368615.1 uncultured Halomonadaceae bacterium | reverse complement strand
GAAACTTTTTTGTTCGACCGTGATGGCATTGTTCGTTATCACTTGGCGGGTGTTATTACGCCACAGTTGGTGGATGAAGTAATTATGCCGGAGGTGCGTAAATGGCAAGCCGTTCGGTAGGGTTTTGGTTGGCGGCGCTGTTGTTGGTTTTATTTACTTCAACATTTACTTCAAGCAGTTTTGCCGCGATTGAGTTGTATGATTTTTCTGATGATAGTTATCAGCCGCGTTATAAGGACGTGGGTGGTAAGTTGCGTTGCCCTAAGTGTGAGAATCAGAGTATTGCGGATTCTAATTCGCCCAGTGCCTTTGATATGCGCCAAGAGTTGTACCGTTTGTTGGAGGAAGGCAAAACGGACGGGCAGATTTATGACTTTATGGTGAATCGCTTTGGTGATTATGTGTTGTATGAGCCGCCGATGCGTAAAGACACTTGGTTGCTTTGGTATTTGCCACCAGCCTTAGTAGTGCTGGGTCTATTTTTGGCATTTTTTCTGGTGCGTAGCCGTAAGTCTGAAGATACAGCATCTAATCTGCCTATTTCCGAAAGGCAGTCTGTGTCTGAACGGCAGTTGCGCATTCAACAAATTCTTGATTTAGAGAAGGAAAGTTTATGACCGCCTTATGGATTGGCATCGTTGCCTTATCTCTATTAGCCGCTTTATTTTTATTCTTGCCGTTGATGCGTAGAGAAAAGCTGACTGAAAATCTTTTGGCGCAGCAGAATGCGCGTCAGGTTGCGAACATTACCTTGTATCACCAGAAGATTGCCCAGCTAGATTTAGATTTGGAAGAAGGCCGTGTTGAAGAAGATGCTTTTTTGCAAATGAAGGCAGAAATAGAAGACCTACTATTAGATGACGCTGAAATTCGTCAACAAAAGTCTTGGCAGACTCCTAGCGCGTTTCTAAAAAAATCAGCACTGGTTGTGGTGATTGGTGCGGTATTAGGTGTTTCTGTACTGATTTATTCGCGGATTGGTGGGCAGTTGGGGCTTGAAGCTTTTGTTGCGCAGCAGGCGTTGATTGAGGAAGGGCAGAAGGATTTTGGTAGTTTGTTGCGTAAATTAGAAGACACGGTTGCAGCTAACCCTGATGATTTACAAGGCCATTCTTTGCTGGCGCGAGTTTACCTAGACTTAGGCGAGTTAGAAAAAGGCGCAGCTTCGATTGGCGAGATTATAAGACTGCAAGGCGCTTCGGCGATGTTGTTAGCGCAGCAGGCGCAGGCTTTGTATTTTGCGGACAGCAATCGTTTAACCGAACGGGTACAAACGTTAATTGATAAAGCCTTGGCGTTAGATTCTAAAGACCCTGCAACGCTAAGCTTGTTGGGTATGGCGGCTTATCAGCAGCAAGATTGGGAAGGAGCGCGTGGTTTTTGGGAAGCTGCTTTACCGCGTGCCAGTGGCATTGAAGCCGATGAATCTTTGCGTGATGGCATTGCCGATGTGCGCCAACGTTTAGGGTTGCCACCGTTAGCAGTGGGTGGGCCACAATTTGCTGTCACTATTTCACTCAGCAATGCAGCTAGCCTTTTAGCAGATCAACGTGCCACGGTATTTGTTTTTGCCCAACCAGTAGGCGGTGCGGGTGCGCCTTTGGCGGCGGTGCGTCTTAAGGTTAGCGAGCTACCTAAAACCATTATGCTTAGCGACCAACAAGCCATGATGCCGCAAAATAATTTGTCTTCGGTTGAGCAGGTGGTGATTCAAGCACGTATTGCGATTGGCGGCACACCGCAGGCACAGGAAGGCGATTGGCAAGGGCAAACGCCAGTATTGGAAGTGGACGGCCAGCAGCGTGTAGATTTAGAAATTAATCGACAGCTGTAAGCGGACAAGTTATCTATGCGCCTAAAATCATGCGTTTAAAATCTATCAAGTTGGCGGGGTTTAAGTCGTTTGTTGACCCTACCACGGTGAGTTTTAAAAGTAATATGACCGCGATTGTTGGGCCAAATGGCTGCGGCAAGTCGAATGTTATAGATGCAGTTCGCTGGGTGATGGGTGAGTCATCGGCTAAGTACCTGCGCGGCGAGTCGATGACGGACGTTATTTTCAACGGTTCACGCAACCGCAAACCTGTGAGCCAAGCTTCGATTGAACTGCTGTTTGATAATCGTTCTGGCAAAATGGGCGGTGCTTATGCTGATTATGCTGAAATTGCGGTTAAACGAGTCGTTACCCGTGAAGCAGTTTCTACCTACCTTTTAAATGGCACTAAATGCCGCCGCCGTGATATTACCGATCTGTTTTTAGGCACGGGTTTGGGTGCGCGTAGTTACGCGATTATTGAACAGGGTATGATTTCGCGTTTGATTGAAGCACGTCCTGAAGAGTTGCGTGTTTACCTTGAAGAAGCGGCGGGTATTTCTAAATACAAAGAACGCCGCAAAGAAACCGAAAGCCGCATTAAACGCACCCATGAAAACCTAGAAAGACTCAGCGATATTCGTGAAGAACTGGGCAAGCAACTTGAACGCCTTGGTCGCCAAGCCGAAGCAGCTAGGCGTTATCAGCAGTTAAAAATTAGTGAAAGGCGCTTTAAGTCTGAGCTGGCGGTATTACGTTGGCGTGAAATCGATCATCAACTAGCCAGTATTTTGAAGCAACTGGCTGAATTAGAACTGCAACAAGAAGCGTGTTTAGTCAGCCTACGTCAAGGCGAAGCCCAATTAGAAAACAGCCGCGAACGCCAAGCACAAGCCAGCGATGCGTTAGATATCGCTCAAAAAGTGTTAACTGAAACCAGTTTGCAAATTGCCCGTTTAGAACAAGGTTTACAGCATAGAAAGCAGCGCGAAAGGCAGTTGCAAGTTGAATTAGAACAGCTAAACCAGCAGCAGCGTAAAGCCCAAGACGATGAACAGCTAGACCAAGAACAAGTTGCCGCCTTACAAGAAGAACTTGCCGAAACAGAACCCTTGGTTGAAGAACTCGCAGAACTTGAAGCCGTAGAACAAGAAAGCCTTGAGGCGATTGAACAACAGCTTCACCAGTTAGAAAAAGTTTGGGATAGCTTTGTCGCTGGCGCTGAAAAAGACCAGCGAGAAGCCGCTTTAGCCCAAGCGCGTATTCAACAGCAAGAAGTTAGCCTAAACAGTTTGGCAGAACGCCAAGCTCGCCTAAAAGAACAGCAGCTAAGTTTGGCTGATTTAACCCAAGAAGAAGCTGAGCTAGAGGCTTTGAGCCTTGAACAATTAGCGGTAGAAGAACGTTTACAGCAAATTGAAATTAGCGAAGAAGAAGAGCGTGAACAACGCCTTCAACGCCAAGAAGAACAAAAGCAGCTGCGACAGCGAATCAACCAACAAGCCACCCAACTGCAACAGCAGCAAGGGCGTTTAGCTTCTTTACAAGCTTTGCAGCAGGCTGAATTAGAAGGCCAAGATGCTGAACTTGATGCTTGGTTAAAAGCCCAAGGTTTAAATAACTGGCCGCGCTTAGGTGAAGTGTTGCAAGTTGAAACGGGTTGGGAAAAAGCCGTTGAAACTGCTTTAAAAAATTCGCTGGCAGCTTTGTTAAGTGAAGTGCCTTTAGATGTTAATCTTTCCCAGCGTTTAGCCAGCTTGCCCGTGGGTAATCTTTTAGTTTACCAACAGGCTGGTAGCGGTCTATCTTCTATAAATAATCTATCTACAGCCAGCCCTGAAAAAAACAGCCTATTGGCTAAAATCAAAAATCCACACTACCTTCCTATTAGCCTTGCCCAGCAATTAGCGCAGATTCAAACCGCTGCTAGTTTAGAAGAAGCCCTGAACCAGCAACAAAAACTAGCCGCCCAGCAAAGCTTAACGACCGCGCAGGGTGAACAGGTGTTTGCTGATGGTTTATTATTACAGGCTGCAACAGCACAAACTACGGGAATGTTGGCTAGGCAACAGGAAATTCGTCGCCTTGATGAACAGCAGGCTTGGTTAGAAGAAGAATTAGAAGCATTGCAGTTTCAAGAAAGCACTTGCCTTGCAGCGTTAGAAAAATGCGAACAAACCTTGCAGCAGCTGCAATTAGAAGCCAGACCGTTGCAGGCACAAGTAGCAGAGCTGGGTAATAAACAGGCAGTTTTAGACACTAAACTTAAACACAACCAAGAGCGTAGCGAACAGCTACAAGAAGAACTCGCCCAGTTAGCTGAAGAAAGCTTAAA
>CAYJCB010000011.1:2220-4018 GCA_964368615.1 uncultured Halomonadaceae bacterium | reverse complement strand
CAAGAACACCAGCGCCAAGAACAGCAGGTGCAAGCGCTGCGCCAAGTGCAGCAGCTAGCCCAGCAAGAACAACGCGAATTAGAGCAGCAGCGTAGTTTGCAAGACAAAGAATTAGATAGGCTGCGTAATTTATTAGAAGAACAGCGCCTTAAACAGCAGGGTTTTATGGCGAAGCGCGATAGCCATTTAGGCCAGCTGGGTGAGTTGCAAATGACCTTGTTTGAAGTAATCGAACAGCTACCAGAAGATGCGATTGAATCACGCTGGCAAGCTGACCTAGAAGACGTGCAAGCTAGGATTCGTCGTTTAGGGGCAATTAACCTAGCCGCGATTGAAGAGTATGACCAGCAGGCTGAGCGCAAAAACTACCTAGATGAGCAAAATGCTGAGCTAGAAGATGCTTTGCAAACCCTAGATGGGGCTATTCGCCGCATTGATAAAGAAACCCGTTTGCGTTTTAAAGAAACGTTTGAGCAGGTAAACCAAGGCTTACAAACGCTGTTTCCGCGTATTTTTGGGGGCGGTAGTGCTTGGTTGCAGTTAACTGGCGATAACCTTCTTGAGACAGGTGTTGCTATAATGGCGCGGCCACCGGGTAAAAAGAATGCGACCATTCATCTTCTTTCGGGTGGCGAAAAAGCATTAACTGCTTTAGCCTTAGTTTTTTCAATTTTTGAATTGAATCCAGCGCCTTTTTGTATGCTAGATGAAGTCGATGCGCCGCTGGACGATGCCAACGTAGGACGTTATGCACGCTTGGTAAAAGAGATGTCGGAACGGATTCAATTTATTTATATAACACATAATAAACAAGCAATGGAAAGTGCCGAACAGCTTATGGGCGTTACCATGCAAGAACCAGGTGTCTCCAGATTAGTGAGTGTTGATCTGGAAGAAGCTTCTGCTATGGTCGCTAGCTAAGTATTTTTACTGTAACTAATGGCTATTCTTGGTAATATTCGCAGTTTTATGGTTCAAGGGCTAAGTTTATATGGGTTGGCAAGAAGCTTTAATGCTGCTAGGCGGCGCTGCTTTTATATCAGCAGTTATTTATATGGTGCGTCGTAAAAAAGCCGCCAGTTCTGAAGACGACTATGAAGACCCTGAAGAAGTGGCGCGTAGGGCTGAGTTGGCGCGGGAACTTCCTAATACTTCGATTGATGGTGAAGCGGTTTCTGCTCAGCGCGGGTTAGACCCTTTATTTGATGATATTCAGATTTTTGACGATGACCCAATTCCTGTGCTGCGTAATAAGCAGCAGCCAACAGCCGAAAGCTTACAGGCCGCTTTTGAAGGAAAGCTAGACCCTGCTCAAGCTGCTGAGTTTAGTTCGTCTGAAGATGAAACGTCAGATGAAGAATTGGCTTGGGCTAAAATGCGCCGCATGTTTTCTGTTGACCCTGCTTTTGCCAAAGCTTCACGTTCTTCAATAGAAGAACAACAAAAAGAATTGCAGGAATTGCAAGAAAAGAAACATACGCTAGTAAAAGAACAGCAAGAAAAAGAGCAAAAAGCAAAAGAGTTGCTAGCGCAGCAAGCCTTAGCTGCCCAGTATTTAGAAGAGCAATCTAATCAAGAAGTTAAAGAAAGCTATAATGATGATGACTTGGTTGAATGGCAGCACCCTAGTTCAGAAGGTAATAATTTAAAACAGCCCACTGAAGCACTTGAAGCCCAGTTAGAAGATACTTTAAACCAAGAATTAAATGATTCAGATAGCTTGGAACAAAGTTTAGAAGAACAGTATTTAGCCGAGCAGCTTTTAGAGGAGCAGTATTTAGAAGAACAGCTTTTAGAA
>CAYJCB010000011.1:0-2120 GCA_964368615.1 uncultured Halomonadaceae bacterium | reverse complement strand
TTTAGAAGAACAGCTTTTAGAAAGTGTAGAGCAGTTGGAGCAGCCTGTGGAAGTGGCTGAAATTGACCCTGAAGAGCGAGAAAAAGACTTGCGTACAGCCTTGTTAGCAAATTTAGAAAAAAACGCCTGGGGTAGCTCTGAAGTTTTCTTAACGATTAATGTTAACGCCCCCACCGAACAACCTTTTATTGGCGATCACCTATCGCAGTTTATGGATATGATTGGTATGAAGCTAAGTAACACAGGCTTTTACCACTATGTTGAAGAAAAAGACGGCCAACCTTATTTAGGTTTTTCTATGGTGAATATGTTTTCGCCTGGCTGTTTTAGTGAGGAGATGGACGAAGATTACACCACCGCTGGTGTGGTTTTAGTAATGCCTTTGCCAAACACGCCTGTACCTATGGCAATTTTTGAGCGTATGTTGGCGACAGCAAAGGTAATGGAACAAAACTGGGGTGCTGAATTGCAAGATGAGCAGCGCAGCAATTTAACCCAGCAAACCATAGAACATTACCGCCAAACGATTAAAGATTTTGAATACCAAACCCGTGTGAATGCTAAAAAAGCTGGACGAATTTAAAGGCGAATTTAAACATAATGAAACAACCGCTGCTGTTAACTACAACGCTTGCCGACCTACGCAAACAATTAAACGAACACAGCTACCGTTATTATGTGTTAGACGACCCCAGCTTGCCCGATGCGGAATACGACCGACTGTTTCGCCAGTTGCAGCAGCTTGAAGCCGAACACCCTGATTTAGTGACCGCTGATTCACCGACGCAAAGAGTCGGCTCTACGCCTTTGGCTGATTTTCCTAGCATTACCCACCAAGTACCTATGTTGTCGCTGGGTAATGTGTTTGATGCCGAAGGTTTACAAGCTTTTGTTAAGCGAGTGGAACGTGAACTAGCCGACTTAGGCCGTGCTGTTGCAGGTGAAGCAATTGAATTTTGCTGCGAACCCAAACTAGATGGTTTAGCGGTAAGCCTGATTTACCAACATGGGCAGCTAGTGCAAGGCGTGACCCGTGGCGATGGTCAAACTGGCGAAGGCATTACCGAAAACTTAAAAACCCTGCGTTCAATTCCACTTAGTTTACGTTCTATTGATTCTGAAAACCTACCTGAATTATTGGAAGTTCGCGGCGAAGTTTATATGCCTCGTGCGGCTTTTGAGGCGTTCAACGAACAAGCCAAACTTGCCGATGAAAGAATTTTTGCCAATCCTCGCAACGCTGCTGCAGGAAGTTTAAGGCAGTTAGATTCACGCATTACCGCCACCCGCCCGCTAGAATTTACTGCCTACCAAGTCGCTCAATTAAGTGCTGATTTTGCAGTTGAAACCCATTACCAAGCTATGCAGCAGCTCAAAGACTGGGGCTTTAAAGTTAGCCCTGATGTAGCGGTGGTTAAAGGCTACGAAGGTTTAGAAAGTTTCTGCGATAACCTAGCCGCTAAGCGTGATCAACTGCCCTACGATATTGATGGCGCAGTTCTAAAAATTAATGACTTACGCCTACAAGCAGAACTAGGGTTTCGTGCCAGAGAACCGCGTTGGGCAACCTCCTTTAAATACCCAGCCCAAGAAGAAATCACCCGTTTGCTAGATGTTGAGTTCCAAGTCGGTAGAACTGGTGCGGTTACGCCTGTTGCACGTTTAGAGCCAGTGCAAGTAGCCGGTGTAACGGTTTCTAACGCCACGCTACATAATATGGATGAGGTAGCGCGTTTAGAAGTACGCATTGGCGATACGGTGATTATTCGCCGCGCTGGTGATGTGATTCCGCAAATTGTGCGGGTGGTTATTGAACAACGCCCTGCTGATGCTAAAAATATTGAAATGCCCAAACTCTGCCCTATTTGTGATTCACACGTAGAAAGGGCCGAAGGCGAAGCGGCTTACCGTTGCACGGGTGGTCTGTATTGCCCAGCGCAGCGTAAAGAAGCCATTAAACATTTTGCTAGCCGTAAAGCTTTTGATATTGAAGGCTTGGGCGTTAAGTTGATCGACCAACTAGTTGATAATGAGCTAGTTAAAAGCCCTGCTGATTTATACCGCTTAACTTTTGAACAACTCGCCAGCCTAGAACGCATGGCAGAAAAGTCGGCTAATAA
>CAYJCB010000010.1:0-32045 GCA_964368615.1 uncultured Halomonadaceae bacterium | reverse complement strand
TTAGAAAATGCTTAGTTGCTTAGAGTTAGGCTAGATTTAAAAACCCTGAAATTTTCAGGGTTTTTTTTGCCTAGATTTTGTTAAAAAGTTTTGTTAAAAAGATTTTTGTTAAAAATAAACTGTTAGGCAAAAAAAAGCCACCTTCAATGAAGGTGGCTTTAACTTAACTATTGAAGCAGTTGACTAGATGTTGTCGAACTGGCTCATAGTGTTGTCTTCGCCGCTAGCTTTTAGTGCTGCATCGCCAGAGAAGTATTCTTTATGGCTATCGCCAATGTCAGAACCCGCCATGTTTTGGTGACGTACACACGCAATACCCTGACGAATTTCTTTACGCTGAACACCTTCAACGTAAGCCAACATACCTTGCTCGCCGAAGTAACCTTTAGCCAAGTTGTCTGTAGACAAGGCAGCAGTGTGGTAAGTCGGTAGAGTGATTAGGTGGTGGAAGATACCCGCTTCACGCGCTGCATCTTTCTGGAAGCTTTGAATACGCGCATCAGCTTCGTCACATAGTGGCGTACCGTCGTAATCAGCACTCATCAAACGTGCACGGTCGTAAGCTGCAACGTCTTTACCTTCAGCAGCCCAAGCATCGTACACTTGCTGACGGAAGTTTAGCGTCCAGTTGAACGATGGGCTGTTGTTGTAAACCAATTTCGCATCAGGTACTACTTTACGGATTTCATCAACCATTGCTTTAATCTGGCCAACGTGAGGCATTTCAGTCTCAATCCACAACAAGTCAGCACCGTTCTGTAGTGAAGTAATACAGTCTAGTACAACACGGTCAACGCCTGTGTCTTTACGGAATTGGAACAAGCCGCTAGCTAAACGTGCAGGCTTTAATAGCTTACCGTCAGACTTAACAACTACGTCACCGTTTTCAATTTCGCTAGCATCTTTGATGAAAGTACCATCTAGGAAGCTGTTGTACTTATCACCTAAGTCGCCTGGCTGGTTAGTAACAGCGATTTGCTTAGTTAAGCCAGCACCTAAAGAGTCAGTACGTGCCACGATAACACCGTCATCAACGCCTAGTTCTAGGAAGGCATAACGTACAGCGTTGATTTTAGCTAGGAAGTCAGCGTGAGGAACGGTTACTTTACCGTCCTGGTGACCGCACTGCTTTTCATCAGATACTTGGTTTTCAATCTGGATTGCAGCAGCACCGGCTTCAATCATCTGCTTAGCCATCAAGTAAGTGGCTTCTTCGTTACCAAAACCAGCGTCGATGTCTGCAATAATGGGTACAACGTGAGTTTCGAAGTTTTCAATCTGGTCTAGCAAAGATTTTTCTTCTGCAGCATCGCCAGCTTTACGTGCTTTGTCTAGCGCTGTGAACAACAAGTCTAGTTCACGCGTGTCAGCTTGACGTAGGAAGGTGTAAAGCTCTGCAATTAGTGCAGCAACTGAGTTCTTTTCGTGCATAGATTGGTCAGGTAAAGGACCGAATTCAGAACGTAGTGCAGCAACCATCCAACCTGAAAGGTACAAGTAACGCTTGTTGGTGGTTTTTAAGTGCTTTTTAATTGCGATCAGTTTTTGTTGACCGATAAAACCGTGCCAGCAACCCAATGACTGAGTGTAAACAGAAGAGTCAGCATCGTATTCAGCCATATCTTTACGCATGATTGCTGCTGTGTACTTAGCAATATCTAAACCGGTTTGGAAACGGTTTTGAATACGCATACGAGCAGCAGATTCAGGGTTAATTGCGCTCCAGCCACTACCAGCTTTTTCTTTAAGAGCGGTAAGAGCCTTAATTTCGTTTTGATAAGTTGACATAATCAATCCTTCAAATGAGTAAAGTTAAGTTTTAACGGTGTTGCAGTTTTTAACAATGTTGCAATGCAGCGCATGATGCCTAGCCTAAGTGTTAAGCGCAAGGCATCATTAGTCGGGGGTGTTTGGTTGTAATTTGACTACACTGGTTGGTAACTACAGCGATTGGTAATTAGTGCAGCAGATTATCTTCGTCATCTTCTTCGATTAAGTACACGCTGCCTTGGTTAATTAGTTTAACCAGCAGTTCGCTGGCTTCAGGCAGCTTTAAAGTGTGCTTAATAAAGTCGCTTTCTAGGTTAACCGTTGCACATAAATCAGCTATCCAAGGGGTTAATTCAGTTGCAAACTGCAAAGCCTCGCCATCGGCAAACAACCAGTTACCTTCTTCTGAAGTACGAAAGGCTAGGCGGCTGCCTTCTGCAACCACTAACAGCGGATCGTTTTCTTCCATTAATTCGTGCAAGGTGGCTGTTGTCCAAGGGTCTTCTTGGGGTAGCAGCTGATCGGGGTATTTAGTTTGCGTCATGGCACGGCCAAACCATTCGCTTAACGCAGCAGGGTTGTCGATAACGCTATTCAGTAGTTTTTTTACCCGCTGCATAGCTGCATCATCAATCGCAGCAGGGTGTTCTGGCAAAGTTAAATCAGCATCGGTATAGCGCAGGTCATCGGCTAGGGTTTCGCCAATAAAATCAGCCACCCCACACAAAATTTCTTCGGCGCTTAGTGCACGAAAGCCCACCGACCAAGTGGTGCAATCTTGGCTTAATGACGTACCCCAATGGGCTAGCTGTGGTGGCAAGTAAAGTAAATCGCCAGCTTCTAATACCCAATCTTGTTCAGGGTTGGCTGTAAATTCAGTTAGAATTTTTAACTTGGTATCGGCTCTTAACGGGCTGCTTTCATCGCAATGCTGCCCTAACTGCCAGCGTCTTTTACCCGATGCTTGTAGTAGAAAAACATCGTAATAATCAAAATGCGGCCCAACACTGCCACCTTCAGGCGCAAAGCTAATCATTATGTCATCAACACGCCAGCTGGGCAGAAAATCAAAGGCTTCTAACAGCTCGCCGACTTCGGGTAACAGGTGGTCAACGGCTTGCACTAACAGCGTCCAATCTTTTTCAGGCAAATTTTGTAAGAATTTTTCTTCAAAAGGGCCATTAAATAGCTGCCAAGGGCTTTCAGGGCCTTGTTCCATTACTAAGCGTGATTCAACGGTTTCTTCTAGTGCTAAACCGGCTAGTTCATTCACATCTAAAGGTGGTGTGAAATCAGGCAAGGCTTGGCGAATTAATAAAGGTTTTTTCTGCCAATAGTCGCGTAGAAATTCTTCGCGGCTAATAGAGCCTAAAATTGAAATAGGTAAAGTGCTAGCTGCTGTCATGGTTAGATAGCCTTCGCTTGGGCAATTGCATTGCCAATGTAATTAGCTGGTGTTAACGCTTTTAGTTCTTGCTTGGCTTGTTCTGGAATTTCTAACGTATCAATAAACTCCACCATGCCTTGTTGAGTAATGGTTTTGCCGCGCGTTAATTCTTTTAGTTTTTCATAAGGCTTTTCAATCTGGTAGCGGCGCATCACGGTTTGAATTGGCTCTGCTAACACTTCCCAAGCAGCATCTAAGTCTGCTGCTAAACGTTCTGGGTTAGTTTCTAGTTTAGAAATACCTTTTAAGCTGGCTTGGTAAGCAATTTGGCTATGCCCCATGCCCACACCTAAGTTTCTTAATACCGTTGAGTCGGTTAAATCGCGCTGCCAGCGAGAAATAGGTAACTTAACCGCTAGGTGATTAAAAATAGCGTTGGCAATGCCCAAATTACCTTCCGAGTTTTCAAAGTCGATAGGGTTAACTTTATGCGGCATGGTAGAAGAACCAATTTCGCCTTCCACAGTTTTTTGCTTGAAATAGCCTAAAGAAATGTAGCCCCAAACATCACGGTCAAAATCAATCAAAATAGTATTAAAACGCGCAATCGCATCAAAGAGTTCAGCAATATAGTCGTGCGGTTCAATCTGCGTGGTGTAGGGATTCCAAACTAAACCTAAGCTTTCAACAAAAACCTTTGCATTGGCTTGCCAATCTATTGTTGGGTAAGCGCTTAGGTGAGCATTGTAGTTGCCCACTGCACCGTTAATTTTACCCAATAATTCAACTGCTTTTACCTGCTTAATTTGGCGCTCTAAACGGTACACCACGTTAGCCATTTCTTTACCAACCGTACTAGGGCTGGCGGTTTGACCGTGGGTACGTGACAACAAAGGCACTTCAGCATTTTTATGCGCTAAATCACGAATCGCATCGGCAACCTGCTGCATTTCTGGCAGTAATACTTTTTCTAAGCCGCCTTTTAACATTAAACCGTGCGACAGGTTGTTAATGTCTTCACTGGTGCAGGCAAAGTGTACAAATTCGCTAACAGCAGCTAGTTCAGGCAACACTTCAATGCGGTCTTTAATAAAATATTCTACGGCTTTAACGTCGTGGTTAGTAACACGTTCGTGTTTTTTAACCGCTTCAGCATCGGCAACCGAAAAGTTAGCGACCAAATCGTTTAACAACTGATTGGCTTGTGCAGAAAATGCAGGTACTTCTTTAATTTCTGGGTGTTCAGCTAAGCGTTGCAACCAACGCACTTCCACTTCAACACGGGCGCGAATTAAACCAAACTCAGAAAAATGTTCACGCAAAGCAACTGTTCTGCTGCCGTAGCGGCCATCAACAGGTGAAAGTGCGGTAAGTGCAGAGAGTGTAGAAAGTTGTTCAAGCGACATAATAAGTTCCAAAGATTAAATGAAAGAAAGAAAAACGTTTTATGGGAATTAAAGGCCCAGAGAATCTAAGTCTTGCAGAATTTTTTTACGCGAAAATAACAACTTCCAGCGTTTACCACCTGATTGCGACCAAAGCATTGCCGAACGTATACCTGCCAGCAGCAGGGCGCGAATTTTGTCGGCATTGCCAGATTGCTGCAAAATAGTCGGATTACCTTGCACCTGTATCCGAAACGAAAAGGTGCTTAAAGTATCTTGATAAATACTGGCTAAGGCAGCCAACACATTTTCGTGGGTATTATTAAAGTGCAGCGCCTGTAGTTTAACGGCATCTAAACGCTGCCCAATAGCCGTTAACATGGCTGGGCTTTTCGCAGCTTTGGTATTTAAAACTAAAATGCCCATGGCATAACGTAAAACGCTAGCATCTACGCTGTCGTCTTTTTGTAAAACTTTACGCAGCGTATTAGCACCAGTACGCAGGTTAGAAAAATCGCCGCTATAAATATCGGCTGTTGTGTCTGGGTCGGTGACTAAGATAGAGCTGATGCTGGTTTCAAAAGTATGTTGATCGACCATGCCGCGCGTTGCCAATTCATGCACTAGGTGTGCGGCTTGAAAAACACCCGCCAAAGCTAGGGTTTGGCGTTGGCTATAATCTAAATTATTCATACGGCAGATTCATTCCTAAGCTGTCCTTTTAAAAAGGTGCTTTCAATCACACCACCACCCAAGCAAACATCGCCTAAGTAAAAAACCATGGATTGCCCAGGTGTAACAGCACGTTGCGGCTTTTCAAAAATGACTTGGCAGCGTCCATCAGCTAAAACGTTTACATCACAGGCTTGGTCATCTTGGCGGTAACGCACTTTGCCGCTGCATTTAAAATGCGTTGCAGGCGGTTCGCCAGCTACCCAATCGGGTAACGAACAAATCAGCCCGTCAGTAAATAGCAGCGGGTGGTCTTCGCCTTGCACAACGGTTAGTTTGTTATTGACTAAATCTTTAGCAGCCACAAACCAAGGTGCTTCTGGATAACCTTTAACGCCACCTATGCCTAAACCTTGGCGTTGACCTAGGGTGTAATACATTAGCCCAGCATGTTGCCCAATTAATTCGCCTTTATCAGTGATTAAATCACCGGGCTGGGCAGGTAGGTATTGTTTTAAAAAGTCGGTAAAACGGCGTTCACCAATAAAACAAATACCAGTGGAATCTTTCTTTTTAGCAGTAATTAAATCGTGTTCTTCGGCTAAACGGCGTACTTCCGGTTTTTCTAATTCACCGACAGGAAACAGCGTTAAACCCAATTCTTTATGCCCAACAGCATGTAAAAAGTAACTTTGGTCTTTGTTATTATCTAAGCCGCGTAATAATTGGGTTTTGCCTTCGGCATCTTCACCGCGCCTTACATAATGCCCCGTTGCAATGTAATCAGCACCCAATACACGGGCGTAATCTAAAAAGGCTTTAAATTTAATTTCGCGATTGCATAAAATATCAGGATTGGGCGTGCGGCCAGCTTGGTATTCTTCTAAAAAATGCTCGAAAACATTATCCCAATATTCAGCAGCAAAATTAGCAGCATGTAGTTTAATGCCTAGCTTATCGCACACCGCTTGGGCATCGGCATAATCTTCTTTAGCGGTACAATATTCGGTGTTGTCGTCTTCTTCCCAGTTTTTCATAAACAGGCCTTCCACCTGATACCCTTGCTGTAAAAGCAATAGGGCTGAAACGGAAGAATCAACGCCACCCGACATACCAACAATAACGCGAATAGATGCCACTCAAGACTCCGCTGTAATAAATAATCGTGGGGAATGATTATACATGACAAGCGCAGTCTTTTTTAAGTGAATTGCTGACTAAGGCTCGCGGAAGTCTTGAATTAACGTTAACGGGTAAGATTTACCTGCTAAATAGTCATTAAAACAAGGCCTAACCATAGGGCTACGAAAACGTCCAGCGGCTTCGGCGGCATCAAGTTCTTCAAGGGTTAACCAGTGGGCAGCAATAATGCCTTCGTCTAACTGTGCATCGGGCAACTCTGAAATGGCGCGGGCTATAAAGCAATGGCGGTGGTAAGTCACGCCGTCAGGCGCAACATTAATGTATAAGCCTAAATAAGCTTCTACTTCAACCACCCAGCCCGTTTCTTCTAACGTTTCGCGCACCGCTGCTTCAACAAGGCTTTCGTTAGCTTCTATATGACCTGCTGGTTGGTTAAGCACCGGTAGATCGGTTGCAGAAAGCTTGTCGTATTCTTCAACCAACAAAAACTTACCTGCGTTATGAACCAGTGTGGCAACGGTGCAATTAGGTGTCCAGCGTTTCATTCGCTATTCCTTAACTATTTTTTTTAACACCTTTTTTACGGGGCGTTAACGTGACTTTGTGTTGTTTAGTAGGCAAGTGTATTTGGGTTTTTTTCATTTGGGTTGGGCGCATATGGTCTAGCGTCCAGTTACCAATTGACCAACGCACTAAACGCAAGGTTGGAAAGCCAACGTGGGCAGTCATGCGCCTAACTTGGCGATTACGGCCTTCTAAAATTGTAAGTTCTAACCAGCTAGTCCCTAAACCCTGACGCGGATTAACGGGTTCAGCGCGTGGCTGTAGTTTAGGTTCTTGCATGTGACGAGCGCGTGCTGGGCGGGTTTTGCCATCATTAAGTTCAACGCCATTACTTAGCGCCTGTAAGGCTGCATCAGTAATTTGCCCTTCAACTTGTACCCAATAGGTTTTGGGTAATTTAAATTCAGGCTGGGTAATACGCGCTTGTAATTCGCCGTCATCGGTTAGCAGCAGCAAGCCTTCTGAGTCATAATCTAAACGCCCAGCAGGATAAATGCCTTCGGTTTTGATAAAGTCTGCCAAGGTGCTACGGCCTTTGTCGTCAGTAAACTGCGATAGTACCTGCCAAGGCTTGTAAAATAAATAAAGGTCACTCATTAATGTCTCGATACCAGTGTAAAAAGTTTAACTGCAATAGTTTAATGGCAGCATTTTAGCCTTTAGGCGGCACAAGTAGTAGCGGCAAGCAGTTTATTTGCCCAGATAGCTTGTGATTTTACTCAATCATCCCTATTTCTAATAGAAGGCGCATTTAGTTAGCCGGTTTAGTTAGCTGGTTTAGTTAGGGAATTAAGCAAGAGGGTTAGGCTTTGAATGAAGATGGGCAAGACGGTGGGTTAAGTGATTTGGGTAGTGAATTAGACGGTGATTTAGCCACAGCAGCAGCTAAACCTAAGCTTAAACAACCGCCTAAGTATAAGGTTATTATGCTAAACGATGACTTTACGCCGATGGAGTTTGTGGTAGAAGTACTAATCTCTTTCTTTTATATGGACGCTGAAAAAGCTGCACAAGTGATGTTAACTGTCCATACGCAAGGTCGGGCGGTTTGCGGTATATTCACCCGCGACGTTGCAGAAACCAAAGCGGCATTAGTGATGGAATTTGCACAAGAAAACGAACACCCACTTAGGTGTAATGTTGAAGTAGCAGAGTAAAAACACCTTAATTAGGTTATAACAAAAGTCGATTATAACGGATTTTCAGTCAAGTAAGTGAGGGTAGGCGCATGCTTAGCAAAGATCTTGAACAGACGCTGAATGAGGCGTTCACCCTAGCAAGGCGACAGCGCCATGAATTTATGACCGTAGAGCATCTATTGTTGGCTTTGTTAGACAATAGTGCTGCGGCACAGGTGTTAAAAGCCTGTAGTGCAGATTTAGCTAGTCTGCGTAAAGAACTTTTTGACTTTATTGAAGCCACTACGCCAGTGATTCCTGATGGCGCTAGAGAGCGTGAAACCCAGCCAACTTTGGGCTTTCAACGGGTGTTGCAACGGGCTGTTTTCCATGTGCAGTCATCGGGTAAAAGTGAAGTAAACGGCGCTAATATCTTGGTTGCCATTTTTAGCGAACAAGAAAGCCAAGCGGTGTATTTTCTTAAAGAACAAGACATTGCGCGTGTCGATGTGGTTAATTTTATGTCGCATGGCATTTCTAAAATTGCTGATGACTCAACGGCTGCTGAAAGCGGTTTTGGTCAAGAGTCAGCAGAAGCCGAGGCGATGAGTAATCATCCGCTGCACAGCTTTGCGACTAACTTAAACGCTCTGGCAGAAGCCGGAAAAATTGATCCGCTGATTGGTCGTGAACACGAAGTTGAACGCTTGGTGCAGGTGTTAGCCAGACGGCGCAAAAACAATCCGCTGCTAGTGGGTGAAGCCGGTGTCGGTAAAACCGCCGTTGCAGAGGGTTTAGCCAAGCGCATTGTTGATGGCGAAGTGCCGGAAGTCATTGCCGATGCGATTGTTTATTCCCTAGATTTAGGCGCTTTATTGGCAGGCACTAAATACCGTGGTGATTTTGAAAAACGCTTAAAAGCTTTATTAAGTGAGTTGAAAAAAGACCCACGTTCAATTTTATTTATTGATGAAATTCATACCATTATTGGTGCTGGCGCTGCTTCTGGCGGTGTGATGGACGCTTCTAACCTGCTAAAGCCGATGTTGTCGAGCGGTGATTTACGCTGCATTGGTTCGACTACTTTCCAAGAGTTTCGTGGTATTTTTGAAAAAGACCGTGCTTTAGCGCGTCGCTTCCAAAAAATTGATGTGCTTGAACCCAGTGTTGAAGACACCATCGCAATTTTGAAAGGGCTAAAAAGCCGTTTTGAAGACCACCATAAACTGCGTTACGACGACCACGCCCTAGAAACTGCAGCGCGTTTAGCTGAACGTTACATTAATGATCGCTTCTTGCCCGACAAAGCCATTGATGTGGTTGATGAAGCCGGTGCTTACCAGCAGCTTTTGCCTGAAGGCAAGCGCGTTAAGGTGATAGGTGTGGCTGAAATTGAAGCGATAGTGGCTAAAATTGCACGTATTCCACCTGCAACGGTTTCAACCAACGACAAAGAAGTGCTGCGTAATGTTGAACGCGACTTAAAAATGTTGGTGTTTGGGCAAGACGAAGGCATTGAGGCTTTGGCAAATGCGATTAAGTTATCACGCGCCGGTTTAAAATCGCCTGAAAAGCCGATTGGTAGTTTCTTGTTTGCAGGGCCTACTGGTGTTGGTAAAACAGAAGTCACTAAACAGCTGGCGCGTACTTTAGGCATAGAGCTAGTGCGCTTTGATATGTCGGAATACATGGAAAGGCACACGGTTTCACGCTTAATTGGTGCACCGCCGGGCTATGTAGGTTTTGACCAAGGTGGCTTGTTAACCGAAGCCGTTACTAAAAATCCGCATTGTGTGCTGCTGTTAGATGAAATTGAAAAAGCCCACCCAGAAGTCTTTAACCTGCTGTTGCAGGTGATGGATCACGGCTCGTTAACCGATAATAACGGTCGTAAAGCAGATTTTCGTAACGTGATTTTGGTGATGACCACTAACGCTGGCGCTGAAGCAACTAGCCGCCGTTCGATTGGTTTCCAAGAGCAAAATCATGCAACTGATGGTATGGAAGCCATTCGTAAACTGTTTACGCCCGAGTTTCGTAACCGGATAGACACGATTATTCAGTTCAATTCCTTGGATATTGAAGTGATTAAAAACGTCGTGGATAAGTTCTTGGTTGAGTTGCAAGCGCAGCTAGACAGCAAGCGTGTGGTGTTAGAAGTTGATAAAAAAGCCCGTGCTTGGTTAGCCGAAGAAGGTTATGACGAGGCAATGGGTGCTAGGCCTATGGCACGTTTAATTCAAGAGCAGATTAAAAAGCCCATGGCGGAAGCGATTTTGTTTGGCGAATTATCGCACCAAGGCGGCACGGTGCATATTACTGCTAACAAAAAAGGCTTGCAGTTGAAGTTTGAAGCGGCTGTTCTTGAAGCCTTAGAGGTTGCGGCTTTAGACATTGAAGCTGTAGATATTGAAGCGACAGAAAAAGACGCTATTTAAGCGTCTGATGTACAAGTGTACTTAAAGCACAAATCTACTTAATGGCAAAAGGAATTGCCTTTAAAGTAAGTGCTTCTAAACCGGCTTTGGGGCCGGTCGATAAAAATTAGCGAGCGCGGTAAGTAATACGGCCCTTGGTAAGGTCGTAAGGTGACAACTCAACTTTAACCTTATCGCCAGTAAGAATGCGGATATAGTTTTTACGCATCTTGCCAGAAATGTGAGCAGTCAAAACGTGACCGTTTTCCAGTTCTACACGGAACATGGTATTAGGTAAAGTGTCGACTACAACACCTTCCATTTCAATATGATCTTCTTTTGCCATTCGGCATAAACCCCTTATTTAGAAAAAACCGCGTGCATTTTGCCTCATTTTTTCAAAAAGAGCAAAAAAAAGCGGAAAAGTGAAATAACAGCGAACTAACTTAAGTCTTCGTTGAAGGGCTGCCACACTTGTTTATTAAGTATTTCTAGTGGCTGATAGTCTTGTTTGTAGTTCATTTTTCGACAAGCTTTAATCCAATAACCTAAATAAACATAGGGTAGTTGCATAACGCTAGCTTGTTTTAGTTGCCAGAGTATAGCAAAAACACCCAAGCTGCGGTTTTTTTCTTCAGGATCAAAAAAAGTATAGATGGCAGACAAGCCATCTTGCAGTTGGTCGACCGCTGCTACTGCTACTAGCTTGCCGTCAGGGTCACGAAATTCAACCAGATTAGACCAGCGTTGATTCACTAATAAAAAGTTTTTAAATTGCTCTTCACTGGGTGGGTACATGTCGCCATCGGCATGACGGCTGTTTAAATAACGCTCGTAAAGTTGGTAGTGTTCTTGGTTAAAATCAGTGGGTACTAGTTTCCAACTTAAATCTTGATTGCGCTTAAAGGCACGGTTTTGTTGGCGCGAAGGCTTAAAATCTGCCACCCTAACTCGCACCGATTGGCAGGCATTGCAAGCATCGCACTGTGGGCGGTACAAATGCTGACCGCTGCGCCGAAAACCTAGCTGGGTTAAGGCATCATAAATTTCTGCGGTGACGGTTTGTTGTGGGTCTAAAAATAGGGTGGAAGCTTCTTGGTCGTCTAAATAACTGCAAGCATGGGGCAGCGTTTGGTAAAACCTTAGCGCAACGGCTGGTGAGTTAAGGGTGTTCATTCGCCAATATCTCCTTAAAAATTGATTTTAGCAGCTGTGGCTTCAGCCAATGTTTGTAAGAAAAGTTCACGGCTAATTTCTGCTGCGCCTAAACTGGCTAAATGCGGTGTGTATACTTGGCAGTCAATTAAGCTAAAACCCTGCTGCTGTAAGTGTTGGCTTAATTTTACCAACGCCACTTTAGAGGCATCGGTAACTTGGCTAAACATGGATTCACCAAAAAATACCCCACCTAAAGCTAGGCCATATAAACCACCCACCAACTGTCCATTTTGCCAAACTTCCACCGAATGCGCGTAACCTTGTTGGTGCAGCTGGGTGTAAGCGGTTTGCATGTCTGCGGTAATCCAAGTGCCAGTAGTGGCTTGGCGTGAAATGGCGCACTGGTTAATCACTTCTGCAAAGCAGGTATCAAAGCTTATTTGAAATTCATCACGCTTTAAGCGTTTATTTAAACTGCGACTAATTTTAATATCGGCTGGATAAAGTACCATACGTGGCGCAGGCGACCACCAAAGTGGCGGTTCACCTTCGTTAAACCAAGGGAAAATACCCTGCTGATAAGCCAGCAACAGGCGTTCAGCCGATAAATCGCCACCAAAAGCCAGCAATCCATTGGGGTCTGTTAAGGCTAGGTTAGGCGAAGGAAACCAGAGCGCATTATCGAGTTGCCAGATTTCAAGCATGAATGACCCTGTAGGCTGTTATATAATAGAAAAATCGTTAAGAAAAACACTATCATAAGACTTCATATCACTTGGCAACAAGCCGTAGGTTTTTTTAATCATGCTTCAACTTTCGATTAAGTTAATAAAAGTGCTGCACGAAGCCAGTGTTTTAGTGCTGTTGTTGGCGGCTTTACTCTTGTTGCTGGCGCTGTTTAGTTTTCACCCCAGCGATTCAGGTTGGAATGGCGTTAGCTTGCCGATTACTAATAATTTAACTGGCTTAGCAGGTTCTTGGTTAGCCGATTTTCTTTTCTCGTTAGCCGGTGTGGCTGCTTGGTTATTCGTTGCGGCACTTATTTACCTTGCAGTGCAGCTATTTTACCGCCCTTGGCGACAAGCCAACTGGAACCCATTTATTCCTTCAATCCGTAGTTTAGGTTTTGTGTTGCTTTTTATTGCCACTACCGCCATTGCTGCGGGTCATTCGTTTGCACCCCAGCTGCCTTATGGTGCTGGCGGTATTTTAGGCGAAAGTCTGGCTATTTTAGCCAAGCCGCTATTGGGTGATTTAGGTGCTAATTTATTTTTTATAGGCTGTTTTTTGGCGGGCTTATCTTTGGTGACTGGCTGGTCTTGGTTAGCTGTTATAGATGAAATTGGTTATTTTATTGTTGAACAACTACAAAGGGTTGCCAAATTTTTTGGCGGTTTTAGCTTGGCAGATTCGCCTGATATGCCTGCACCATCGCCAATGAAAAGTAGTTTTGTTTCAGACTCAGATTCAGAAAACAAGCCAGCTTTAAAGCCTTCATTCGCCTTAGAAAAAAAATTAGCCCAAGATCGGCTGTATGCTGCTGCTTTAACGTTTGTGTTTGAAAGCCATCGCGCTTCTGTTTCTGCTTTACAAAGGCACTTTGAATTAGATTACGACACGGCTGCTGGCTTAATTGAACGCATGGAAAAAAAAGGTTTAATTTCTTCGCTACAACCCAATGGGCAACGCCGGTTGTTAAGTTCTTTGTCTTCCACACCATCAAATACCTATAAGGAATAACCATGTTAAAAAAAATAAGCCTAGCACTTGTGCTGCTGTTAGTAAGCAGTGGTTTATTAGCTGCTAAGGCTGAAAAAACAGAAGATGCTGCTAAAAAGTTACAAGGTTACTTGCAAACCATGCAAACGCTAGAAGGTAATTTTCAACAGCTAACCCTTGATGCGCGTGGGCAGCGGCTGCAAGAAGCGCAAGGCACGATGCGTTTGGCAAAACCGGGGCGTTTTTATTGGAGTACGGAACAACCTTACCCGCAAGTTTTGGTGTCTAACGGTACTAAGTTATGGGTTTATGACCCAGATTTAGAACAGGTTACGATTCAAACCTTAGATGAACGCGCAGCGAAAAGCCCTGCGATTATTCTAGCCGGTGAAGCCAGCGATTTAACGAAACACTTTAAGGTTAGTGTTAGCACCCAAGGCAAGCAGGTGGTGTTTAACTTGGTGCCGATTGAACAAGACAGTTTGTTTGAAGCGTTAAATTTGCATTTTATAGAAGGCAAAATCAGCGCCTTGCAGCTTGAAGACAGCTTGGGGCAAAAAACGCGGGTCGATTTAACCATTACACAATTTAATCAGCCGCTAGATAAGCAGGTTTTTGAATTTAAAATACCTGCCAATGTTGATGTGATTCAAGAATAATATGGCTGATGACTTGTTTACTGATAAATCGTTTTCTAATGAATCGTTTGCTGCTGCTGAACCCAGCTTGGCTTGGCAACCCCTAGCCGCCCGAATGCGTCCGCGCCAATTGTCTGAATACCTTGGGCAAGACCATTTGTTGGGTGAAGATAAAGCCTTGCGTAGGGCGTTAGAAGCGGGGCAGCTGCATTCGATGATTTTGTGGGGGCCGCCGGGGGTGGGTAAAACTACCTTGGCGCGTTTGTTGGCTGAATTAGGGGGTGTAAGTTGTATCAGCTTGTCTGCGGTAATGAGTGGCGTAAAAGAAATTCGTGATGCCGTGGCGCAAGCCCAAGCGCAGCGCCAACTAACCCAAAAGCCTACTTTATTGTTTGTTGATGAAGTTCACCGTTTTAACAAAGCCCAGCAAGATGCGTTTTTGCCTTACATTGAAGATGGCACGTTTATTTTTATTGGTGCAACCACTGAAAACCCTTCGTTTGAATTAAATTCTGCTTTGCTGTCGCGGGCGCGGGTTTATTTACTAAAACCCATTGCTGTTGAAGTATTAGAAACGCTATTAGTGACTGCTGTTGAAGATAAGCAGCGCGGTTTAGGTCAACAGCAGCTAGAAGTAACTGACAAGGGCTTGGCATTGTTAGCAGCGGCTGCTGATGGTGATGCGCGTCGGGCGTTAAACTTTTTAGAAGTGGCTTCCGATTTAGCGGTGGAAGGCGTGATTAGTGCTGCAACGGTGGCGGAAGTGGTGCAGCAAAGCCTGCGTCGTTTTGATAAAGGTGGCGAAGAATTTTACCAGCAGATGTCGGCTTTGCATAAATCCATGCGTGGCTCTGCACCCGATGCGGCGCTTTATTGGTTGTGTCGAATGCTCGACGGTGGCTGCGACCCGCTGTACATTGCCCGACGTGTAGTGCGTATGGCGAGTGAAGATATTGGCAATGCCGACCCGCGTGGCGTGCAGTTGGCTTTAAACGCTTGGGACGTACAAACCCGTTTAGGCAGCCCAGAAGGCGAATTAGCCATTGCCCATGCGCTGGTTTTTTTAGCCGTTGCACCCAAATCTAACGCGGTTTACACGGCCTACAATGCAGCAATGAAAACCGTAAAAAGCACCCCTAGCTACGAAGTGCCAATTCATCTAAGAACCGCGCCAACGCAATTAATGGCTGAATTAGGTTATGGCGAAGCTTATCGCTATGCGCACAACGAAGCCGAAGGCTATGCCGCTGGTGAAGTGTATTTACCTGAACCGTTAAAAGACAGCAGCTTTTACCAGCCAGTTGAACGCGGTTTAGAAATAAAAATAGCTGAAAAAATGCGCTATTTAAGACAGCTAGACCAGCAGGCTAACAATGAATCTAAAAAGCCCAACGGGTAATTTCTAACCAAGCAGCTAACCCTAACCAAGCGGCTAATTCTCTGCCGCCAATCAGTAAAACCAAACAGCCAACCACTAGGTGCGGCCCAAAGGGTAAAGCCTGCCCTTGCCACTTAGCGTTTAATTTTAGAATTAACGCTAACAGCAGCCCAGACACGGAAGCCAGCAAAACAACAGGTATCAGCGCTGGCGCACCTAACCAAGCACCGATGGCTGCTAGTAGCTTAAAATCGCCATAGCCCATGCCTTCGCGCCCAGTTAGTAGCTTAAACACCCAGAACAAACTCCACAGCGATAAATAACCTAACACAGCGCCTAAAAAAGCTTGGTCAAACATTTGGCTAGAAGAAAACAGCCAATGCCAAGTTAAACCTGCCCAGATTAATGGCAGGGTAATTTTGTCGGGCAACAGCAGAGTTTGGGCATCAATTACTGCCAAGGCTAACAAGCTTAAAGCCAAACCTAAATAAACCAAGCTGCTTAAATTAGCCCCAAAGCGCCAAGCAATCAGCAGTGCCAAAACACCGCCAGCCAGTTCCACCAAAGGGTAGTGCAGCGGTATTTTAGCGGGGCAGTTAACGCAGCGACCTAGCTGCATAAGCCAGCTAATTAGCGGTAAATTATGTTGCCAACGCAAGGGCGTTTTACAGCTAGGACAGTGGGAAGCTGGCAAGCTTAGCGAAAGTTCAGGCAAGTGTGTTTCGCCCCAATCACGCCGTAAAATAAGTGGTAAACGGTAAATAACCACGTTAATAAAGCTTGCCAGCACCAAGCCCAGCAGGGTTATAAAAATTAACCACAGGCTGTTAGGCCAAAGGTGAAAATTAAGGAATTGATCTAGGTTCATAAAATATTACCCATTTGAAAAATAGGCAGGTACATGGCAATCACCAAACCGCCAACAATAATTCCTAACAATACAATCACCAACGGCTCTAATAAACTGGTCATGCTTTCCACTAAATTATTCACTTCTTCTTCATAAAAATCAGCCACTTTAGACAGCATAGTATCCAGCGCCCCAGATTCTTCACCAATCGCCACCATCTGGTTAACCATAATAGGAAATAGCTGCCCGTTGCGCATGGCAAAGTTTAATTGTTGGCCGGTTGCTACGTCTTCACGTATTTGTTGCACATGGCGGTTATAAATAATATTGCCGGTTGATTTACCCGCAGCTTCTAAAGCATCGACCAAGGTGACACCTGCCGCAAAAGAAGTCGCTAGTGTACGCGCAAAACGTGCGATGGAAGATTTATGCAGCAGTTGGCCAAAAATTGGTAGGCGCAACGCCCAGCGGCTGAGGCGTAAATTAACGCTAAGGTAGCGTTTTCGCAGTTTTAAAATAACGTAGATAAAAGCTACTGTGCCACCTAATACCCAATGCCCCCAAGCCTGCATAAAGCGCGATATATCGACCACCAGCTGGGTAAACGCAGGCAGTTCAGCACCAAAGCCCGCAAACATTTTTTCAAATTCAGGCACGACTTTAATCAGCAGCAACGCCGCAACTGCCATGCCAATTAGCAGCACAAAGGTGGGGTAATAGAGGGCTTTTTTAATTTTATTTTTTAACGATTCCATGCGTTCTTTATAGAGTGCAACCCGCTCTAACATGGTTTCTAGCGTGCCAGAATTTTCACCCGCTTCAACTAAACTACAAAACAGCGCATCAAATACTTTGGGGTGTTTGCCAAGTGCTTGGGCAACTGGCATACCTGCGGAAATCTGGTCGCGTAAATCTACCAGCAAATGCTGCATACTAGGCTTGGTTTGGCCTTCAAGAACAATCGAAAAGGCTTGCACCATTGGCACGCCAGCTTTAATCATGGTGGCGAGTTGGCGTGCAAAAAGTGCAATATCACGCGGTGCAATTTTATTGCCTAGCGCAAAACTAAAGGCTGATTGTTTTCTAACCCGCTTGGTTTTCACTCTAATAGTTTTCATTGTTATTAATCCGTTGTATTAATCTACAGTTACGCGCATTAATTCATCAACACTGGTTAAGCCAGCCAGCACTTTTTTGCGACCAGTGCTGCGTAAATTAAGGAAGCCTTGCTGCTGGGCTTTAGCTTCTATTAACCTTGGGCTAGCGCCTTGCATAATTAAATCAGCCAGTTCAGGGGTTATTTTAACCACTTCATAAATGCCCAAACGGCCTTTATAGCCAGCGGTGCATTGGTTGCAGCCCAGTGCTTTATATAGGGTGTTGTTTGCTAGCTGTTGTTCGCTAAAGCCTAGTTCAATTAGTACCGAGTGGGGCGTATTGCAGGTTGTTTTACACTTGGGGCAAAGCTTTCTGGCAAGGCGTTGGGCAATAATTAATTGCAACGAAGAGGCTAGGTTATAAGCAGGAATGCCCATGTTAAACAAGCGGTTAATGGTGGCTGCTGCGGAATTAGTGTGCAAGGTTGATAGCACTAAATGCCCTGTTTGCGCGGCTTTAACGGCGATTTCAGCGGTTTCTAAATCGCGTATTTCACCTACCATCAGCACGTCTGGGTCTTGGCGTAAAAAAGCCCGTAAAGCCGCAGCAAAATCTAAGCCTACTTTGGCATTTACGTTGACTTGGTTAATGCCTTCCATATTAATTTCAATCGGGTCTTCAACGCTGGAAATATTGCGTTGCGGCGTATTTAAAATGTTTAAGCCAGTGTAAAGGCTAACGGTTTTACCGCTACCAGTTGGGCCAGTGACTAAAATTAAACCGTGAGGGTTGGCAAGGGCGGCTTCGTAAAGCTGCTGCTGTTCAGGTTCAAAACCTAATTGTTCTATGCCTAGTTTGGCAGTGTTGGCATCTAAAATACGCAACACAATTTTTTCACCCCATAAGGTGGGCAGGGTGTTTACACGAAAGTCGATGCTACGGGTTTTAGACAGCCTTAATTTAATACTGCCATCTTGTGGTAAACGGCGTTCAGCAAGGTTCATGCGTGCCATCACTTTAATGCGGGCAGAAAGCCTGCCATGCAACAACAAGGGTGGGCGAGTTATTTGGTGCAAAATGCCGTCAACACGGTTGCGAATCCGGTAGCTGTGTTCAAAAGGTTCTAAGTGAATATCGGACGCGCCCTGCTGCACCGCATCAAGTAAAACTTTATTCACAAATTTAATAATGGGCGCATCGTCTTGCCCTGCTTCTAGGCTTAAATCTTGGTTTCCTATTATGCCCTTGTCTTGCTGCATGGCTTCTAGTTCAAGGCTTTCTAAATCGCCCAGCGCCTCGATATCTGTTTCTAGTGACGTTTCAAGCATTTGCAACAGCTTGCTTTGGGCAACCATGATGGTGTTAACAATCAATCCAGTTTGAAATTGAATTTCATCAATCGCTGCTAAGTTAGTAGGGTTTGCAAGTGCTAGGTTCAGAACATTGCCCCTAAGCAATAAAGGCAGTGCTTGGTGCTTGCGTAATAGCTGTTCGTCAACTATTTTTTTGGGTAGATAGCGAATGTCGAAAGCGTCTAAGTCTAAATAAGGCAGACCAAATTCTTCCGCTACTAGAGCGGCTAATAAATCACCATTTATCCAGCCAATCGAATTTAAGTAATGAATAAATAATTGGTTTTTTTGCTGGGCTTCAGACTGAGCTGCAAGGGCTTGGTATTCATCTAGCAAGCCTTCACACACCAGCCGCTTAGCTAGGGAATTTAACGTGCTAGAAAAGGAGTTTAAAGAATTAGGGTTAAGTAAATTGACCATAGCAACAAATCCTTATGTAAGAACCCAAATGTTGAACAACAAAAATAATGGTGTTGGCGCTAAAACAGGTGATGTATCTAGCTTAGGTTAATCTTAGGGAGACGCAAAAATGAAAGCGATACAAGAAGGATTTACGTTAATCGAATTATTGGTAGTTATTGCCATTATTGGTATTTTATCGGCTGTTGCAGTACCTCAGTACCAAAAATACGTCATAAAATCACAATTAACAGCCGATTATGCTGCGGTAAGAATTTTTCAAACGGTGGTTGATGCTGAGATTATTAGCAGTGGTTCAGCGATTCCTACCGATATTGCTACTTATGGTTTAGGAAAGTCGGTTGCTGCTGATAAAAATGATGCTGCCGGTGTGGTGGGCTTCACTGTGACTAATATGGGCGTTGCAACGCTAAGCAAAGGCGAAATTAAGCTTTCGCGTGACTCAGTGGGCTATTGGACTTGCGCTAATGCAAAACATGCTGATATTGAAATAAAGGGCTGCTTAGCGGCTAATTAATTGTGCTTGCATCAAGTTTTTTCTTTTACTGCCGATAATTTATTTAAGTAGTTAAAGTTTTTAAAACTTTTTAAGAGGTTTATAATCATGTCAACTCAAAATATTTCTGCATCTAACGCTGCACCTGTTGTTACTCCTAAAGCTTCTGCTAATAAAAACCCAGCCATTGCTAGCGACACTAAGCCTGCTGAAGTAGAAGCCAAGCAGACTGATGTTAAAACTACAGACGTTAAAACCAAGCTCACCTCTGAAGAAAAAGCTGAGATGATGAAGCAAGCCGAAGCCACCACGTTAGCTAATAAAAAAAGCCTGCTAGATACCATGTTTGGTAAAAGTACTAAGGCTGATAGCAATGCGATGCGTATTCTTGCTCAAGAAACCACCACTGCCATTGAAAATATTCTAAAAAAAGAATTTGGTGATGAAAGTTTTAGCTTCCAAAAGCTAGTGGATAAAACATCAGGCATTGAAGGCCAAGAAGATTACTGGTCATCTGAAAAAACATCGGATCGTATTATTACGGGTGCAACCAGTTTTTTTGAAACGTTTAAAGCAAAGAATGCCAGTTTAAGCAATGAAGAAGTGGTCGATAAGTACATGAACCTGATTACCCCAGCATTAGAAAAGGGTATGGGCGAAGCGGTAGATATTCTAAAAGGCTTTAATGCGTTTGAAGGTGGCGTAAAAGACACCGTTGAAACAACGCAAAAGTTAGTCTTTGAAAAACTAGAAGCTTTCCGTGAAAAAATGCTGAACCTTGATAAGCCTAAAGCAGAAGACAAGCCGTTGTTTGACGATGCAAACCCTAAGTCTGAAGTTGCTGGTGAATAATCACTTTAGCTAGTGCTAGATAAGTAGTTAATAAAAAGGTCGGATCACTTAAAGTGTCCGACCTTTTTTATTACGCTTGTTTTGCTTTTAAACGGCGTTCTTCTAATACAGGGCGCAGTTTATCAGCCATTTCAATCATGGATTGTTCAGTGGTTGCCCAATCTATGCAAGCATCGGTTACTGAAACGCCATATTTCAACTGGCTTTTATCGGCAGGAATGGATTGATTGCCAAAACCAATATTAGACTCAACCATTAAGCCTAGAATGGATTGGTTGCCGTCTAAAATTTGGTGAGTTACGTTTTCTAACACCAGCGTTTGTAAGCTAGCATCTTTGTTAGAGTTAGCATGGCTACAATCAATCATAATGTTGTTTGGTAGGCCTGCTTTAGCCAAGTCATTTTCACACAGCTTAACGCTAACTGAATCGTAGTTAGGCTTGCCATTACCGCCGCGCAATACTGCGTGACCGTATTTATTACCCTTGGTGCGAATAATCGCAACCTGACCTTGGGTGTTGATGCCTAAAAAGTTGTGCGAATGCGCCATTGATTTAAGGGCGTTAATCGCTACTTCTAAGCCACCGTCAGTGCCGTTTTTAAAGCCAACAGGGCAAGACAAGCCGCTAGACATTTCACGGTGGGTTTGTGATTCAGTGGTACGCGCACCAATCGCACTCCAAGCAATGCAATCTTGCATATACTGGGGCGAAATGGGGTCTAGGGCTTCAGTGGCTAGCGGTAAACCAAGCTCTGAAAGGTCTACCAACAGCTTACGACCTAGGTGCAAACCTTCTTCAATTTGAAAGGTGTCGTCCATGTGTGGGTCGTTGATTAAACCTTTCCAGCCTACTGTGGTGCGTGGCTTTTCAAAGTAAACGCGCATCACTAAATACAGTACATCACCCACCTTATCGGCTAGGGCTTTTAGGCGTTTAGCGTAATCTAGCGCAGCATCAACGTCGTGAATAGAGCACGGCCCAATCACCACAAATAAGCGTGGGTCTTCACGGTCTAAAATTTGTTGAATAACTTGGCGGCCTTCATAAACCGTTTTTTCTGCGTTGGCAGTTAAAGGCACTTTTTCTTTTAAACGGTCGGGTGTAATTAACACTTCTTGCGAAACAACGTTAAGGTTGTGTATTCGCTTGTTATCAGACATGGATAGCTTCCTATTTTCCTTAAAATTTGCAACATAATGAGCCTATTGTATTTTATTGCACTGCCTATAAGCAATTTATAAGCAGTCTTAAACAGCCTATAAGCAATTATCTGGCTTAGGTAAACCTGCATAACGGGCAAGGGCTTTGGCAGGGCTTTGCCCAAACAGCTGCATTAAATAAATACTACTGGTTTTTTCAACGGCTAAATGCTGGCGCAGGTAGTTAGTTAAAGGGCGCATGGCAGGTGACAGTTGAAAAGTTTGGTAAAATTTTCGCAGCAGCAGAATAATGTCTAAATGCTCTGCTGTTAATGTAATCGCATCTTGGGCAGCTAATAATTTAGCAATTTCTGGTGTCCAGCTATTTAAATCTACCAAGAAGCCTTCTGGGTCTAATTCAGGCAGCGCCACTTTATTCATTATTTCACTAGCTATCTCACCAGCTACAGACACGATCAGCCTCCAAGGTGGCAGCCACCCATTGTGCATCGCTGATTAGGCTAATTGCAGCAGGGCAAGCATGTAATAAACCACGGGCTTGTAAATCGTCGCTTAGGGCTAAAACTTTTACGCTGCTGGGTAGCTGTTGCAAAAAATTAGCATCAATTGCCAAAACAACCGCTGATTCAATTAACAGCAGTTGGTCTGTGGCGGCTAACAGTTTTAAACAGTTGGCGAGTTGGTGTTGCGCGTTTAATTGGTGAAGCGTTGCCATAATGTGTGCTATTTAAATGTAAGAAAAGTTAACAAGAATTAACCATTAAAAGGTAATAATATTACGACTGTTAGCAATAAATTGCTGAAGTTTAGCTGTGTTGCAGCTGGCAACGGGCAATAGTAATTCTGCTGCGGTTAAGCTGTAATCTAACAACGCCTGTTCTTCTACAAATACTTGGTCAATATCATACAGCGCCAAGGCTTTTAACATGGCTTGCGTGCCCTTTAAAGCTAAAATATTTGGCTGTTGGTTTTGAACCAGCTGCAACACCCCTGCGCCTAAAAAAATTAAGCCAGTGCGTTGTTCAAAGGTGCTGTTAACTAGGGCAAGGTCTAACGCTTCTTTAGGAAAGCTGGCGGTTAAAGGCGGTTGGGTGAAAATTACCAGTAGGTCAAAAGTGCTGGAAGTATTCATTAGCTAAATGTCACTGTTCTATCGGCATTTGCCATGCCATCAACCAGCTGACCTAAACCAGTTAATACAAAGCCTTCTGCCAAATTATGGTGCGCTAAACCAAAACGTGCGGCTTCTTTAGCATCAACAATGCCGCGTTTTAAGGCTGCTGCAACACAAACACTTAACTCTAGCTGGTGCTCTGCTGCTAGGGCTTGCCATGCTTTAGTTAGGTTTATTTCATCTTGCGGTGGGCAGCTTAAAGCATTGGCTAAAGCCACGCCTTCTTGGTAAAAAAATACGCGCTGAATGGTATGCCCTGCTGCTAAAGCGGCTTTGGTAAAGCGCAAAGCAGAAAGGGGTGCCAAACTTGCGTAAGGCCCCCCACAGACATGAATAACAAAGCTTTTATCTGTCATTTTAGTCTGGCTTTAAGCAATTAATCGTTGCTCATGCCTAGCAAAGACAGCAGGCTTAGGAACAAGTTATAGATAGAAACAAACAAGGTAACAGTGGCACGAATGTAGTTAGTTTCGCCGCCATTCACGATTTGCCCAGTTTGGAATAAAATCATCGCGGAAGAAAAAATAACAAAACCAGCACTAATGGCTAGGTGTAAGCCTGTTAAGCCTAAGAAGAGGTTAGCAATCACACCTGCCATTAAAACTAGGCCACCGACCATTAAAAACTTGCCCATAAAATCGAAGTCTTTTTTGGTAATCAGTGCAAAAGCCGATAAGCCAAAAAATACAAAAGCAGTCATGCTAAGGGCAGAAACGACAATATTGCCCATGCCAGCACCTAGGTACATAGCAAGAATAGGTCCTAGCGATAAACCCATAAAACCCGTGAAAGCAAAAACGCTAAGCAAACCCCAAGCAGAATCAGCCAGTTTATGGGTTAAAAACATTAAGCCGTAAACACCCACAATGAACACAATAATGTTCAGGCGCAGGCCAGAAACTAAAGAAAAATAAGCGGTTAATGCGCTAAAAGCTAAAGTCATGCCCAGCAGCATATAGGTGTTGCGCAGCACTTTTTGTGCTGATTCGCTAATCGCATTGGAAGCCGAATGGCTAATCGGAGCGTCGTAACGCATGGTGTCTCTCCTGCTAAATTGTTTAGTTTATTTAATTGCTTTACTTTTTGTAAGACAGCCGCTTAGCTTAAGCGTTCCGCCGTAAAATGGCAAAACCCTGTTTATAGCCTAAGCCGCCGTTGCCCTGTACGCCACCCAGTTGCTTTTCACTGGTATGCAGCGTTTGGGTCATTTCAATTAAAGCGCGTAACGCCGGTAAATTCCACGGGGCGCGGTTCAGGTTCATGCCACCTTTTAGGGTTAAGCTGTGTTGCGCTAACCAAGCAGGAATAGCCTGCCATCTATCCACAAATTTACCGTGCAACAGCAGCGCCAAAGGTACGACAGGGTAACAGGTATAAGCTTCTAGCAATGCTTTGCCTTGCTTAAAAGCCGTTGCAAAGTTTAAACCCGCTTCTAGGTTGGCATAATAAATGGCTTTTTCTAAGTGCCAATAGGTTGCTAGTTCTTCCAAATGGTCAGCGCCATCGCCTTGTGCATAACCTATGCCCACGCCAGCTACTTCGATAGCCGGTTGCGTTAAATCAAAACTGCCCAGCAGGTCATCACGGGTTAGCAGCAGACCACCGCTGTAATCGGCATAAGGGTTGGCACAGTCTACGCCGCGAAATAGTTCGGTTTGGTCAGCCAGCCAAGTAGCATCGAGGGTTTTATCAGGTGCGCTGTGCTGGTAGTTTTCAAACACAGCGTCTCTTAATTCACGAAATTGGTCGAAATTGATGCCTTCTTCTCGGCAAAAACGTTTGGCTAAATCGGTGTAGGCTTGGGAAACGGGGTAATTTTTACCGTAAATATGCATTAGTTTGGTGCGTTCTTCACGCGGGTAGCCAGTTTTAACGGCATCGCTGCCTTCAATTAAAACGGCTTCAAAAGCACCTTCACGCAATTGAGTTTGGGCATAAGCCAAAGCTTCTAAAGGGCCGCAGCCAGAACGAAAGTGGTGACGGGCGACTGGCGTTCCCCAGCCAGCACTGAGGGGGTCAATGACTAGGCGTTCTAGTTTAAGACCGGCTTCTGTGACTTGTTCACGCATGGCATCGAGCGCTTCTAGGCTACCCACGCCATCTTGGCGACCACCTGAAGCAATAATAAAAGCACGAGGCATAGTTAAAACTCCTAATAAGTCCTTATTGTTGTTGATAATGCCCCATTAGGTTACGCGTTGGCGGTGCTGGCTTCCAGCCAATTCAAATTGGCTAGGGCTTCTTCACGGCAAGTGCCGCAAACTTCAGCATCAAAACCATAATCGCTACACACTTGGGGACGTTCTGCTGTAGCAAAAAGCTCACAAAGTAGGTTTTTATCTAAATGCACACAAACCTTACCAGCTGCTTTACCCTGCGGCATGGCAGCAGTTGTTGAGCTTATAGAAGGTGCAATGCAACAGGCAGCGCAACCAGCACGGCAAGCGTGGCTGCTGCTTAGTGTTATATTCAAGCTGCTATCTAAGGCTTTCAAAGGGATCATAGGTTTACTTGCTTTCAGCCTGTGTTAAAATTCTTATATTAATCCTAGTTCAATGGTCAGGTATACCAGTCTAATGAAATCTCCAGAGCTTCTATCCCCAGCGGGAACTTTCCGCAACATGCAGTACGCCCTTGCTTACGGTGCTGATGCCGTTTATGCCGGTCAACCGCGTTACAGTTTGCGCGTGCGTAACAACGACTTCAATTTAGAAGGCTTAGGCAAGGGTATTGAATACGCCCACCAGCGCAATAAGCTATTTTTTGTCGCCAGTAATATCGCGCCGCATAATAGCAAAGTTCGTAGCTATATGAAGGATATGGAGCCAGTCATTGAAATGCAGCCAGACGCTTTAATTATGTCTGACCCTGGCTTAATCATGATGGTGCGCGAAAAATGGCCCGACCAAGTGATTCACTTGTCAGTTCAAGCCAACGTGGTTAACTACGCAGCAGTGCGCTTTTGGGAAAAACTAGGCGTGCAGCGGATTATTTTATCACGCGAATTATCCTTAGATGAAATTGCTGAAATTCGCCAAGAATGCCCAACGATTGAACTAGAAACTTTTGTACACGGCGCTTTGTGCATTGCTTATTCAGGCCGCTGCTTGCTGTCGGGTTATTTTAACCACCGCGACCCCAACCAAGGCTCTTGCACCAACGCTTGCCGTTGGAATTATAAAACCCATGAAGTGGCAACGGACGATACGGGTGATTTAATTCCCTTAGCCCAAGCCAGTGCTCAAGGCATTTGGACACCGGGGCAAAAAACTGACAACAGTAAAACCGCTGGTGGTGAAGAAGGCCAAGAAGTGCTGTCTGCATTAATCGAAGAAGCCAAGCGCCCTGGTGAGTTTATGCCCATTTTTGAAGATGAGCATGGCACTTATATTATGAACTCGCGTGATTTACGTGCGGTGCAACACGTTAATCGTTTGGCTGAAATGGGCATTGATTCACTTAAAATTGAAGGCCGTACCAAAAGCCATTACTACGTGGCACGTACTGCACAGGTTTACCGCCGCGCTATAGATGATGCCGTTGCTGGTCGCCCTTTTGATATGGATTTAATGGACGCGCTAGAAAACCTAGCCAACCGTGGTTATACCGAAGGTTTTTACCGCCGCCACATTCACGACGAATACCAAAACTACGAAACGGGCAATTCAGTGGGTGTGCATCAGCAGTTTGTGGGCGAAGTATTAGAAGCCCAAGACAACGGCTGGATAGATATAGAAGTTAAAAACAAGTTTGAAGTGGGCGATACGCTAGAATTAATGACCCCTGCTGGCAACCGTCGTTTTAAATTAGATGCGTTAGAAAATAGCAAAAATGGTAAAGCCATGAGCGTTGCCCCGGGTACTGGGCATTTTGTGCGTTGCCAGTTGCCGGGCGAAATGTTGGAAGGCGAAAACCTAAAATACGCGATGATTATGCGCGATTTACATGGCTAATTTAAAATAAAATGCTTTACGATGCCCACTGCCACTTAGATTTTCCAGTGTTTGATGCTGACCGAAACCAAGTGTTGCAGCGGGCAAAGTTAGCGGGTGTTAATACAATAATTCTGGCTGGCATTAGTGCTGCCACTTGGCCAAGGCTGTTGCAGCAAGTGGCAGATTGTTCAACCAAAACAAAACAGCCGCAACTTTATGCCTGCTTAGGTTTGCATCCTTTATTTATTGCTGAACATAAGCTTGCCGATTTAATCGAACTAAAACGCCAACTGCTTACCACCCCTAAAGTTATTGCCTTAGGTGAAATCGGTATTGATTTACACAGCCCCGAATTACAAGCCCAAGAAGCCAAACAATGGCAGTTTTTTGATGCCCAGCTAGCACTGGCTAAAGAGCTAGAGCTGCCCGTGGTTATTCATGTGCGTAAGGCGATGGATAAAGTAATTCAACGGCTAAGGCGCTTTCAATTACCGCAAGGCGGTTTATTACACGCTTTTTCAGGCAGCCAACAACAAGCCGAACAGCTGGTTGAGTTGAGTTTTAAGCTAGGTTTAGGCGGTGGTTTAACCTACTCACGCGCTAATAAATTACGCCAAATTGCCCAAAACTTACCTTTAACAGCTTTTTTATTAGAAACTGACAGTCCAGATATGCCGTTGCAGGGGTTACAAGGGCAGCGTAACGAACCAGCAAATGTAGCTTTAGTGCTAGAAACGCTGGCTAATTTACGCCAAACTTCAACCGCCATTGTATTGCCAGTGCTTCATGCTAACCTGTTAAGCACTTTTTTTAGGCTAAAATAAAGGGCTATCTCACTAAACTAAGGGATGTTATTCATTCTCAAATAGGTAGAGAATTCAATAAACGGACTTAATAAAGAGTAATAGAAATGACTAGAGAAAAAATCAGTGTAGCGTTGGTTGATGATGATCCTGCCGTTCGCCAGCGGTTTAAAAAATCAATAGAAAAACATTCCGATTTACTTTGGTTGGGTGAAGCTAGTTGTGTGCGCAGCGGTAAAGCCTTGGCTTTAAGCAGTAATCCACGGGTATTGTTGATTGATTTAGGTTTGCCTGATGGTTCAGGTATGGAAATTATTCAAGAAGTTAGCCAAAAACAGCCGACTACTGAAATTATGGTAGTGAGTATGTTTGGCGATGAAGGGCATGTAGTTCAGGCTATCGAAGCTGGCGCTAGTGGCTATATTTTAAAAGATACCGATGATTTAGGCTTGGCTGAGCACATTATTCAGTTGTGTGATGGTGGCAGCCCTATGAGCCCAATGATTGCGCGGCACCTTTTAAAGCGTATGCAGGCAACTGAAAGCCATTTTAAACAGAATTTAGACGACAACAGCGAAGCAGCTTCGTTAACACGTCGTGAAATGCAGCTATTAAAGTTATTAGCGCGTGGCTATACCTACCGTGAAGTAGCAGAAGATTTAAATGTATCCAGTCATACAGTTAACTCGCACATTAAAAATCTTTACCGTAAATTGTCGGTTAAAACTAAGAATGAAGCAGTTTTTGCTGCGACTCGCCAAGGTTTACTCGATATGCGAGCGTTATATTAAATATGATTCAATTAGCCTTCGTACAAAAATTAGTTCAGCTGTGGGTTAACTTAACTACTTGTGGCGGCGGCTTTCGTCCTGCTGGGCGTGATTACCGTAAAGCTTTTTTAATTAACGTCATGTTAATGGCTGCTATTGGGGTTTTTGGTTTATTTTCATTGCTTAATATTTTAGTGTTTGAAGACCCTAAAGTGGCATTAGTTGACTTATCTGCCTTGGTGCTTTGTTTTGCTAACTTTTTTTATTTTAGAATGACATTAAATGTTGTTGTAAGTAGCTTTTTAACAACGATTATTGTTGGCTTGGCTTTATTGGTTTTTTTGTTGTTAAGCGAGCATTATGATTATAGTTTTTTTTGGTTAGCAACCTTTCCCCCTTTTGCGTTTTTTTTAAGCGGTACTAGGCGTGGTATTTTAGCCGTTGCTTTATTTTTTATACCTGTTTTTATAATGCTATTAATTAATGTAAATGTATGGCAGCCTGCACCTTTTAATAAGGTGGCTATTTATAATATTTCGATTGCATTTATTGCCTTGGTTATTTTGGTTTATTTTTACGAAAAAAGTCGTCACCAAGCACATTTGCAACTTGAATACATAAAACACCGTGAGGCTACTGAAAAAGAACGCAATCGCTTGTTAAGAGAAATGCACGATGGTTTGGGTGCGCAGTTAACTACTGCCTTGTATGCAACGCGTAACGAGCAAGCTAGCATTGAAGAAGTTGCAGATTACTTACAGTTAGCCCTTGAAGATTTACGCATTATGATGGATTCCATGCAGGCGTTTGATGGCGATGTGGCAACCTTATTAGGCCAGCTGCGCTACCGTTTAGAGCGCCGTATTCAGCAAGCCGGTTTAGAATTAACTTGGAAAGTCGATGATTTGCCCGATTTTCCAGCTATGACACCGCAAGATGCGTTAAACTTACAGCGCATTGTGCAAGAAACGCTGGTAAATACCATTAAACACGCCAAAGCCAGCAAAGTTAGCTTGATTGCAAGAATGAAAGCATCGAACTGTTTGAAAATTCAAATAAAAGACGATGGTTGTGGTTTTGACGAGCAGCAAGAGGGTTTTACGGGCCGAGGTTTAAGTAATTTGCACTATAGAGCAGTCGAGTTAAATGCTAACTTAACCATTAGCTCTCAGTTAGGGCGTGGTTGCTGTGTAGAGTTGCATGTTCCGATTAGTGAGATTAGTGATTTTTAATGATAAGAGTTAAACCATGAGTTCCAATGATGCAGGTGGTTATACACCCACTTTTACTTCTTCAGGTTCTGCGTTACGCACCTTACGTACTGGCAAGCGTAATCCTAACTGGAAGGCAGCAGCAGAGTTTTTAATGGAACGCGCTGCGCCCGATGTTAAGCTTTTAGTTGAAGCTGCTGCGCAAATTCAAATGGAAAAAGAAGGCTTGTTGCGTACCGACAGAAAAGACGTTGCAACCTCTAAAAAAGGTTTTAGTGTAAATTTAAACCTTGGCTGGGTGCAGTGGCTGATAGTGCTAGCGGGTGGTGCGGGGTTTATTGCCTTGATGGTGTGGATAATAGAGAATGCCAGCCTAAGAGTTTGTTAGAAAAACTAAAAAAAATTATTAGGGCTTATGACTCCTTTACTGTCACGTATTTTAGCCACTTTGGGTGGTCTTTTATTAGTCATATTTTTACTGCTAGCCTTAACCGGCTTGTTGCCTGGCATTAGCGATATTTATCAGCGTTTTGAGTTACTTATTTACGATCAGCGTATGCAGCTTCACCTAACTAGTGAATTTCAACCTGCTGCTGCACCAGTGATAATTATTGATATAGATGAAGCCTCTTTGCAACACGAAGGACGTTGGCCTTGGTCTAGGGCAAAAATTGCTAATCTAGTACAAAAATTAAATGAAGCAGGTGCAGCGGTAATAGGTTTCGATATTTTATTCGGTGAAGCTGAACGTAACCCAGCGCAAGAGGTTTTAGCGGGTTTAGATGAGCAATCTAGTTTATACAAACAATTAAATTTATTACAGAAAAACTACGATAATGATACCTTGTTATCTAAAACGCTTAAAGAATCTGAAACAGTATTGGGCTATTTATTTCACTACCAATACCAATTAACCAGTGGTTTACTTCCAAAACCTTTGCATTTAAATAATGCGACTGATGAGCTGGTTAGCCAGCTAGTATTACCGATTATGACTGGTTATGCTGCGCCTTTAGAGGTATTAATTGAAGCAACCGGAAATGGTGGTTTTTTTAGCTTAGCACCCGATGAAGATGGTGTGGTAAGACGTGCTGCTATGTTAGCGCGTTATGATAATCAGTTATATACATCGCTTTCTTTAGAGATGCTGCGCCAATTTATGTTTTTGGAAACTATGGAAGTTAAAACTTCGACCATTGCTGGTAAGCAGCACATAGAAAAGCTTTACCTTGATGAAAATTTAATTTTACCAACCGACGGTAATGGCCAGTTATTAATACCTTTTCGTGGCCCTGCAGAAACTTTTCCTTATATACCTGCTTGGAAGCTTTTAGCGGGTGAAGTTGACCCAGCCTTAATACAAGGCGCACTTGTTTTAGTGGGTACTAGTGCGCCGGGTTTGTTTGATTTACGTGCTACGCCGGTGGCTTCGGTTTATCCAGGCGTAGAAGTTCATGCCAACTTGCTAGCTGCTATGTTAGATAAACAGTTTTTACAACAGCCTTCTTGGGCAGCAGGTGCTAACCTAGTTATTGCCTTAATTGCTGGTTTAATATTGGCTTTAGCTTTGCCTTGGTTAACACCTATTTTGCAATTGTTAATAAGTTCAATACTGTCTTTAAGTGTTATTGCGTTAACGAGTTGGTTATGGTTTTTTGAAGGCATTGTTTTAGCCCTTGCAGGCCCTTTATTATTGATTTTTTTCTTAACTATCTTTAATTTTGTTTGGGGTTTTTTTTATGAATCCATGACGCGCCATAGATTAGCCGATATGTTTGGCCAATACGTACCGCCCCAGTTAGTCGATGAAATGAGTCGCCACCCCAATGAGTTTAGTTTTGCGGGTGAATCACGTGAGCTAAGTGTACTTTTTTCTGATATTCGTGGCTTTACTAGCCTTTCAGAACGCTTAACTGCCGATGAACTTAAACAGTTATTAAATCGCTATTTTACACCCGTTACTGGGGTTATATTTGACCATCGTGGCACGATTGACAAATACATTGGTGACCTAGTCATGGCTTTTTGGGGAGCGCCCATTAAAGATGCAGATCACGCCTTGCATTCCATTCAAGCAGCTTTAGCTATGTTAAAAGCAACTGAAGAAATTAGTCAGGTTTTTGTGTCTGAAGGCTTGCCAGTGATTAGCGTAGGCATTGGTATTAATTCTGGTTTAATGAACGTGGGCGACATGGGTTCTAAATACCGCCGAGCTTACACCGTATTAGGTGATTCCGTTAACCTAGCCGCGCGTTTAGAAAGTGCGACTAAATATTATTCAGTTAGCCTAATAGTGGGGCCGCGCACGCGAGAGTTAGCTTTAGAGCATTTTGTATGGCGTGAACTAGATTTAGTAACCGTAAAAGGCAAAGGCGTGCCTGTAAATATTTATCAGCCACTTTGCCCTATTGAAGCTTTAACACCTGAATTAGCTGCCGAGTTAGCCTTGTTAGACGAAGCTTTAATGGCTTTTCGTACACAAGATTTTGTTCAAGCTGAAAGCCTGTTTACCCAGCTACATAAAGCTTACCCTGACACTTACCAATATAGCCAATACCTAGAGCGCCTTCAGC
>CAYJCB010000009.1:28717-32683 GCA_964368615.1 uncultured Halomonadaceae bacterium | reverse complement strand
GTAAAGGCCAAGGCTGGATTACTGCTGAATACGGTATGTTACCAAGATCGACCCATACACGTAACCGACGTGAAGCAACGAGCGGTAAACAGGGTGGGCGCACGTTAGAAATTCAGCGTTTAATTGGGCGTTCTTTACGTGCAGCGGTCGATCTTAAAAAGCTGGGCGAATTTACCATCACGCTAGATTGCGATGTGATTCAAGCCGACGGCGGTACGCGCACTGCTTCGATTACTGGCGCTTGCGTTGCTTTGGTTGATGCGCTGCGTAGTTTGCAGTTAAGCAAAAGTATTAAGGCTGACCCGTTTACCCAGTTTATTGCTTCTGTTTCAGTGGGTATGTACAAGGGTGAAGCAATCTTAGATTTAGACTACCCAGAAGATTCTAACTGCGAAACTGATATGAACGTAGTGATGACGCAAGATGGTAAGTTTATTGAAGTGCAAGGTACAGCAGAAGGCCAAGCGTTTAGCCGTGATGAAATGAATGCCATGCTAGAACTGGCAGAAAAAGGCTGCCGTGAGCTTTTAGTGATTCAGCAAGAAGCGTTACAAAGCCTTTAGTTTTGCAGTAGAACGAACACGAACAAAGCTAGGGGGTCAGACACAATTTGTGTTTTTAAATTGGCTCTGACCCCCTCAAACAGCGAATTTTATAGCTAGAATTCGTATTCGACAAACAAGGCAGCGTGGTCAGAAAACTTAATGCTGTCATCTATCCAAGCGCGTTTAATATTTTTGCGCAGGTTAGGGCCAACCACTTGGTAATCTAAACGCCAGCCTTCTTGTCTTAGGCGCTCTTCTTTAGCATCGGGCCAAAAGGTGAACTGATCGGTATCACGATTTACTTCACGAAACGCATCAATAAAACCGAGTGGGCCAAATACTTGATCCATCCAAGCACGTTCTTCAGGGCGGAAGCCAATGCTTAATTGGTTGTCTTGCCAGTTAGCCAAGTCGATGGTTTTGTGGGCAATATTCCATGTTCCACAAATAATAAATTCACGGCGCTTACGGCGTAGCTTGGTTAAAAATTCTAGAAACTGTTCTAAAAATAGCTTTTTTTCGGCTGGATTAGCACCTGAAGGCATTAAGAAGCTCGCAACACTTACTTTTTCAAAGTCAGCCTGCATAAAGCGGCCTTCTCTGTCAGCTAGTTCAAAACCTAAGCCTGTCATAACTGCTTTAGGGGTTTTGCGGCAATAAATACCGGTGCCTGAAAAGTCGTCTTGTTCGGCATCAAAAAAATACCCTTCCCAACCGTCTGGGCGCTCGATAGCGTCGCCGAGTTTCCAGCTTTTTGTACGCACATCTTGCACGCATACAACATCGGCATCTTGGTCTTTCAACCAATCGAGAAAACCCCTTTCAACGGCTTGCTTAATTCCGCCAACATTCAGGCTGATAACTTTCATGCGTAGGTTATTCCCATTCCCGCGTGTGACAAATTTTAATAAAGTGTATGATACATGACCTTCAGACCTTTAGGGAGTTGCTGTTATCCTAGGTCGCTTATATGAGCCATTTTGCCGCAACTGCCTGCTTAATGCACAATACTTTTAAACCTATTAAGAAACGAGCTCTAGATACCCACTATGTTTGATTACCAAAAAGACTTTATTAGCTTTGCGCTGCGCCAAGAAGTGCTACGTTTTGGTGAATTCACTTTAAAATCAGGCCGCATTAGCCCTTATTTTTTTAACGCTGGCTTGTTTAATTCTGGCGAAGCCTTGGTTGAGCTGGGTAAAAGTTACGCTGAAACCATTATCCGCTCTGGCTTAGAATTCGACTTGTTATTTGGCCCTGCTTACAAAGGCATTCCTTTAGGTTCAGCAACTGCTGCTATGTTAGCTGAACACCACCAGCGCCCCACACCCTTTACTTTTAACCGTAAAGAAGTCAAAGCCCACGGCGAAGGCGGGCAACTAGTGGGTGCTGATATGCGTGGCAAGCGCGTGTTAATTATTGACGATGTAATTACCGCTGGCACAGCAATTCGTGAAGTGATGCCTTTAATTGAAGAAGCTGGCGGCATCGTTGCTGGCGTAGTGATTGCGTTAAACCGCCAAGAGCGCGGGCAGGGCGAACGCTCAGCCATTCAAGAAGTTGAACAAGACTTAAACATTCCTGTCATTAGCATTATTGGTTTAGACGATGTTTTAAAATTTGCAGCCAATCAACCCGACTTAGCGCAACACGTTGCAGCCATTCAAGCCTATCGCCAAGCGTATGGTGTTTAACGTTTTTAAAAAGGGAAGTATTAATATGTTAACTAAAAAAACTATCGCTAATTTTTCTGGTGCTTTAATGCTAGCAGCAACTGGCATAAATACCGCAGCAGCAAGTTCAATTGAAGCCAGCTTAAATAATGACACAGCACAAATTGAATTCGACACTCGCCTATCTAAAACAGCCAATCTGCATGTTAACGCCAGCTTGCTGTATACCGAAGAACACAGTAATCATTCTGCGCTTGTGGGTACAGTAGGCTTCCAAGGTGTAGAGTCGAATAACTCCACTTACCGTGCAGCGGTTGGCGGCCGTTTATATTTTTATGATTATGGCCCATTAAATGGTACTGCCATTGCTGTGGGCGGCTTGTTTTACCATACCCTTCCAGGCGCTACACGTTTTTCAGCCGGTGGCTATGGTTGGTTTGCACCCAAAGTTACTAGCTTTGGTGATACCGAACAAGTTTACGAACTCGGTGCGCGGTTAGCGTTTCGAGTCATTCAAAACACTGATATTTTTGTAGGTTATCGCCACTTGAAAGTTAAAAACGTAAAATATGGCGACAGGTATTTTACTAAACCATTAGAAAAAGGTGTTAACGCTGGCTTTCGTTTAAACTTCTAAGCCTTTTTATCTGCCTTCCTTTTATTTAAAGCCAAAGCTAACCCCACCCCAGGTTAAAATCCGTTAGAATATCCACCTTTAAAGGAGGTGGATATGCAAATACGTTTGAATGGGCAAGACTATCCCCTTGCCGAACCAGCCAGTATTGTCGATCTACTGCAACAGCTAGACCTAGTAGGTAAACGTTTAGCGGTTGAAGTTAATGAGCAAATAATCCCTAAAAGCCGTCATGCCGCAACGCTGCTTCAAGCAGATGATTGTGTCGAAATCGTACACGCGATTGGCGGTGGTTAAGTTTTCTAGCAAAAAAATGAGACAATAAATAATGAACCAAGATACTTTTAAAATTGGTCAGCGTGAATTTTCATCTCGCCTACTCGTGGGCACGGGTAAGTATAAAAACTTGCAAGAAACTGCAGCAGCGATTGAAATGTCGGGCGCTGAAATTGTTACCTTTGCAGTTCGCCGCACCAATATTGGTCAAAACCAAGGCGAACCTAATTTATTAGATGTTATTTCACCCGACCGCTACACCCTGCTGCCCAACACAGCTGGCTGTTATAACGCTAAAGATTCTGTGCGTACTTGTTTATTGGCGCGTGAATTATTAGACGGGCATAACCTTGTTAAATTAGAAGTATTAGGCGACCAAAAAACCCTTTACCCGAATATGCGCGAAACCTTGATTGCTGCTGAACAGCTGATGGTAGAAGGTTTTGAAGTGATGGTCTATTGCAACGATGACCCAATTGCTGCCAAAGAATTAGAAGAAATGGGTTGCGTGGCGATTATGCCGTTAGGTTCGTTAATTGGTTCTGGTTTGGGCATTCTTAATCCGCATAATATTCGTTTGATTATGGAAGAAGCTAAAGTACCTGTTTTGGTTGATGCGGGTGTGGGTACGGCTTCTGATGCAGCTTTTGCGATGGAAATGGGTTGCACTGGCGTATTAATGAATACTGCGATTGCTCATGCCAATAATCCTGTGCTTATGGCAAGCGCCATGAAAAAAGCCATTCAAGCCGGACGCGAAGCATTTCTAGCCGGACGCATGACCAAAAAAGCCTATGCCAGCGCCAGTTCGCCTTTAGAAGGATTAATTAAATAATGA
>CAYJCB010000009.1:23437-28617 GCA_964368615.1 uncultured Halomonadaceae bacterium | reverse complement strand
CAAAAAAGCCTATGCCAGCGCCAGTTCGCCTTTAGAAGGATTAATTAAATAATGAGCAATCCCGAACAACCAAATTCAGAAAACACGCACTTAGAAAACAAGCACGACCGTGCTGATGATGCAATTCACGATAAGCGTATTCGTAGTTTTGTGTTGCGCCAAGGTCGTATGACGGGTTTACAGCAACGGGGCATCGAAGAGTTTCTACCTAAACTAGGATTAACACTCGAAGATGGTGCTTTTAACGCTGCCGAAGTGTTTGGCCGTGAAGCGCCTTTAGTGGTGGAGGTGGGTTTTGGCATGGGCGGTTCTTTGCTAGAGCAGGTACAAGCCATGCCCGACCACAACTTTGTTGGCATTGAAGTTCACCTACCGGGTGTGGGTAAGTTGGTTTGCGAAGCCGGTGATTTGGGTGTGGATAACTTAAGGGTTTACCACGAAGATGCCGTTGAGGTTTTTAACCAGTGTATTCCTGATAATTCGATTGATTTATTTCAGCTATTCTTCCCCGACCCTTGGCACAAGAAAAAGCACCATAAGCGCCGCATTGTGCAGCCGCCTTTTGTGGAAGTGATTCGTAAAAAACTAAAAATTGGCGGGCGTTTTCACTTAGCAACCGATTGGGAAGCTTATGCTGAACACATGCGCGATGTAATGAATGCAGCAACAGGTTATGAAAACACCGCAACGGAAGGTGATTTTGTACCGCGTCCTGATTCACGCCCACTGACTAAATTTGAACTACGCGGCGAGCGTTTAGGCCACGGGGTTTGGGATTTGATTTATCAAAGAATAGCCTAACACATGAAAACCCTGAAAAGGACCTTGAGGACGCAGCATGAACCTTAATTTTAAAAATAAGTTATTAATATCAACCCTAAGTCTATTACTCGTTACTTGTATGGTTTTAGCGGGTCTAGCCTTGTATCGGTTAATGGCAGAAACCCATACTACGCTTGATAGCCAAATAACTATGACGCTAGACCAAGCCGAAGACGCTGCTAATAATTGGACAGACGCTAAATCAGCGTTAATTCGTTCAGCAGCAAAAAACCTACCCAACAGGCACAACATAGAAGCTGCGTTAACACTGGCAAAAGATTCAGGTGGTTTTGATCTTTTCTATGTAGGAACATCACAAAAAGCATTTTTACAATCTAACCCTGCAACGGTACAGCGCCCTGATTATGACCCAACCGCTCGCCCTTGGTATAAACAAGCGCAACAAGCCAATAAGCTAATTATTACCCAACCCTATCCACGCTCTAGTACTGGCGAAATGGTCATTACCGTTGCAGCGCCCCTGCAAAATGGCATGACTGGTGTAGTTGCTGGTGACGTAACATTAACAAAACTAATTAACACCTTATTAGTAATGGAAACGCGCTGGCGTTCAGAGTTATGGCTAACCAATGAAAATGGTCAGTTATTAGCTCACCCAAATGCAGCAATGGTAAACCGTCAATACACTGAACTTTACACCAACCCAGAAGAAGGCTTTCGCGGCTTAGACAAGGTTAAATACCGCGACCAAAACTGGTTTATTAGCGAAGTCAGTTTACCTGCGCAAGGTTGGAAGCTAGTGCTGTTAATTAGCGAAAAAGATGCCCTAGCACCACTTTACAACCTAACGCTACAGCTACTATTAAGCAGCTTATTAATTGTTGCTGTTGCAGCCTTTTTAATCTGGATGCTGGCTAAATATTTTAGCGCACCGCTTATTCGTGTTACTCAGGCGTTAAATTCTTTGGCCGATGGCAAAATTCAACAGCGCACTGCCATTACTTCAAAAGACGAGTTTGGCATGATTAGCCTTGCCTATAACCGTTTAGTCGATAAATTACAGTCTACGTTAGGCAAAACAAGTCGGCTAAGCGATGAGTTGTTAGCAAGCGTTGAGGCAACCGAAGCTAACTCCCAAGAAACATTAAGCGCCACCCAAAATCAGCGTGAAGCCTTGTCGCAAATGTCTGAAGCGGTTAGCCAAATGTCGATTGCTACCGCAGAAATTGCCGAAAGTGCTGAAAGAACAGCCGCCGCTTCAGAATCAGGTGTCGATTCTAGCCAGCAAGGCATGAAGCTTATGCAAAGTAGCCATACTTCTATCTCTAAACTTTCTGAACTAGTACATAGCAACGCCATTAAGCTAAATGAACTGGCATTAACCGTTGAAGGCATTCGTAAGATATTACGTAATATTAATGACATTGCAGAACAGACTAACTTGTTGGCATTAAACGCTGCAATCGAAGCCGCTCGCGCTGGTGAACATGGCCGTGGTTTTGCGGTAGTGGCTGATGAAGTGCGTTCTTTGTCACACAATACTCAAAATGCTACACATGAAATTCAATCGTTAATTCAAGAGCTTGAAACAGCGACGCGCGATACCATTGAAGAAATGCGTTTAAGCGAACTAACCGCTAAAGAAAGCACCGACCAAGCCAGCCTAGCTTATGAGCAGATTCAAGCCATTACACAAGCCAACGCTACAATTAACGATATGACGCTGCAAACTGCCAGCGCAGTGGAAGAGCAGCACATGATGTCGAATGAAATTCACGACAACACCAGCAGAATCCATGATATTTCTTTAATTCTTGCCGAAGCGGCTGAAGGCAATCATGCAGAATCTTTGAAACTAAAAGAAGAAATTTTATCGCTTAAGTCTCATCTAGCGGCATCTTTTCAAATGAGTGAAGTACATTAAGCTTTTAAGCTAGGCTATAATCTTTTTATGGGCAATTTAGGTTGCCTATTTCTTTGAATTGAGGGGCGCTGCAGCAGCATTTTCTGTCAGGCTCAGTCCAAGAATTATAGAACAACGGCGCCCGTTAAAACGATGCGATAGCTGGTTACAACTGGCTATTTATTCTGCTAAACGGAGTGTTATATGTCTGAATTTAATGATTACAAAGTAGCCGATATCAGCCTTGCTGATTGGGGTCGTAAAGAATTGCGTATCGCTGAAAGCGAAATGCCTGCGCTAATGACTATTCGTGCTAAATACCGCGATCAGCAGCCCCTTAAAGGTGCGCGTATTGCTGGCTGTATTCACATGACTATTCAAACTGGCGTGTTGATTGAAACCCTAATTGATTTAGGTGCTGAAGTGCGCTGGTCTTCTTGCAACATCTTCTCTACCCAAGATCATGCCGCTGCTGCGGTTGCTGCTGCTGGTACGCCAGTGTTTGCTTGGAAAGGCGAAACTGAAGAAGAATACCTCTGGTGCATTAAGCAAACGATTGAAGGTAAAGACGGTTGGGAACCTAACATGGTACTCGACGATGGCGGCGACTTAACCGCTATTTTGCACGATGATTACCCACATTTGATTGAAGGCATTCACGGTGTTTCTGAAGAAACTACCACGGGTGTTCACCGTTTAATCGAAATGATGCAAAAAGGCACTTTGAAGATTCCTGCTATCAACGTCAACGATGCGGTTACCAAGTCTAAAAACGACAACAAATACGGTTGCCGTCATAGCTTAAACGATGCCATTAAACGCGCTACCGACCACCTGCTTTCTGGCAAGCAAGCATTAGTGATTGGTTACGGTGACGTGGGTAAAGGTTCGGCACTTTCTTTACGCCAAGAAGGCATGATTGTTAAGGTTACTGAAATTGATCCTATCTGTGCTATGCAAGCTTGTATGGACGGCTACGAAGTAGTTTCGCCTTACCTAAATGGCGTTAACACGGGTAAAGATGACGGCGTTGACAAGCAATTGCTAGGTAAAATTGACCTGCTAGTTACCACCACGGGTAACGTAAATGTGTGTGATGCGCCTATGATGAAAGCCCTGAAAAAAGCCGCTATCGTCTGCAATATTGGTCACTTCGACAACGAAATTGACACAGCTTACACGCGCAAAAACTGGGCTTGGCAAGAAATTAAGCCACAGGTTCATAAAATTTTCCGTGACGGCACACCAGGTCAGTTCGACGAAACCAGCGATGATTACCTAATTCTGCTGTCTGAAGGCCGTTTGGTTAACCTTGGCAACGCAACAGGCCACCCTAGCCGTATTATGGACGGCTCGTTCGCTAACCAAGTGCTAGCCCAAATTCATTTATTTGAAGAAGGCTTTGCTAACCTGCCAGCCGACCAAAAAGCCAGCAACATTACCGTTGAAGTATTGCCTAAGAAGCTAGACGAAGAAGTAGCTCAGTACATGGTAGAAGGCTTTTGTGGCGTAATAACTAAGCTAACCCAGCAACAAGCGGACTACTTGGGCGTAGCTCAGGAAGGCCCGTTTAAAGCCGAAACCTATCGTTATTAAGTTCTAGCGTTATTAAGTTCTAGACTTTTAGCTAGTAGCAAAAGCCCAGTTGTTAGTGAGTCAAGCATCTGCTGCAGGGAGCAGCAGCTGAGCTTACAAGGACGTATTTACAGCGTCTTGACAAACAATAACTGGGCTTTTTTTGTTACCAACTAAAAAGGACACGCAGCAGTAAATACCATGCGTTCTTCCGTGACGGGGTGGCTTATTTCTAGTTCTTGAGCGTGCAGTAATAAACGACTACTGGCAGCCAAAGCTTCACCTTCTGAATAAAATCTATCGCCCAGTATTGGGTAGCCTAACGCTTGCAAATGCACTCTTAATTGGTGCGAACGCCCAGTAATTGGGGTCAGTTCAACACGACTGGTTTTGCCATCGCTATCCACCACTTTATATAGCGTTTGCGAAGGCTTGCCGTTTTCATAACACACTTTTTGCAGCGGTCGATTCGGCCAATCACATATTAACGGCAAGTCTATTTCGCCTTCCACTTCTGCTGGGCAACCCCACACTCTGGCAACGTAAAGTTTTCTAGTTTGCCGATTCTGAAACTGCATTCTTACTGAACGTTCCGCATCTTTACGCAGCGCCACCACTAATACGCCTGAAGTTGCCATGTCTAACCGATGCACTAATTCTGCATAAGGGGATATTTGTTTAGCGCGTGATTCAACGCTGTCGTATAAATCATCGCCACGGCCGGGTGTAGAAAGTAATTCAGCAGGTTTATTCACCACCAACAAGTATTTGTCTTGGTAAAGAATATCTAACCAAGGTTCGGTGGGCGGTTGGTAATTAACAGGGGGCAACACTTTATTTATTACAACGCCCTTGACTGCAACGCTGCTCATTGCAAACGTACATCAGCAGGTTTTTTAGGGCGATTTTGTACCAACAC
>CAYJCB010000009.1:12158-23337 GCA_964368615.1 uncultured Halomonadaceae bacterium | reverse complement strand
CTGCTCATTGCAAACGTACATCAGCAGGTTTTTTAGGGCGATTTTGTACCAACACCCAAGGCGCTACAACAAGTGCCCAAAGCTCGGTATTTTCTTGGTGCCAAGCATGGGCATCATCGTCTGCCACTGTGCCGACTTCACCCGAATCTAACCATGCTTGAAACTGGGCGCGGTTGTCTTGCGTTAACTGAAAGCCAACTTCGGTTAAATCTAAATCGTTACTGACCATCACAACGCAGCCTCGCGCATGATGTATTTCCAATTCACGCCAACTAATTAAAGCCGTTTCTAGGGCTAGTTTACTACGCAACAAATCTGGTTCACGGGCATCAGGGTGTTCATCTTGCATGGGAATTAACCTCGATTAAAATTAATACGTTAGTGTACGGCTGCTTTGCTTTTTTTAAAACTAAGCAGCAAAATGAATCCTATTAATATTAATGAGAATAATCATGCCTTCCATACCTATCAGCTTTGAATTTTTTCCACCCAAAACCCCTATCGGCCAAGAAAAACTGCTAGTAGTGCGCGATAAACTCGCTGCAACCAACCCAGACTTTTTTTCGGTAACTTATGGCGCAGGTGGTTCTACCCAAAATGGCACGTTAAGTACCGTGCTGGCTTTGCGTGAAAGTGGCGTAGATGCTGCGCCGCACATGTCGTGCATTGGTGCTAGCCGTGAAGAATTACGTAACCTGTTACAAAATTACAAAGACCAAGGCATTAAACGCTTAGTGGCTTTGCGTGGTGACTTGCCTTCGGGCATGGGTATGGGCGGTGAATTGCGTTATGCCAATGAATTGGTTGCATTTATTCGCCAAGAATTTGGCAAAGACTTTATTATTGAAGTGGCAGCCTACCCCGAATCTCACCCACAAGCCGCTAACCTAGACGTTGATATTCAAAACTTTGTACGCAAATGCCAAGCCGGTGCCGACAGCGCAATTACCCAGTATTTCTTTAATGCCGATGCGTATTTCTATTTTGTCGATAGAGTAAGAGCCGCTGGTATCGAAATCCCAATTATTCCGGGCATTATGCCAATTACCAACTACAATAAACTGGCGCGTTTTTCTGATATGTGTGGTGCTGAAATTCCACGCTGGATTAGAAAACAGCTAGAATCTTACGGTGATGACAACGACAGCATTGTAAAATTTGGCGAAGAAGTAATTTCAAACCTCTGCAAACAACTAATGGAAGGTGGCGCACCAGGGCTACACTTTTACACCCTTAACCAAGCCAAACCTTCTTTAGCTATTATTAATAACTTGAAGTAAATTCTGTCGCCTGCCGTGGTTTAAAGCTAAGCAGCATAAAACCACGGCTAGCATCTTGATTCAGCGCCCGACTAGTTAATTGGTATGCCTGATAATGACCATTCGCTGACTTAAACATCACTTCTGCACGGGCTGCTTGGCCTATTTCTAGCTTAGTAAAAAAATCTTTTGCATTGGCTGCGGACGGATTGCCTTGCATCAACAGCGGTAAAGTAACGCCAAGTAATAGCTTTTCTTTAGCAAAAATTTGCTGTGCCGCTTGGTTAAATTGTTCTAGCTGCCCCTTAGCATCTAGCAGCAAAACAGGAAAATCAAACACTTCTAATAACTGTGTAAACGCATAGTTTTTTTGTTCTAGGCGCTGATTTTTTTCTAGCAAATCTTGCTGCTGGTGTTTAATTAACTTAAACCACTGACTGTAATAAAGGTTAATTAAATCTTGTTGGCTAATTAAACCCACCACTTGCTTCTCGTTATTAACGACGATTAGCCGCTTAAAACCTTTTTCGCGCATACTGCTAATGGCTTGGCGTACTGAAAAGTGCTCTGGCAAAGTGGATACCGGAGTCGACATCACTTGGTCAACGCGGCACGACAAATCTTTCCCAGCATCTAACAAACGCATAGCATCTGATAAAGTTAATACACCCAGCGGTACACGGTCTTCGCTAATTAAAGCAGTGTTTACGCCCTGTTGCTGCATTAACCCTAGCACTAGGCTAATGGGCATTTCTTTATTAACCTGCAACAGCTGCATACCCCGCAACAAGTCACCTAAACGTTGGCTTTCGGCTAACGAATCTGGGTCTAGGTTACGCACTAAATCAGTATAGGTAACAATGCCACACAGCTGGTCGTCTGCATCAACAAGGCAAACTTGCTCGGCTTGGTGCAGGCTAATTAATTTAATCGCTTCTTGTACATCGGCTTCTGGCGGCAACTGCAACGCCCTAGGTAATAGCACTTGCGCTAAAGGTACGTTAAAACTAATGCCTTGCAGGTGAAAAGCCATTAAATCTTTGGCTTGCAATAGGCGATAACCCTTGCTGCTGTTCACTAATAAACTGCGAATTGCATGCTTATTTATTAAGCCTAGTGCTTCAGCCAAGCTAGCTTGCTCATTCAGGCTAATCACCTGCGTTGTTGCAATGGATTGTAAAGTTGGAAACTGCATAGTTACACCATTAAAGTAAGTCTAAAAACTAGTCTGACCAAGGGAGTTTGCGGTAGCTCAGTGCTTCTAACAGGTGCTTAGATTCAATAACTGATTTAGCTTCTAGGTCGGCTAAAGTCAGCGCGACTTTAATTATACGGTGTGCTGCTCTAGCTGACAGATGTATCTTATTCATAGCCCGTGTTAACAGTTGCTGCTGTTCAACACCTAGCGGTGCAAACATTTCTAATTCAGCAGGGCCAAGTTGTGCGTTAGGCTTACCTGCTCGGGCAATTTGCCGCTGCCGCGCTTCTTTTACCCTAACCCTAACGTGTGCAGAACTTTCACCTTCGGCTGGCTGCCACAAACAATCCGCAGGCAAAGCTGGCACCTCTAGGTGTAAATCAATTCGGTCTAATAACGGGCCAGACAGGCGTGATTGGTAGCGGTTAATTAATCCTGCTGCACAGGTGCAGGCTTTACGCGGATCACCCAAATGGCCACAAGGGCAAGGGTTCATAGCCGCAATCAATAAAAACTGGGCAGGATAACTAGCTTTACGCTTGGCGCGGGCAAGGTGAATCACACCAGCTTCTAAGGGTTCACGCAACACTTCTAACACTTGGCGACCAAATTCTGGCAGCTCATCTAAAAATAGAATACCCCGATGCGCTAAAGAAATTTCACCGGGTAAAGGGTTGCTACCACCGCCCACCAACGCAACAGCAGATGCAGTATGGTGCGGCGAACGAAACGGGCGTTGCCGCCAAGTGTTGGCATCAAACCCTTGTACAATGGATTGAATTGCCGCCACTTCCAAGGCTTCTTCTTCGCTAGGCTCAGGCAATAAACCCAGTAAACAACGCGCCAATAAAGTTTTACCACTGCCTGGCGGCCCACAAAACAGCAGATTATGCTGCCCTGCTGCTGAAACCATTAAAGCCCGCTTGGCGGCTTGCTGGCCTTTTACTTCCAATAAATCGGTGTAATTTAAGCTAGAAATTTCTAAGGGGATATGAGTAGGCGTTAAGAATTCAGCTTGACCACGCAAGGCAGCTACTAAGTCTAACAAGTGATGCGCACCACCTGTTTTTAAAGTAGAAACTAATCCGACTTCGGGCAAGTTAGCCGCTGGCAACACTAAAAAATTGCCTATTTTAGAAGTGGATAAAGCCGTAGGTAATGCGCCTTTTACTTCACGCAGTTCGCCATTTAAAGCCAGTTCACCAATAAATTCACGACCATTTAAGCTGCTTTGTGGTAATTGATCGGAAGCAACCAAAATACCCAAGGCGATGGGTAAATCGTAGCGCCCCCCTTCTTTAGGAAGGTCGGCAGGGGAAAGGTTCACGGTAATGCGGCGGGCTGGAAATTCAAAACCTGCGGTCAGCAATGCGCTACGCACCCTATCGCGGCTTTCCCTCACTGCTGTTTCTGGCATACCCACCAGATTAAACGCCGGTAAGCCATTGGCAAGATGCACTTCAACCCTAACCTCAGGCGCATCTAAACCAATTAGCGCACGACTTGCTACCAATGCCAGCGACATCTTCAACCTCCTTGTGATTCTTGCCCCTAGACGCTCAACTTAACATAAAATTTAAGTTTTTAACTGAGCCTCTAAAGCATCGACACGTGTATTCAGCTGATCCACTTTTTGCCGAGTGCGCTGATGTATTTGCAATAAACGCTCATAATCTTCACGGCTAACTAAATCTAACTTAGCTGCCACTTCATTCACTAGTTTTTTTAACAGCTGGCTGCTGGGTAATGGCTGATTAAAATTGCCTAGCTTAGCGGTTATATCTTCGGTAATTTTTTGTAAAACTTCTGGTTTTAACATCTTTTTTTCCTAACTGTAGCAGCTTAACATAGCGTTTTTTTAGAACGCATGGGGTAAGTCAATCTTATCGAATAAAAATAACTTTAACTCTTTTTGGTTATTTATGGCTAGAGGCTTTACCATTAGGCAAGCTTGTTAAATTATTTAAGGAACTATCATGAAACTTATTACCGCTATTATTAAACCTTTTAAGCTAGACGATGTGCGCGAAGCCCTTTCTGAAATCGGTGTGCAAGGCATTACTGTTACTGAAGTTAAGGGTTTTGGTCGCCAAAAAGGTCACACTGAATTGTACCGTGGTGCCGAATATGTGGTCGATTTCTTACCTAAAATTAAGCTAGAAATCGCGGTTGATAGTGCAATGGCTGAACAAGTGATTGATTCAATTATTAACGTGGCAAACACTGGCAAAATTGGCGATGGCAAAATTTTTGTAACGCCACTCGACCAAGTTATCCGCATTCGTACTGGTGAAAAAGGTAAAGACGCAGTTTAGTTTTACCGTGTTAGCCTTGCCACCTTAAACAAATTAGGCTTCGCTCACTTCACAGCGAAGCTGATTAAGAATATATTCTGCCTGCTGGCGATTATTAACCAAAGCTTCCACACAATCAGCATCTAAATGGTTAACTGCCATTTTGCGCATTTCTTCCAAAGCAGCCGTTACCGACCAAGCTTTTTTGTAGGGGCGCTCACTGGTTAAGGCATCAAACACATCAGCAACCGCGATAATTCTGGCTTCAATCGGGATTTCTTGCCCTTTTAAACCTTCAGGATAACCCGTACCGTCCATTTTTTCATGGTGATAAAGCACTAGATTTTTGAGCATTTGAATATCGGTTAAATTTTCTAAACCGTGGTGATTAATCACTAAATCTAACAGCTCGCAGCCTTTTACTGTGTGCTGCTGCATTTCTAAAAATTCTTCAGGTGTTAACTTGCCTGGTTTTAACAATACTCGGTCAGCAATGGCTATTTTTCCTAAATCATGCAGCGGCGCGAACAGCAGCAGGTGCTGTAGCTGGCGGTCAGTAAACGTCCACTTGGGTGCTAGGTTCACTGCAATTAACTGCGAAAAATGCGCCATGCGTTCTAAGTGCGCACCAGTTTCTGGGTCTCTTTGCGCACACAAGGACATGGTGGAACGTACCGCAGCGGTTAGGGTTTTTATTCCAGCGTGATCTTGGTAAACCAGCTGAGCAATTAGTTGGCAATACAGCTCTAACTCTGCCAATAAATCGCCTTGAAAGGTGAAGGGGGTTTGTGAGTTAAAAAAAATAAAGCCAACTAGCTCATCATCAATCAGCAGCGGCAAAGTAAAACTAGAGCGCCAGCCTTGGTTAACCAATTTTAAAGTATGTGAATTAACCGTACCCAAGTTTTTAGGGGGCACGAGTTCAGTTAAATCGTGAATCACTCTAGGCTGTTTACTAATCGCAATGGCGTGTAAAGACTGCGCTTCTTGCAGCCGAAACTCATAAGCAGTAATTGCCATATCAAGGTGGCTGGTGGTAAAAAAAGTACGTACTTTATCGGTTGAAGGGTGATACAAGGCAATCGAAAAACGTTCCACCTGCTTGTATTTAGCCTGCAACCTTTCAACTAACAACCTTAGCTTTTCAGGTAATCCCTGCCGCTCGCTCATTGCTTTTACTAAACTGCTAGTTGCCATTAGCGCATTCCTTTGTTTATTATTTTAACTAAAATAACCCTATTTAAATCACACGCGTTTCTACCTGTAATAGGTTTGTTAAAGCTAGTTCTAACTTATCACCCCTTGCCAACTTGCCAACACCTGCTGGCGTGCCAGTAATCACTACATCGCCTGCCAACAGGGTAAAAGTTTGGCTAATATGGCTAAGCAGTTCTGCAATCGGGGTTAGCATTTGCTTGGCTTGCCCACGCTGCTTTTCAACACCATTAATATGTAAACTTAGCTCTAACTCCTGCCAATCTTTTACTGCTGCTGCATCAACAAAATCAGACAAGGGGCAAGCGCCGTCCCAAGCTTTAGCCCTTTCCCATGGGTGTCCTTGTTTTTTAAGTTCTGACTGTAAATCGCGCAAGGTTAAGTCGAGTGCTAATCCTACACCCACCACGCCAGCTAAGGCTTCAGCAGGTGTTGCTTTACTAATCGTTTCGCCAATTAACAGGGCAATTTCGGTTTCATAATGTACATCGCCAACACCCTTGGGTAATTCTAAGGGTTGCTGCATATTAACCGCACTAGTAGCAGGTTTAATAAACAAGAGCGGCTGCTCAGGTATGGGGTTATTCAACTCCGCAGCATGTTCAGCATAATTGCGCCCTACGCAGACAATTTTACCCAGTGGCAACAAGGTATTAGCGCCCAATAGCCGTGAGTGAAACGCTGTTTTATTAACCATTACTTACCTCCTACTAGCTTTGCACCAAGTTTTTATTTTAAGTTAAAACGAATTTGACCATCAACAAGGCTAGTCACCACACGGCCTTGCAACGTCTGATTCCAAAAGGGTGTGTTGTGTCCGGCTGAAAAACCCGTGTCTTCATTCAACACCCAACTTGCAGCAGGGTCAATTAACACTAGGTCGGCTTTATAACCCGTCCACAAAGCACCTGATTTTAAGCCTAACAATTCAGCTGGCGCTAACGATAAACGCTTCACCATATCTGACAGGCTTAACCAACCGGCTTCAACCAGCGCCAGCATTTGTGGCAATACCACTTCTAGGCTGCTCATACCCGGTTCTGCAACTGAAAAAGGTGCCATTTTTGCAGCTTGTTCATGGGGTAGGTGACCGCTAGAAACCGCAGTAAGCGTGCCATCTTTCAAGCCTTGCAGCAGCCCTAAACGGTCAACTGCACTGCGTAGCGGTGGTTCTAGGTGGAAATTACTGTCGAAAGATTCTAGCGAAGAATCGGTAAATAATAAGTGACTTAACGCAACATCGGCGGTAACGGGCAAGCCTCTTGCCTGAGCATCGGCAATTTGTTCAACCGCTCTGGCAGTAGAAAGGTGCGCAAAATGGGCGCGAATGCCAGCTTGTTCCACCAATAAAAGGGTTTGTGCCACAGCAAGGGTTTCAGCCGTTTCAGGAATGCCATTTAAACCTAATTGTGAAGACAGCGGGCCTTCATGGGCAAAACCTGAGCCTTTTAAAGCGTGGTCTTCTGGATAAAACATAACTAAAAAATCAAAAGTGGCTGCGTATTCTAAGCAACGGCGTAAAATTAAATTGTCTTGAATCGGGCGACGTAAATTCGTTACCGCCACACAACCAGCAGCTTGCAGCGCCGACATATTACTTAGCAACTGACCTGCTAAACCTTGGGTTAATGCGCCAACGGGCAACACTTTGGCCTTGCCTGCTAATTCTGCTCTTTCTCTTACTACCCTAATAACAGCAGGGGAATCTAAAGGTGGCTGGGTATCAGGCCGCGCACACACTTGGGTAAAACCACCGGCTAAAGCGGCTTGGGTTTCGCTGGCGATACTGCCTTTATAGCTTGGGCCAGGTTCGCGTATATGACAGCAAAGGTCGATAAAACCTGGGCAAACCAATAAGCCGGTAGCATCTAGTGTTTGTTCAGCTTGAAAACCTTCAGGGCAAGCACCAATCGCTAGAATTAAACCATCTTCAATGTGCAGATCAATCACCTGATCTAACACCTGCGCTGGGTCGATAACCCGTCCACCTAAAATAGAGATTCTCATTGAATTTGTGACCTTTCGTGCATTTGTCCGCTCATTGCCATACTCATTACCGCCATGCGGGTGGCAATGCCATAACTCACTTGCTTTAGAATTACTGACTGCGGGCCATCGGCAACGGCTGATTCTATTTCCACGCCACGGTTAATGGGGCCTGGGTGCATCACAATCGCTTCGGGGTGAGCATAAGCCAACTTTTGAGTCGTTAAACCATATAAACGGTAAAATTCAGTTTCTGAGGGCAACAAAGCACCACTCATGCGTTCTTTTTGTAAGCGCAGCATAATCACCACGTCCACGTCTTTAATGCCTTCTTCCATGCGCGTATAAATTTTAGCGCCCATTTCTTCAATACCAATCGGCAACAAGGTTTTAGGGGCAACTAAACGCACCTCTGCTGCACCTAAAGTATTTAAGGCATAAATTTGTGAACGCGCTACTCGTGAATGCAGAATATCGCCGACAATTGCTACTTTTAAGCCTTCAAAGCTGTTTTTATGGCGGCGAATGGTAAACATATCCAACATGGCTTGGGTCGGGTGGGCATGGCGACCATCACCGGCATTAATAATGGCTACTTTAGGCGTAATTTGGCTGGCAATAAAATGCGCTGAACCTGAATCAGCATGGCGCACCACAAACATATCTGCGTGCATAGCTTCAATGTTTTGCAATGTATCCATCAGCGTTTCACCCTTGTTGGTTGAAGAAGTGCTGATATCTAGGTTCAACACGTCGGCAGACAAACGCTTGGCGGCTAGTTCAAAGGTGGCACGGGTACGGGTGGAATTTTCAAAAAACAAATTAACAATCGTTTTACCTCGCAGCAGTGGCACTTTTTTAACCGCTTGGCCGCCCATATTGGCAAACGATTCTGCTGTGTCCAAAATTTCTGTTAACAAGGTTTTCGACAAGCCGTTAATGCTTAAAAAATGTTTCAAGCGCCCGTCTGCTGTTAACTGCACGTTGCGGGGGTGGTTTGGATCATTCAGTGCGCTACTCATGCAGGTTCCTCTGTATCAAGGGGGCGAATAACCAAATTAAATTCTAACGGTGTAGGGCCAGACAGCTTAATACGCTGGTCGGCGGGTAAATCTAAATGCAAGGCACAGCAATCGGCTTGAATCGGTAATTCTCGACCCGACAAAGATAACAGCGTTACTAACGTAATCGAGGCAGGGCGACCATAATCAAAAATCTCATTCATTGCGGCACGAATGGTGCGCCCCGACCGCAACACATCATCAATTAAAACAAGGTGTTGGTTTTCAGTGGCAAACGGCAAATTAGAAGGCTTTACGCTAGGGTTTAAACCCATTTGTGAATAATCATCACGGTGAAAAGAAATATCTAGCGTGCCTAAAGGCGCTGTTATGTGCATTTTTTGGCGTAAAGCTTCAGCCACCCAAACCCCACCAGTATGAATACCAATAAATAGGGGTTCAGTAATGCCCTGCTGCTGTAAGTAATTTTCTAAATTAGCAGCTAGATTGTCGAGCAAAGGCGCGACTTCGGGTAAAAAACCGTCCGGTAAAATACTTGTTTTATTTTGATTTACCATAATCTGCATCACTCTCTATCTTAGGGCTTAATAAAATCAAGGCTTCATAAAATCAAAGCTTAATAAAGTCTGGCCCAGCAATTTGCTGTAAATAAACGCTAGCGCCATTAGGGTCTAGCTGTAGCCATTCATCTAGAATAACCGCAGCAGCTAACCTATCCACAGGATCTTCACGAAAGTTGCCCTTGTGTCCGCCCTGTTGCTTCACAATTTCTTTAGCAATGCGCGTTGAACCACGCTCATTCATGCCATAACAAGCTTTGCCATAACGCCCAAACAAGCGCCGCGCAAACTTTCTGGCGCGTAAGCTTAACGGTGTGTCTTCTAACTGTTCGTCTAACGGCAAACCCACCACAAACACATCAGGCTGCCATTCTTTAATAAGGGCATCAAGTATTTGCCAAGCTGGAATACCGTCTTTAGCAGGAATTTCAGTTAACGGATTTACCGTGCGGGTCAGCTCGTTACCTATGGCTGCACCGTGGCGTTTGCTACCAAAATCAAACGCCATAATTAAGCGCGGCTTAGAAGCAGCAGAAGCAGCGCTATCAAGCATGGCCAGCTTGCCCAGTCATTAAATTAAGATTAATGCCCAGTGTTGCAGCAGCGCCCGTTAGGCGTTCTTCATTTGGTGTAGCAAACAAGAGCGTTTCATTGGCCTCACAAGTTAGCCAAGTGTTGTCTAACAGCTCTTGTTCTAACTGACCCGCTTCCCAACCCGCGCAACCCAAGGCAATTAAAAAGTGCTTCGGGCCTTTACCTTTGGCTAGGGCTTCTAAAATATCTAACGAAGTGGTGAGGCTTAACTTTTCGCTAATCGGCAAACAAGCTTTCCAAATGGGGCTGCCTGTGTGCAAAACAAAACCACGGTCGCCGTGAATTGGCCCACCGCGATAAATTGGCTGGTCGGCGTGTAAATCTGAAGTATTGGCAATGTTCATCTGTTCCATTAATTCAGCAAAAGTCAGCGACAAAGGCTTATTCACAATTAACCCTAAAGCGCCTTGGGCATTTTGCTCGCACAGGTAGGTTAAACTTCCACCAAAATGGGGGTCTTGAAGTTGCGGCATGGCTAACAGGAAATGATCCCTAAGTGTCTTCACAGTTTTCTCTTTATCTTATAGCTAAGGCGTGATTTTGGCTAAATTCTATGGTTAATGAAAGGCTTTGCTTGAATTGTTATCGGTCAATTAGCATACCAACCATCACCAAATTGCCAAGTACGAATAATTTCCAGCACATCGGCTTGGGCTTTTATAGATTCTGGCAAGGGCGCAAAAGGCGCAGCTAGGTTTAAAATGCGTATTGCTGCATCGTCTAGCAAAGTATGACCCGAGCCGGTTAACAGCTGTGCTTCTAAAATACGTCCATCAACAGCAATCACCACCAACAAACGTAACCGCCCACCCAAGTTTTGTTTTCGGGCAGCTTCTGGGTAGTTTAAATTACCAATACGTTCTACTTTTTCTTCCCACTGACGTAAATACAAGGCTTCCTCGCTACTCATACGTGCGCCCGAACTAATCCGCCTAACCCTAGGTTGCTGCGCTGAATTGTTTTGCATCGCGGCTAACTCTGCTTCTAAACGCGCAATTTCTAAACTACGGCTTATTAAACTTTTTGAAAAACGTGGCTTAGCAGCAGGTTC
>CAYJCB010000009.1:4821-12058 GCA_964368615.1 uncultured Halomonadaceae bacterium | reverse complement strand
AAGAGCTTCTGCAGCAGTAGGCTGTTCTTTAATAGGCGGTTCAGGAGGCAGCGGTTCAGCAGGAATGGGAGCAACAGGAGGTAGTTCTTCTAAAGCAGGTTCTTCAATCGGCTCTTCTAAATCGTACAGCAGCACTTGAGTGGCTTGGGAAAAGAGTTGCTCAAGGCTTTCTTCTTTAGGTGCAGAAGCAATCAGCAATAACAACAGGTGCAGCAACAAGGCAATTAACAGCGTCCAAATAATCGGACGCTGCCATTTTAAAAGCTTAGTAAACCAAGCCGACAATCAACCGCGACCTAGGCGTTCAGCCAAGTAAGCCATTAATTGACCACCAATGTCTAAACCGCACTGCTCGTCTAATTCACGCACGCAAGTCGGGCTGGTGACGTTAATTTCGGTTAGGTAATCGCCGATAACATCTAAACCCACAAACATTAAGCCTTTTTCTTTTAAAGCTGGCGCAACTTGCTTAACAATCCAGTAATCGCGTTCGGTTAGCTTACGCGCCACACCGCTACCACCCGCAGCAAGGTTGCCACGTGTTTCACCCGCCATAGGAATACGCGCTAAACCGTAAGGCACAGGTTCACCGTTAATCACTAGAATGCGCGTATCACCGTCTTTAATTTCTGGCACAAACCTTTGCACCATAATTTGGCGCTGGTTGTTGTCGGTTAATTCTTCAATAATCGCGCCCAGATTTAAGCCTTCTTCTTTAGCACGGAAAATGCCCATGCCGCCCATGCCGTCTAATGGCTTTAAAATAATGTCTTTATGTTCAGCATGAAATTCACGAATTAACTGGCTGTTGCTGCTAACCAAAGTGGGTGGGCAGCATTCAGGGAATTCTTGGGCAAATAGCTTTTCATTACAATCGCGCAGGCTTTGTGGCTTGTTAACCACCAGCACGCCTTCACGCTCTGCTGCTTCTAATAACCAAGTTGAAGTTAAGAAACGGTTATCAAAAGGCGGGTCGGTACGCATTAATAAAATATCTAGCTCAGCCATAGAAGCAACAGCGGCTTCGCCTAGCTCGAACCATTTTTCTGGGTTAGCAAACACATCTAGGTCTGCCATACGCGCCCAAGCCTTGCCTTGGCGCAGGTGCAAATCACCCATTTCCATGTATTTAAGCTTCCAGCCACGCTTTTTAGCGGCTAGTAATAACGCCAGCGTGGTATCTTTTTTGTAGGTAATGTCCGCAATAGGGTCCATTACCACACCAACTACAACCTGCTTAGTCATTTTGCCTCCACACTGGCATTTACTTATATAAATTCACTTAAAATCACCCCACCAATGCTGCACTAAGGTAAGTGCTGCTAGGGGTGCGGTTTCGGTGCGTAAAATTCTTGGCCCTAAACGCAAGCCAGTAAAACCTTGTTGCCTTGCTGTTTCGGCTTCGGCTTCAGTTAAACCACCTTCTGGGCCGATTAATAACGCCACGCTGGTTACTTGTTCAACAGCCAACTCGCCACTTTGACCGTGTGGGTGCAGCAAGAGTTTCATGGCTTCTTGCCGCGCTGCCAACCAGTTGTTTAAAACTTGGGGCGAATGAACAATCGGCACATCATTGCGCCCACTTTGTTCACAGGCACTAATCGCAATTTGCTGCCATTGCTGCAATTTTTTTTGTTCCCGCTCGCCTTTTAAGCGCACATCACCTTGCTGGGTATAAAGCGGTGTAATCTCGGTTACGCCCAATTCTGTGGCTTTTTGAATAATCCATTCCATCTTGTCGCCTTTGGAAATGGCTTGCCCAAGGTGGGTGGTTAATGGCGAAGGCGCTGCTGCTGCAACGGGTTCTAACAGCTGCAACAGCGCACGGTTTTTATTGCCTTCTAACAATTCAGCTAGGTAGCAGTGCTGCCCATCAAACAGGTGTAACTGTTCGCCAGACTGCATTCGCAGCACTTGAATCATGTGGCGCACCACTTGACCGTCTAGCTCGATTTGAGCCTTGCCAGCCAAGGGTTGGGGGGAATAAAAACGGCGCACGTTATAATGTTCTATTGAGTGGTTTGGGCTTCACGCTGTTTACGCTCAGCAAAAATGGCTTCAAAGTTAACCGGCGCAATCATTAAAGGCGGAAAGCCACCTTTAACCACTAAACTATCAATGGCTTCACGCGCATAAGGGAAAAGAATATTCGGGCTAAAAGCACCTAAAGCGTGCTCTAAGTTAGGTCCTTCAATGCCCGAAATTTGGAAAGCACCGCTTTGTTCAACTTCAGCCAAGAAAGCCGTTTTATCACCAAAAGTAACCTGAGCAGTAATTTTTACCGTTACTTCGTAAAGGTCATCGCTAATTTGGCGGCTGCGGGTATCTAGCTTTACATCAACGTGCGGCTGTTCTTTAACCATAAAAACTTCAGGGCTATTTGGTGCTTCAAAAGACACATCGCTTAGGTAAAGGCGCTGTAGGGCAAACTGGGTTTGTGGTGTTTCACTCATGATTAGTTTCCTTAATTTCTTTAAAATTTAACAATATTTATTTTTTAACCATCGGCATAGAATCGCTCTGCCACTGCATAATGCCGCCTTTTAGGCGCAAAACTTGTTCAAAACCGGCTTTTTCTAACTTAGCTATAGCAACACCCGCTGAAGTGCCAGTATTGCAAACCACAATAATTTTTTTGCTTTTGTGCTTGTCTAATTCTTGAATACGCGAATCTAGGTTCGCCATAGGAATATTCACAGAACCGGCAATGTGCCCTTGGGTATAGTTTTTACGGTCACGAATATCCACAGCAACGGCTTCATCACGGTTCATAAAACGCACTGCTTCTGCCACACCCACGCCATTACCGGCGGTACGGCTTTCATTAAAAGCAATTAAAGCCAATAAAATAACGAAGGCGCTGACTAGCATAGGGTTGTTAATACTAAACTCAATAATTTGTTCTAACATCGTGGATCTCTTTATTATTACGCCATGGCTAAAGATTAAGACGGGCTTAACCCCGAAAAAAATTTGTCGTTTAGGATACACCAGAGTCACAATCAAGGCATCTGTAAGATGGAGATTTAAGGCAGGTAGGGCTATTATATGCCCTAGTTAATGCTTCTGGCCTATGCCTATTCTGATCTTAATCTGACTTTAAAGAGCAACCCTAAAACGCTATGAGTTCTTCACGCCTTCCTACTGCCCTTATTATTCTCGATGGTTATGGTGATAATCCAGCCAGTGACAATAACGCTATTTTTCACGCCAAAACACCTGTTATGGATCGCCTGCGTGCCGAATATCCTACCAGTCAAATTCATACCGATGGTATGCACGTTGGGCTACCAGAAGGGCAAATGGGCAATTCTGAAGTCGGCCACATGAACCTAGGCGCTGGGCGCGTTGTTTACCAAGATTTTACCCGCGTTACCCAAGCCATTAGCGATGGCAGCTTTTTTGAAAACCCCACTTTAATCGCCGCAGTTGATGCAGCCATTGCCAAACAAGGTGCGGTGCATCTAATGGGGCTTTTATCCTGTGGCGGTGTACACAGCCATGAAGACCATTTATTTGCGATGGCGGAACTGGCAGTAAAACGCGGCGCTAAGCAGGTTTTTCTACACGCCTTTTTAGATGGCCGAGACACACCACCGCGCAGCGCCCAAGCGTCCATTGAAGCAGCCGACCGTAAATTTAAGGCACTAGGCGTTGGTAGAGTTGCCAGTTTAATTGGTCGCTATTTTGCAATGGATCGTGATAACCGCTGGGACAGAGTTGAAAAAGCTTACAATTTACTAACCCTAGGCCAAGCTGACTTTAATGCTGATACCGCTGTTGCTGGACTAGAAGCCGCTTATGAGCGGGGCGAAAACGACGAGTTTGTTAAGGCCACTGCAATTGGCTTACCTTGCCAAATTGAACACGGCGATGCGGTTATTTTTATGAACTTTCGTGCCGACCGCGCCAGAGAAATTACCCGTGCTTTTACCGAAGCCGATTTCAATGGTTTTGCGCGCAGGGCTTGGCCGCGTTTAAGTAGTTTTGTAATGCTTACTCAGTATGCCGAAGACATTAGTGCACCTGCTGCTTTTCCACCGGCTAACCTCAGCAACACGCTGGGCGAATACTTGGCAAACTTAGGCAAAACTCAGCTACGCATTGCCGAAACTGAAAAATACGCCCACGTTACCTTCTTTTTTTCAGGTGGTAGAGAAGAACCTTTTGCCGGTGAAACACGCCTTCTAGTGCCTTCACCACAAGTAGCCACTTACGATTTACAGCCAGAAATGAGCGCAGTAGAAGTGACTGATAAATTGGTTGCAGCGATTCATTCGGGTGAATACGACGCGATTATTTGCAACTATGCCAATGGCGATATGGTTGGGCATACTGGCGATTTTGATGCCACAGTGAAAGCCATTGAAGTATTAGATGAGTGTGTAGGGCGTGTTGTTGCAGCACTGCAAGCCGTTAATGGGCAGGGTTTTATTACTGCTGACCACGGCAACGCTGAACAAATGCTAGACGAAACCACTGGCCAAGCACAAACCGCACATACCACCTTTCCTGTACCACTAATTTACCTGCCGCCCAAAGGGGTTAAAGCACGCTTGTTAGACGGTGGGCGCTTATCAGACTTAGCCCCCACGCTGCTTAAAGTGATGGGTTTAGAGCAGCCGCCTGAAATGACCGGTAAAACGCTGATTGAGTTTAATTAAAGAATAAGAATAAGGAAGATTTATTAATGCAGCCAGCAACAGGCAGGGATTCATAATGCGCCGTCTTACCTTAACAACCTGGTTGTTAATAAGTGTGCTGTTTGTAAGCCTGCTGGTGAATAACCAAGTCATTGCTGCTGGGCAAGAAGAAGTCAGTGAACAGCAGCTGCAAGCACTGCGCCGCGACATTAACAACTTACAAAGCTGGCTAACCGAAGCACGTGGCGAACATTCTTCACTAGAAAACAATCTGCGTAGCACTGAAGTGCAAATTAGCCAGCTAGTAACGCGCATTGCCAACAACAGCAAAGAAGCCACCGGATTAGAGCAACGGCTGACCAGTTTACGCAATGAACAACGTAGCCTACAAACCCAGCTGGACCAACAAGCAGGTTATTTGCGCCAGCAAATTCGTTCAGCCTATGCAATGGGGCGGCAAGAATACTTAAAAGTGCTGCTAAACCAGCAAGAGCCCGACCGTGTGGCACGGCTGCTGCGTTATTACGATTACATCAACAAGAAAAGAACCGACCAGATTGAGCAATACTTAACTACGGCACGCCAATTAGACCTAGTTCAATCAGAAATTATTACCCGTGGCAAAAACCTTGAACAGGTTAGGCGCAGTTTACAAGAACGCCGCAGCGAATTATTAGCCGAACAAAAAAAGCGCCAGCAGGTTGTTAAGCAACTAAGCCAAGACATTGCTGGGCGTGGCGATGAACTTAAAAAACTGCAATCCGATCAAAAACGCCTAGAGCAATTATTAATTGCTGTTACCGAAGCGATTGTGCGTTTGCCACCCCCTAAAGATGCCAGCCCTTTTCCACAAATGCGTGGCAAATTACCTTGGCCGATTAAAGGTAAGGTACTTAGCGCCTATGGCAGCAAGCTGTTTAATAACCGCATTACTAGTCATGGCTTATTAATTCAAGCCAGCGAAGGCGAAGAAGTGCGTTCGGTGCACGGTGGGCGAGTAGTGTTTGCCGATTGGCTGCGCGGTTTTGGTTTTATGTTAATTATAGATCATGGCGATGGTTACATGAGCCTTTATGGCTATAATCAAACCCTGCGTAAAGAACCCGGCGATTGGGTGCATGGCGGTGAAATTGTTGCTACAGCAGGTTCAAGCGGTGGGCAACAAAATAATGGACTCTATTTTGAAATAAGAAGCGGCGGTAAACCCTTAGACCCGATTGGTTGGATAGCGCGTCGCTAATTTTTAATTTTTCTTTTGCAGTAGGTAATTTTATGTACCCGACCTTGCTAAAGCTTGGCGCTGGATTAGTGTTGAGCTTGTCGTTATTAGTACCTGTCGCTTTTGCTGACAGTGACCAAGACCTAGATTACCCACTCGACCCACAATACGACTTGCCGCTAGATGAGCTGCGTAATTTTGCGGAAGTTTACGAGCGCATTAAGCAAGCTTATGTGCATGACGTTGATGACCGTGAATTGTTAGAAAGTGCCATCAAAGGCATGTTGTCGGGCCTAGACCCACATTCTGCTTACCTAGCACCCGAAGCTTTTAAAGATTTACGCGAATCCACCCAAGGCGAGTTTGGTGGCTTGGGTATCGAAATTGGCATTGAAGAAGGCTATATCAAAGTGATTAGCCCGATTGACGACACACCGGCTTCACGTGCTGGCTTACAGCCACACGATTTAATTATTCGCATTAACGACACGCCCACCCGTGAAATGACCGTTGATAAAGCACTGGAATTAATGCGTGGCGAACCCGGCACTGAAATAGAATTAACCATTCAACGTGAAGCGGTTAATCAGCCCTTTAAAGTGAATTTAGAGCGGGGCTTAATTCGTATTACTAGCGTGAAAGAAAAGATGCTAGAAACGGGTTTTGGGTATTTACGCATCAGCCAATTTCAAAACCACAGCGGCAACGAAGTGCAGCAAGCTTTAAATCGCTTGGTTAAAGAAAATAAAGCGCCGTTAAAAGGCTTAATTTTAGACCTACGCAACAACCCAGGTGGCGTACTGCAAGCAGCAGCAGACGTGGTAGATGTGTTCTTAGACAAGGGCTTAATTGTGTATACGCGTGGGCGTTTACCCGATACACAAATGCGTTTTGAAGCCAACCCAGGCGATAGTTTAGACGGTGCACCGCTGGTGGTATTAATTAACGGCGGTTCGGCTTCGGCTTCAGAAATAGTTGCTGGCGCTTTGCAAGACCACCAGCGCGCTTTAATTATGGGCACAACCAGCTTTGGTAAAGGTTCGGTACAAACGGTGTTGCCGCTGAATAATGATCGCGCCATAAAAATGACTACGGCGCTTTATTACACGCCCAATGGCCGTTCGATTCAGGCCGAAGGCATTCAGCCAGATATTGAAGTAGTGAATGCACGTATTACTCCTTTAGAACCTAACCTAACCACTAAAGAAGCCGATTTAGACGGGCATATAAACAATGCAACCAAGCCAATAAAAGGCAAAAAAGCTTCTACTAGACTGGATACTGCTGAAGATTACCCATTAAACGAAGCTTTAAACCTGTTGCGTGGCCTAGTTATATTTAAAAGCCGCAGCTAGCTTTTTATAGCTAACGATTT
>CAYJCB010000009.1:2382-4721 GCA_964368615.1 uncultured Halomonadaceae bacterium | reverse complement strand
AGCTACTTAACCAAAGGCCGCAAACCTAGCGCCTGAGCAATCAGCTGGCGCTTCACCCAAGGGTTAGCATTCACCAACTTCATGCCAAGGTTACGCAACAGCAGCACTGGCAAGTTTTGGGTGGCAAATAACCGCTTAAAGCTTTCCATCAGCGCCATCATGGCAAGGTTATCGGGCTTACGCTGGTGCTGATAGCTATTTAAAACCGTTAAACTGCCCAAGGGTTGTTTATTGGTAACAGCCTGCTTAATCACTGCTGTTAAAGCTGCCACATCTGCAAAGCCTAAGTTAATACCCTGCCCTGCCAAGGGGTGAATGGTGTGGGCAGCATCAGCAATTAACACCAAGCTTGGCTTAACGTAATCAATCGCATGGCGTTGGCGCAAAGGCACGGTTTGGCGGGCTTCACTGCTTTCCACCCTACCTAAACGCCCTTCAAATGCTGCTGTTAGCCGCTGATTAAAAGCCGCTGCATCTAAATGCATTAATTCAGCCGCCAATTCTGGGTGCGTTGACCAAACAATCGAACACCAATGGTTATCGCCGTCTTTATTTAAGGGTAAAAAAGCCAACACGCCCTGTTCGCTAAAACTCTGCCAAGCAGTGTTGTTATGCGATTTTTCCATACGCACACTGGTGACTAGCGCATGATGCCCATAATTCCATTCACGGGTTTTAAACTCGCCTAACTGCCTGACTCTTGAGTTAGCACCGTCAGCACCCACAATCAGCGCAGCGGTTAAAACTGTGTCATTGCTTAAAGTAAGCTGGCGCTGGTTGTTAACCACATCACTAATCGCCACGGCTTCAACACCAAGGTACCAATCAAGATTGGCTTGGTCTGCCACAACCTCTAACAAACCTAGCTGGGTGACTGAATTTTCTACCAAATAGCCTAGGTTAGTGACACCGGCTTCAGCAGCACTAAACGCCACTTCAGCCGTGCCTTGGCTGTCCCAAACGCGCATTCCTTGGTAAGGATTAACCCGCAGTTTTTCCATTACCGACCAAGCACCTAAGCCTTCTAATAACTGGCGACTGGTTGCTGACAAGGCGCTAACACGGGTATTAAAAGTGGTGGCTTGCCAATTGGGGGCTTGTTCAGCGGCTTCAACAATGGCTATTTTTAATTGCGTATCGGCTAAGCCAGCAGCTAAGGCTAAACCTGCCATACCGCCACCTACAATCACTAGATCGTAGCTTTTGTTAAAGTAGCTTTTGTTAAAATTAATCGCATCATGTGGCGGCATTTTAAACTCCCATCGCTTTAGCAGTAATCCAGCGTCTTAACGGCGCGGTTAAATTCAAGCCAATTAAACCCGCAGCACGTGCATGACCTAACAAAGGCGTGTCGTTAGCAAACAGCGCAATTAAGCCATGACTAAAACCTATCACGCTGGATTGGTCTAAATCACGCTGCGCCTGCCATTGCTGTAACAGCGGTAGTTCGCCAGGGTGAAAAACTTGCCCATTATCAGCCGCTTGCTGTGCGCCCTTAGCAAGTGCATCGGCTAACGTCATTACGCCACGTATGGCTAGGTTATAGCCCTGCCCTGCTACTGGGTGTAAGTAATGCGCGGTATTGCCCAGCAGCACTAGGTTGCGTCTGACTTGTTCTTTAGCGCGAACTTTTTTAAGCGGATAAGCAAAACGCTCGCCCACCTTTTGAAAGCGCCCTGCGCGGTTGCCAAAACTTTGCTGAATGGCGTGTAGAAATTCTGCGTCATTTTTACCCATTTCAGCAGCTACTTGTTCACTGGTGCGCGTCCAAACCAACGCCATATCACGCCCAGCCAAGGGCAAGAGCGCCATAGGACCATCGGTAGCAAAACGCTCGTAAGCCCAGCCTTGGTGGGGCTTCGACATGCGCACGTTCGCCACAATCGCCGACTGTTCGTAATTATGCACCTCATCGGCAATGCCTAGCTGCTGTTTAATGCCAGAACGCCCACCATCAGCAAGCACCACTAAACGCGCTTTTAAAGTTAAGGCTGCACCGTTAACCTGCCCTTCTAACACCGCTTGTTCAGCACTAGGAAAGCTTACCGAAGTAATCGCAGCAGGTGCTAAAACGTGGGTATTTTTAGCCTTTGCCAAACCTTGCCACAACACTTTACCCAGCCAACTATTGGGCACTACATAACCTAAAGCGGGTACTTGCTGTTCAGTATTGTGTAATTGGGTTGAACCTAAAAAGCCGCGATCAGTAATTTGAATGTGTTCAATCGGGTTAGCGTGCTGCTGCAAAGCGTCCCATAAACCAAGGCGCTCATAAATCTGCCGCGTTCCCCAAGCCAAGGCTGTTGAACGCCCATCAAAACTGGGTTGCCATGTTTGTA
>CAYJCB010000009.1:0-2282 GCA_964368615.1 uncultured Halomonadaceae bacterium | reverse complement strand
ATTTTCCAATTTAAGCGTTCGGCTAATGGCTGCAACGCCAACGCAAGGCTAGCACCCACTAAACCACCGCCGATAATCACTAGATCATAATCTTGGTCGCTACTCTGCATGGTCTGCACCTTTCATTAAGGCTTCAATGCCTGCAACCGTTTTAGGTACGCCACTGGTTAATACTTCACAGCCCGTTGCAGTCACTAAAATATCATCTTCAATGCGAATGCCTATACCGCGCCACTGGGGGTCAACATCGGCTTGGTCGGGTGCAATGTATAAACCGGGTTCAATGGTAAACACCATGCCAGCTTGCAGCGGACGCGCTTGCCCTGCTTGGCGATATAAACCAACATCATGCACATCTAAACCTAGCCAATGGCTAGTGCCGTGCATAAAAAAGGCTTTATAGGCTTCGGTTTCTATCAGCCAATCCACCGCACCCGTTAATAAACCTAATTCCACTAAACCTGTGACTAAACATTGCACCACGGCTTGGTGTAATTCATCTAGCGTTGCGTTAGGGCGCGTTAGGCTAATCGCTAATTCATTGGCTTTTAACACTAGGTTATACAGCTGCTGTTGCGGGGTAGAAAAAGTGCCGCTAACGGGAAAAGTACGCGTAATATCGCCAGCATAACCTTGGTATTCAGCACCGGCATCAATCAAAACTAGATCGCCTGCCTGCATGATTGCGCTGTTTTCAACGTAATGCAGCACACAAGCATTATCGCCAGCGCCCACAATGCTGCCGTAAGAAGGGCCGCTTGCGCCTTGCATTCTAAATTCGTGTTCTAGCTCGGCTTGCAGCTGATATTCATACATAGTTGGCTTACAAACCTGCATGGCGCGGCAATGGGCTTCAGCCGAAATACGCGCCGCTTGTTTCATTAAAGCAATTTCTTCTGGCTGTTTAATTAAACGCATTTCACCTAAGTGCTGGCTTAGGTCAGTTATTCTGGCAGGCAAACACGCCACACGCTTAAACCTAGCTTTTACTGACTGCCGCCAATGTAGGTAACGTGAATACAGGGCTTCATCTTCTAATGGCAGCCAAACTTCACTGGCTTCTGCTAATAAATTAGGCAGCTGTTGGTCTATTTCAGCCAAAGTAAAAGCTTGATTAAAACCCAGTTGCGCCACAGCACCTGCTTGCCCCAGACGAATACCTGTCCAAGTTTCCATTAACTTATCTTTAGGCTGATTAAACAACAACTGTTCGCCTGCTGCATAACCTTTCATCAACACTAACAAGGCATCGGGTTCGTTAAAGCCAGTCAAATACCAAAAGTCACTGTCTTGGCGAAATGGGTGTTCGGTATCGCGGCTGCGCGTTACCAGCGTTGCCGAAGGCACCAACAGCAGAGCTTTGTCAGGCAAGCTATCCATTAATGCACGGCGACGCTTAATAAAGACTTCGACAGGTAGGTGTTCCATTTTAGCTCCAGCAATGATTATTTAGCTTAACGAAAGCTTTAACTAACAAAAGCTTTAAGGCGATTTTAAATAAGGGTTTTAATGAAGATTTTGCGGTTTTTCTACTTTTTCAACCTGAGGCTTACCTGGGTGCAGTTCGGTGTAAATCAGCATAATCACCATGCGAACAAATTCAGTAATACCCATTAAATCTTTTTCATTGCCTTCATCAGCTTGTAAGTTTTCTTTACCCAGCTCCACCAAACGCTGTAAGTCTTCTAAACCTTCTTGCGCTTCTGCGGATAATTCACGTTCTTCTAGGTTGACTGATTTTAATGACTTTAAAAAGCCTTGTACCCATTGCACCAGCGCCACAAAGCGTTCTTCTAATTCATAGAGTTCATCAGGCAATAAGGGTTCAAAATCTAATCCGCCAGCACTTAATGTTTCTAATGCTTGATCTAACAGCCCTAAAGCGAGTAATTTATCTGTGTTTTGGAGTGGCTCAGTTTCGCTGCCCAATAATTGACCCAGCAACAGCAACCAATGGTCACGCCCTAAACGTTCTTGACCACATAGCTGGCCAACCAATACACCATGAAATAGTGAAGGGGATTGAAAGCAACGGTGTTTAAGGCATAAGTCTGCCAGTGCATCGAAGTCAATTAACAAACTTGGCTCTTTTTCAGATAACATAAAAAACTCTCATTATTTCAAATAGTTAAAGATTTCTATAAAACTAATGTACATTTCCTAACTTTACGACAATTGACCCAGAACAAAGGTCACATTATAGTAGACTGTTGCTTTTTAAAGGCGTTGGAGCCAGATGTATGAGCAGTGACAAGAATACCACTGAAATCACCCTGCTGGAC
>CAYJCB010000008.1:28636-34594 GCA_964368615.1 uncultured Halomonadaceae bacterium | reverse complement strand
TTAACCAACCCACCAAAACTTTAAGGACTCAAAATGCTAGCTAATGCCTATTGGATTAGTACCCTTGTCATTATATTTGCTGTTTTCTATTTACTTGCTGTACGCCTTTCAATGCAAAAACCTGCATTTTTGATAGCTGCATTACTTGGTATTCTTAGCTATTCTTTCTACTACTACTATCTAGAGCAGCTTTTAGTAAAGCGTTACGGCGGCTCAATGGTCATTCAAATACCTGATGGACAACACCACCTAGGAGCAACTTGGAAAGATGACCACCTATGGATAGAAAGCTATGACCCCATTAAAAATGAATGCATTTTTAGGGAGTATTCACGTGGTAGCGTACTAGAAGGGCAGGTAAGGTTACGCAATTGCAATCCTTTGCTACTGCAGCCCAATCCCATAATCACAGACACTCCATCACAAACGATTGAATAACTCAGCCAAACAAATACCAACAAAAATCAATCCGGTTTTTTTGTTACAAAAGGTGCTAACCACTCTTGCCAAGGGTGGTTTAAATCACCAATCACCATAAATTCAGGGTTAAGAATATCGGGTTTTTGATTGTAAACCAGTGAACGAAAAGACCAATCCAACACTCTTCCACCCGCACCTTCAACAACGGCCTGTGCTGCTGCGGTATCCCATTCACTAGTTGGCCCTAAACGTGGATAAAAATCAGCAGCGCCTTCAGCAATTCTACAAAGCTTAAGCGAACTACCTAAAGGAATATGATTAACTTCAGCGCCAGCCAACTCAAGCGCATCGATAAGCGGTTGCAACTTCTCATGGCCGTGCCTATGGCTGGCAACCATATCGATTTTAGGCCAAGCTAAAGTACGGGTTTGCAACTTGCGGGACTCACCTTCTCGTGGCTGCAAAAAACTGCCGTAATAACGACTGCCATAATAGGTAACACCGCTTACGGGCAAATGCACCATTCCAAATATAGTTTGTCCATGCTCTATAAGCGCAATATTAACGCTAAACTCGCCATTACGTGCCAAAAACTCTTTAGTGCCATCTAAAGGATCAACCAACCAGTAACGCGCCCATTGCCGCCTTGCTGACCAAGCAGTTTCTGCTTCCTCTTCAGTTAAAACCGGTAAACGCGGCATTAGCTGTGATAAACCATTACAAATTACTCTATTAGCGGCTAAATCTGCTGCTGTTACTGGTGAGGCATCATGCTTTTCAGAAGCAGCCCAAAGCTCTGGGCGTACATAGATACGCATAATGGCTTCACCAGCAGCATAACAAATACGCCCCAACTCACGGGCAAGCTTATTTGGTTGCTCAAGCACCGTGGTATTCCTAAAGTTGCTGTTGCTCATAGAGTAGTTTTTCTCGAGTTAAAAAAAGTGCTGCGATTGACCGTGCCTCGTGAAAATCATCACTAGCCATTAATTTAGATAAATCTTGTAAAGGATATAAAACAACCTCTAATGGCTCTGGTTCATCGCCCTCTAATTTACAGGGATAAAGGTCGCGAGCAAGCACAATATCCATTTTATGCCCCATATAATTAGGTGCTAAAGACAGCTGAGTCAGCAACTCTAAATGATGAGCGCCATAGCCAGTTTCTTCTTTTAATTCACGATTAGCTGCAGCTAATGCATCTTCGCCTGGATCAATTAACCCTTTAGGTAAAGTAAGCACATAATCATGAAAACCGCCGGCATACTCACGAATTAACACCACTTCTTGGCGCTCATTTAATGCCACAATCATTACTGCGCCATGCCCTTGACTGACCAGTCGCTCATACGTTCTTTGTACACCATTAGTAAACTCAAGCTCTAGCTCCTCAACTTTGAACAATCGACTTTGAGCTATTATTTTACGCTGTAGAATTTTTGGACGCTTAGGCATAACCAGCATACTCCTTGAAAATAACAAAAGTGACTCGACTTCATGAAGCCCTGACTTTCCGTTACAATAAATACTTATTTTTATTAGCAATACAACTAGCTAGTTTGTATAGCTCTTTATAAGCTAACTAAATTTACAACCCATATTTGAATAAACAAGGGCTGCAAATGATTGACTGGAAAAGCATTAACACAGTTCTATTGGACATGGATGGTACACTGCTAGACCTACATTTTGATAGTCACTTTTGGCTAGAACACCTTCCACGCCGCTATGCTGAACTGCATAAACTAGAGCGTTCTAATATTGAAGCCGATCTTATAGCACAAATTATGGCAGAAAAAGGCCGACTTAACTGGTATAACCTAGATTATTGGAGTGATCGCTTTAATGTTGATATTCCTGCACTTAAACGCGAAACGCAACACCTAATCGGCTTTCGATCAGATGCCTTAGATTTTTTACAATGGTTGAAAATTGCTCACCCACGGGTAGTGCTTGCTACCAATGCGGACCGCAAAAGCTTAGAACTAAAGCTTCCTCTAACTGGGCTAGACCAATACGTCGATTTAATTTTTAGCTCAAGTGATGTTGGCATTCCAAAAGAAGATCAGGGCTACTGGCACGCACTAATGGAAATAGAACCTTTTGACCCTAAAGCCACCTTGTTAATCGACGACAACGAAAGTGTACTAGCTTCTGCCCAACAGTTTGGAATAGCGCAGTTAATTACTATTAGCCAACCCGACAGCCAAAGCCCGCAACGGCAGATGACAGAATTTCCTGCAATTACACGTTTTGCTGAACTACAGCCAGTTAATAAACCATGAAAAAAACTATGCTTGCAATTGAAGGGCTTCGCCTCGATAAATGGTTATGGGCAGCGCGTTTTTTTAAAACCCGCGCCCTAGCTAAAACAGCCATTGAAAATGGTAAAATTCATTACGATGGACAAAGACCCAAAGTCAGCCGAACCGTTACAGTCGGCGCTTTAATAGAAATAACCCAAGGCTGGGACATTAAAGAAGTGGCCGTGCTAGGTTTATCAACACAACGTGGCCCAGCGCCTGAAGCCCAAAAGCTTTACGAAGAAACAGAACGCAGCCTAGTTAATAGAACCGCTGCAGCAGAAAAACGGCGCTTATCAGGTGATGCTAGCCTAGCGCCAGCACAACGCCCCGACAAAAAATCACGCCGTCAAATACATCGCTTTAAGCGACAGGAAGATTAAAACCATGGCAAGCTCTACCAAGACTTCAAGCAATCAGTCTTTAACCGACCAAGATCTAACCAATCAAACTTTACCCGATCAAGTACAACGTTTTTTATTTGATGACACAGCCGTTCGCGGTGAATTAGTGCAGCTACATCAAAGCTACCAAGAAGTTTTAATTAGGCACGACTACCCACCGGCGATTGAAAAGCTATTAGGCGAACTTCTAGCAGCAGCAGCTTTGCTAACAGCTACAGTTAAGCTTGAAGGCACGCTCACTTTAGAAGCGCGTGGCAAAGGTGCAGTTAGCTTACTAATGGCTGAATGCAATACGGGTGCTCAAGGTGGCGACCAACTGCGTGCCATTGCCCGCTACAAAGACGAACCAACAGGGCAAACACTCACTGAACTGCTAGGTGGTGGGCAGCTTGTTATTACCCTCGACCCTTATGAAGGGCAGCGCTACCAAGGCATAGTGGCTTTAGACCAAGAAACACTGACTGCTTGCTTAGAAGATTACTTTACTAGCTCTGAACAGCTGCCTACCAAGCTTTGGTTAGCAGCAGACAGTAAAGGAGCTGGTGGTTTACTGCTACAAAAGCTACCTAACGACTCGCACAATAAAGACCCTGATGCTTGGGATAGACTTGGACATTTGGCAGCAACAACGACAAGCGAAGAACTACTGCATTTAGAACAGCATGAATTATTGCACCGTTTATTTCATGAAGAAACTTTACGTGTTTTTGAACCTCAGCTGTTTAAATTTGGTTGCACCTGTTCACGCGAACGCATTGCCAACGCCTTAGCAAGTTTAGGTAAAGAAGAACTAAAAGAGGCATTACAAGACCAAGGCAAGCTGACAACGCAATGCCATTTTTGCAATACTAACTATATCTTTACAAAAGATGACTTACCTGAGTTACTAAATGAAGGTATTTTGAGCCATTCACCGAATACTAGGCTGCATTAAGAACCTAAATAATGTTCGTTGCAGTCACCTTTGTAGTCACCAATGGTTGTTTTTTGAACAAAACCAGAATTATTATTGTTTATAGCTGTTAAGCACTTGATTAAGTTAAGTTTTTTAGCTTGTAATGGTGCTACACGGCAATTTAGTCATTTTTAAATAAAAACTGACACTACGCCTTGAAGGTTTTTTTGTCATAATACGACTACTTTTAAGGTATAAAAAACCATTACCACCAATAAATTACCATTAATAATCAAAAATATTAACGAGAACGCTGTGAAAACTTATACTAACCTAAGCAATGCCCAGTTAATCGAATTGGCAATTCAACGCGGTGAAGGCACTCTTGCAGACAACGGCGCATTAGTTGTTAACACTGGCAAGCGCACTGGACGCTCACCATTGGATCGTTTTATTGTTGACGAGCCTAGCACTTCAGCAGACATCGAATGGGGTTCTACTAACCGTCCTTTTGATACCGATAAATTTGATGCCCTTTGGGATAGAGTTAACGACTATCTAACTGAAAAAGGCCGTTTTGTTTCTCAGCTACACGTTGGTTCAGACCCAAAACATTACCTGCCTGTTCGTGTAAATACCGAAACAGCTTGGCACAACCTGTTTGGTCGTACGCTATTTATTCGCCCTGACACCTATAACCAAGACTCTAAACAAGAGTGGGAAGTTCTTAACGCGGCTAATTTTGTTTGTGACCCAGCGCGTGACGGTACCAACTCTGACGGTTGCGTTATTCTTAACTTTGCTAAGCGTCGCGTTATTCTTGCTGGCATGAAATACGCTGGCGAAATGAAAAAAGCCATGTTCTCAGCGCAAAACTTTTTATTGCCTGCTGTTGACGTGTTGCCAATGCACTGTTCAGCCAACGTTGGTGAAGATGGCGCAACCACTTTATTCTTCGGCCTTTCTGGTACAGGTAAAACCACCCTTTCTGCTGACCCATCGCGCTACTTAATTGGTGATGACGAGCACGGCTGGGGTGAAGGTACAGTATTTAACATTGAAGGCGGTTGCTACGCTAAGTGTATCGACCTTTCACAAAAGAACGAACCCATTATCTGGGACGCGATACGTTTTGGTTCAGTGCTAGAAAACGTAGTGCTTGATGACCGTCGTTGCCCTAACTATGCTGACGACAGCCTAACCCAAAACTCACGCGCAGCTTACCCGCTAGAACACGTTGAAAAGCGTGTGGCTAAAAACCTTGCTGGTGAACCTAACGCGATTATTTTCTTAACGTGTGACATGAGCGGTGTATTACCTCCTGTTTCTATTCTTTCTAAAGAAGCAGCGGCTTACCACTTCCTTTCTGGCTACACAGCAAAAGTTGGCTCAACAGAAATGGGTTCTACTTCAGGTTTAGAAGCAACCTTCTCGACTTGTTTTGGTGCGCCTTTCTTCCCACGTCCGGCACGCGTTTACGCTGACTTGTTAATCAAACGCATTGAAAGCTTTAATTCTCGCGTTTACTTGGTGAACACAGGTTGGACTGGCGGTGCTTACGGCGAAGGCGGTAATCGTTTCAGTATTCCTACCACACGTGCCATTGTTAATGCAGTACAGCACGGCGCTTTGGTCGATGCAGAAACGCAAATGCTACCCACGCTAAACCTAGAAGTACCTGTACACGTTCCGGGTGTTGACAGCGGCTTACTAAACCCTCGTGAAACTTGGGCAGATAAAGACGCTTACGACCGTCAAGCAAAAGAACTAGCGGGTATGTTTGTTGAAAACTTCCGTAAGTTCTCAGGTGTTGATGAAGCCATTATTGCAGCAGGCCCTAAGCTAAAATAATAGTTTACTTGCTTTAAAAGTTGCTTTAAAACGAAAAACCCCACTTTAAAGTGGGGTTTTTTATTGCAACTAACGTTTATTACAG
>CAYJCB010000008.1:13689-28536 GCA_964368615.1 uncultured Halomonadaceae bacterium | reverse complement strand
CACTCGTAACCTTCGCTTTCACGCTTGTCTGCTGCATCAGCATCAGCCGGTGGCGGTACGATTACTTGATCACCAGGTACCCAACCTTCAGGTGTAGCAACCTTGTGCTCATCTGAAGTTTGCAACGCTTTTAACAAACGTAAAAATTCAGGAATTGAACGACCGTTAGTCATGGGGTAGTAGACCATGGCACGTAAAATGCCTTTGTCATCAATGATATAGGTCGAACGTACTGCTGAAGTGTCTGAAGCACCTGGCTGAATCATGCCATAAGCATTAGCCACTTTCATCGACAAGTCTTCAATGATTGGGAAAGTAATCTCAACACCAAACTTTTCTTTGATGTTACGAACCCAAGCCACGTGCGAGTAGTAGCTGTCAATCGACAAACCTAATAGCTCACAGTTAAGCGCCTGAAACTCAGGATGGTGCTTAGCAAAAGCAATAAATTCAGTAGTACAAACAGGTGTAAAGTCAGCAGGATGTGAAAAAAGTACTAACCATTTACCTTTATAGTCAGACAGCTTTTTAACACCGTAAGTGGTTTTAGCTTCAAAATCAGGTGCTGGCTGATTCAAGCCCGGTAGTACTGGGTGGTTTACTTCACTCATGTCTTTCTCCAATTGTTTTGGGTTAGTGACTAGAATACTAACATAGAAAAAACTAATTCAGCAATGCCTTATATGATAGATCTCATAGCTTTTAGCAATGAAAAAAGGTAAAGCTATTAAAAACAGCATCTCTCCTCTAAGCAACACTACTATAGCAACACCACTATAAAAAAAATTTATCTACTTAAGCATTAACTTAACTATATCTTTCATAAGGTTTTACGTGTGACTCGATAAACGCTATAGTGCTTATTACAGTTTTAGATCAAGATTTCATGACTTAACTAGGGGAAAGGCATGAACATCTGTACTAGAATCAGGTCTTAAGCTGTGGTGATTAAGCTTTAATCAGCCTAGCACTAAAAAAAACTAAATAATGATGATGAGGATGTAACCTATGTCACAAATCAGCCGTCGTTCACTTCTGAAAAAAGGCCTTTTCGGTTTGGCTGCGTTACCTTTAGGTATGGGAGTTTTAACTTCTCAGTCATTTGCAGCTGGCTTACCAGCTTTAAGTGAAGATGCACCGCAAGCTAAAGCACTTAAGTATGTAACCGATGCTACTAAAGCTGCTGGTCATGCTAAATACAAAGCAGGTCAAGAGTGTGACAACTGCATGTTCTGGAAGCCAGCCAACAATGGTTGTGCACTTTTCCCACAGAACTCTGTTGAAGCAAAAGGTTGGTGTCAGTCTTACGTTAAAAAGCCTGGTTGATAGTGGTATTTTTCAATTAAGTGCTATAAAAGACCCCATAATAATGGGGTCTTTTTTTTATGGCTAATAGAAAACACACACTTTAAGGCATTAACTAGGTTTCAAAATGGTCTAATTCCCGATTAAGCTGACCTATTTCAGTTTCAATTAACTGGCTAGCACTTACCACCCGCTCAGCTGCATGGCTATTCTCATCGGCAATACCAGCAATATGCACCAATCGCTGGTCTATATCCTGAGCTACCTGGTGCTGCTGTTCTGCTGCTGCGGCTATTTGAGTATTCATGCTGCGAATCATATCCACAGCACCAACAATCGCCTCTAAAGATACGGTTGCCTCTTCAACCTGCTTAACATTACTGGCTGCATCTTCAGAATAGCTAACCATCGCTTTTGAAGCTTTAGTTGCTTCAGTTTGCAAATTAGCAATAATACTTTCAATTTCACCAATCGAATCTCGCGTTCGGCTAGCAAGGTTACGCACTTCATCGGCGACTACAGCAAAACCTCGCCCTGCTTCACCTGCTCTAGCGGCTTCTATCGCCGCATTTAATGCCAGCAAGTTAGTTTGTTCAGCTATGCCTGTAATTACCTCTAACACTTTACCGGCAGAATTGGTTTCTTCACGTAAACTTTGCAGACCTTTAGCGCCCGACTTTAAACTAAGTGACAAGCTACGCAGCTGAACAGCGGTTTGCATCACTAACTTCTGCCCCACTTTAGCGCGATCATCAGCAGCGTCCGCAGCGTCGGCAGCACTTGCCGCATGATTAGCCACCTCAGCAACCGTTGCAGTCATTTCATTCATCGCCGTAGCTACTTGATCTAAATCTTCGTGCTGTTGGCGCACCCCCCTACCCGTTGCTTGTGCTGCTGCAACCACGTCTTGAACATGCCGACTGGTGGTTTGGCCCGCTTGTTTAGATCGCACCATTAAACGCAGCACCTCTTCTTGCATACGGTTGTAAGCAGTAAACATTTGACCAATTTCATCTTCTTTATATTTAACGGTTAAACGGGTTTTAAAATCGCCCTCACCCACACGGCGCATACCAGCTAACAGCACCTGAATGTTATTCATTAATTGGCTCATACCAAAAATGCGCCCTAATACCGCTAAAAGTAAAATACTAATAACACTACCAAAAGCTAACCACACCTGAATTTTCTGGCTCACTTCAGCTTGGCGCGTCATCATCAATACAGCAATATTCATATCTTTTAACAAAGCAACTGACTGATCTTGAAGCTGTCGAATACTTTGCTGATCTTGCTTAGCTAACGTTTGCTCTAACCTAACTTTCATCTGCTGCCAAAGCTTATCAACAGCCTGCATCTGTTGTTGAATTTCTAAGTCTTCAAAAGCAGTAATTTTTCGTTCAGCATTACCCACTAATAAATCTTTATGAGCCAACTCAAAACTTTTTATCGTTCCATCAAGCATGGTGCGTTCACCAACACCCTGAACAATCAATAGTGCTTCTTTAGTCATCTTTTGGCTTAACATACGCTGTGCACCAGCAACATTAATTGTTTCAGGCGACACTGACATGCTCATGTACAGTGAAACCGAAGCCGTAGCAGCTAAGATAAACATCAATACGTAAGAAAACAAAAACTGCTTGTCTAGCGTTTTTAAACCAAAAGTTCTTAAAATTGCTGTTAAAATCCTAGCAATCAGGTTGCTCATAAACAAACCCTCGAGTGACTGATACTTTAAAATTAGGTAGATACTCCAATATATCCCTTATGAATTTTTAAAACCAACGCATTGCATCATGTTAGGCTAGTAACTTTATTTTTGAGGATAAATAGATGGACTTCTTACTCGATGAAGCCGGCAACTTACTGCCAAATATTTGGGTAGCAATCAACATTGTTTTGCCAGCGCTGATTATGCTGCTGATTGGTTGGTTTGTTGTCGGCTGGGTACGCACACTGGTCGTTAAAGTTTTAACCCGTAAAATGGACGATGCTTCAGCATTTTTTTTAGGGCAAATAACTCGCGCCTTATTGTTAATTATTCTATTCATTTCTGTATTAAGTGAGCTAGGTGTTAATACTACTTCGCTGCTAGCGGCCTTGGGTGCAGCAAGTTTAGCCATAGGTTTAGCACTAAAAGATTCGCTAAAAAACCTAGCTTCAGGCTTTTTACTTCTTGTACTAAACCCTTTTAAAAAAGGCGATTACATTGAAGCCGCTGGTACTGGTGGTAGCGTTGACCGCTTAACCTTGTCACACACCTACTTAAAAACTTCAGACAACAAAGTGGTTATGGTACCTAACTCTTCACTTATCCATAGCAACTTAACTAACTATTCAACAGAGCCTAGACGACGTTTAGATTTATTTGTTGGCGTTAGTTACGACGACGATGTACGTGAAGTAAAACAGCTGCTGTTAAAATTAGCCAATGAAGATGAGCGCAGCTTAAAAGACCCAGCACCCTTGGTTGGCATTCTTAACTTTAGCGACAGTTCAGTTGATTTCACCCTGCGGGTTTGGGTTAAATCCGGCGATTTTTGGGCGTTAAAATGGCATTTAATGGAACAAATAAAAATCACTTTTGATGAACAAAAAATCACCATTCCTTACCCGCAAAGGGTTATTCACCAAGCCGAACAAACACCCCTTTAATAGATACAATTATTTTCATCATCAGCTCGCCATTAATGCAAAAACACCTGCTTTAATGGCTTTTTTGTGCTTATTTCAAGACTATTTTGTCGAATTAAACCAAGATTTCTTGCAAAAACTCACTTTCTTGTGTAAAAACACTCCCTAATATAAAGATAAATTATGTAAGAATGCCATATTAAGGGATTTAAATTATGAATCAACGCGTAACTATCGCCACCCCAGCCATTGAGGCTCGACCCTTTAAAGTTTATACACAGCGTCAGCTCGACAAGATTGAAGCACTAAAAAGCTTACCTGCTGACCTACTGTTTGATATGCAGGTGGTTAGCCAAGTACTGCCTTTTCGCGTCAACGATTACGTGATTAATGAACTGATTGACTGGCAGGCAGTACCCAATGACCCTGTTTTTCAGCTAACTTTTCCACAGCGTGGCATGTTAAAAGAAGAACATTTTGATAAAGTTGCGCAATTACTAAAAAGCCAAGCGCCAGCGGCTGAGCTTAAAGCAGCAGTGGATACAATTCGTGAAGACCTCAATCCTCACCCTGCTGGACAGATGGATATGAACCTACCGATGCTAGATGGCAAGCCTTTATCCGGTATGCAACACAAGTACCAAGAAACCGTCTTATTCTTTCCTAGCCAAGGGCAAGTTTGCCATAGCTATTGCACCTTTTGTTTTCGTTGGGCGCAGTTTGTAGGTGACAAAGACCTACGCTTTTCTTCTAACGAAGCTGAAACATTGCACGCCTATTTAGCTGAACACACCGAAGTTACCGATTTATTATTAACCGGCGGCGACCCTATGGTGATGAAAGCGAAGCACCTACGCATGTATTTAGAAGGCTTGATGAAGCCAGAACTAGATCACGTTAAAAACATTCGCATTGGTTCTAAAAGCTTGTCTTTTTGGCCCTACCGTTTTGTCACCGATGAAGATGCCAATGAAATTTTGCAGCTGTTCCGCGAACTAATTGCCGCAGGCAAACACATAGCTTTTATGGCGCATTTTAATCACTGGCAAGAAATGGATACCCCTGTTTGCCGTGAAGCTGTACGCCGTATTCGTGCTACTGGTGCTGTTATTCGTACCCAAGCGCCGTTATTAAGGCACATTAACGACGACGTTGATCAATGGGTAACCATGTGGAAAATGCAGGTACAGCAGGGCATGATTCCCTACTATATGTTTGTTGAGCGCGACACGGGTGCCAAACATTATTTTGAAATCCCCTTGGTTGAAGCTTGGGATATTTACCGCGAAGCCATTAAGCAAGTACCAGGATTAGCACGTACTGCACGCGGACCGTCCATGTCTGCTGACCCTGGTAAAGTAGAAATCCAAGGTGTAACAGAAGTGAATGGCGAAAAAGTGATGGTGCTGCGCTTAATTCAAGGACGCAATGCCGACTGGGTACAAAAGCCTTTCTTTGCTAAATACAATGCACAAGCAACTTGGCTTAACCACCTAGAGCCTGCTTTTGGGGAAGAGAAGTTCTTTTACGAAGAGGAATTAGAGTCCATGGAAAATTACAAGCAACAACTTATAGCTAAAGCTTAAACAACGCTAAGTTTTATGCTGACTAGGGAAAACCAGCATAAAGCAGCTACCTTTTTCTAGGCTGCTGGTTAATTTAATTTTTCCACCTAACACACCGGTTACTAGGTTATGAACTAGATGCAAACCTAAACCTGAGCCACCTTGCCCCATTTTAGTCGTAAAAAAAGGGTCAAAAACCTTCTTCTGTAAACTGGCTTCCATGCCTATGCCATTATCAGTAACCGCCAGCATAACCAGCTGCTCAACTGCATCATAGCTAACGCTTAAAGTAATTAAGCCGTTTTCTTGTTTTTCAAAAGCATGCATTAATGCATTTTGAATTAAATTAGTAATGACTTGCCCTAACGGACCTGGGTAACTGATTATTTTTAAATCTTCGGGCACATCTAGCACTAGCTGGTGACTGGTTTTTTTTAGCAATGGCTGCAATAAAGTTACCGCCTCTACTATAACTTGGTAAACATTAAATTCACGCCTGTGCGAAGTTGTTCTGTCCACTGCCACTTGCTTAAAGCTACTAATTAAACTGGAAGCTCTTTCTAAGTTACGTTGCAAGATGGAGGTAGTTTGCTGACTTTCAGCTAAAAATGTTTCAAACATAGAACGCCTTAAACCCTCTTTTAAAGCACTTTCTAATAGCTCAACATCTTTGCTTAAAGTAGTTGCTGACATTAAAGCAGTGCCTATGGGTGTATTAAGCTCATGTGCAACACCTGCAACCAAAGAACCTAAAGCTGCTAATTTTTCTGATTGAATTAAATCTTGCTGAGCTTTTTCTAAGCTTTGTAGAGTTTTTTCTAGTTTCAAGTTGGCTTCTTGCAAAGCAAAAGTACGCCGCTCAACCCTTTCTTCTAGCGTTCGATTTAATTCTCTTAACTGAGCCTGCATTTCATAGTTGTTAGAAATATCATCATAGGCAATAACCAGCATTTGACGACCTTCCACAATTTGAGTTTGGGAAGACAAGGAACCCAAAAACTCTTCACCGTTAGCACGCCTCATCCATACCGTAAATTCTTGAATTGAATCGCCAGCATGGGCTTGCTGAATAAGTCGCGCACGATCTTGGGGCGAAACCCACCAAGAAAAGTTACCTGCTTGAAAGCCTGCCACCTGTTCTTGGGGAATTTGGAATTTTTTAATCCAAGCAGAATTAACTTTTTCTGTTGCATAGTCACCCTCACGCCAAAAACCTACCAGCAAGGGTGTAGGAGAAGTATCAAAAATAGACTCTAACTGTATTTCACTAACGCTAAGTTTTTTTTTACGCTGCTGAATAAACAATAAAGCATACAAAAGTGCTGAACTTAAAAATAAAATGCTGGCAATCAGCAGTTCCATTTACCATTCCATTTATCAATCCATTTCAGCAAAGCGTCTAAAGGCATAGGACGCGCAATTAAATAACCTTGCCCTTCATGGCAACCCAAGGCTTTTAACTCTTCTAACTGTGACGTTGTTTCAATACCTTCTGCCAATACTTGAAGGTTTAAACGGTGGCCTAAACCAATAATCATTTGCGCAATGCGCTGCCCTGAACCCGAAGCATCTAGCTTGGCAACAAAACTACGGTCTATTTTTAATCTATCAGCACTCAACTTTTCTAAGTAAGAAAGCGAAGAAAAACCCGTCCCAAAGTCATCAATGGATAGCGTAATGCCCAACTTTTTTAAATGGGCAAACTTACTTTCAACATCGGTAGAACCAAGAATACCTACTGATTCTGTAATCTCTAAATCTAGCGAGCGCCCTTCAATGCCACTTCTATCCAAAGCAGCAATAACCTTAGCTTCAAAATCGAGCTGATTAAACTGCAAAGCCGAAACGTTAACCGCCATGCGTAAATCTGGCAAGCTTGGCAACAAATCTTGCAAATCTATTAATGCCTGCTGTAATACCCAGTCACCCAGCTTAATAATTAAGCCAGATTGTTCAGCTAAATGAATAAACTGATCGGGTGGAACGCGCTCACCCCCTTTAGGGTGCCAACGTACCAAGGCTTCAACACCCAACAACTGATTAGTTGCTAAATCAATTTGTGGCTGATATTCCAAAAACAGTTGCCCTAAATCTAAATCACGCTTTAAGCTGCGCAACATCTGTGAATGACGACGCAGCTCTTCAATCATCGCTTGCTTAAAAACAACGCAGCTACCATGCCCCTGATTCTTAGCACGTTTTAATGCCATGGTTGCATAGCCCAATAACTCAGCTGCTGCAATGCCTTGATTACAAGTAGCAACGCCAATACAAAAACTTAAAGGGTGCTCTATTTCATCAAAAAGAATTGGGCGGGATAAAGAATGACTGGCTAACAACTGCTCGGCTTCGCCACGGTACAAAATGGCAAAATGGTCGGCATCTAAACGCGCCGCAACAACACAGCCAGGTTCAGAGTCTAGGCGTTGCGCAAAAGCCCTTAACAGCATATCGCCTTGGTTTGCACCAAACGTATCATTAAGAACAGAGAACTGGTTTAGGTCAACTAAAGCAAATTGTAGTGGTGCTAAGTCTTCATTAGAAAAATTATTCAGCTGCACAGTTAACATATTCAACAAGCCATTACGGTTTAATAAACCCGTTAGCGTGTCTTCATAGGCAAGCGTCAACAATTCTTCATACAGCAAATAACTACGCAGTGCTGTCATCATCACCACATGCAGCTTTTCGCGCGTTAGCTCGGTCTTGGTTTTGTAATCATTAATGTCATAACGAGCCACTGTTTCTAGCTCTGGGGCATAACCTGGTTGACCAGTGCGAAGAATAATTCGCAGACTTTTTAAGCCTAAGTGCTGGCGTATTTGTCCGATTAAGTTTAAGCCAGCTTGTTCATTTTCCATCACCACATCAAGCAGCATAACCGCAATATCCGCATGAGTTTGCAGAAGGTAATAAGCTTCTTCTGCTGAATAGGCATCAATAAACTCTAAACTTCTACCTTTAAAGTTCATAGTGCGTAATGCAGCATGTGTTGCTAGATGAACATCTTCATCGTCATCAACAATTAGGACTTTAAACACTGGCGCAAGTCCTTGCTGAGCTGAAACGCCAAAAGACTCAAGTTCTTCTGTGAAACAAAACAAGTCGTCTTTTGCTTCAGACGCTAGCGTGTCATGGGAAAAAGGTATCAAATTCATAAGCTGCTCATTCAGACTAAACTACTATTTAGTTTTAAAAACTAGAAATCAATCGGCTGAGGATCACCTAAAATACTTGGTTTTCGCTGCCAAATGTATAAATCGCCTAAAGTTTTTAATCTTGCTGCCATTTCTCTAAGCCAAACCGTTCGCATTGCTGCCCATTCAGGCCCATCAGCAGCACAACCCTCTGCCTGTAATCCCAAGTGATTGGCAATAAATAACGCCCTTGGTAAATGGTAGCCTTGGGTAATCAGCAGCAACTGACTTAAACCATAAATTTCTTGGCTACGCTTTAAACTATCAAAAGTGCTTAAACCAGCAGCATCTAAAGTCATCGCTTCTAAAGGCACACCACGATTCAACAAGTCTTGCTGCATCTTTGCTGGTTCGTTGTAGTACTGACTAAGGTTATCACCTGACAAAAGTAAATGCTGGACTGATCCTTGATGATACAGCAGTGCAGCCAATTTAATACGCCCATAATAATGCGGATTAGGCTGCCCAGAACGCAAAAACTGGCTAGTGCCAAACACTAAAGCAACTTCATAATGGCTGGCACAGCCATTTTCTGGTTTAAAAACTCTTGCTGAAGTCACGCTAACAAACCAAATATTCATAAGTACCAAGATTAATAAACTAAGGCATACCAAAGCAACCATTCTTAAGCCCCAGCGGGTGAGCAGCTTATCTTTATTCTTCATATTAGCCCCCAGCTGTATTTTTATACTGTATTCTAACCGGTTAACAGTAAAAACTGGTTATATTTTTAACTTAGAGAGTTAAACATGCGATTTACAATTGTCTTTTTACTATTAGCTAGCCTTACCGCTAGTTTTAATTTACATGCTCAATTAGGTATTGGTGTAGGCCTTACCCATGCTCAAAGCCCGTATCACGGAGTTTCTTCTAATCCTAACACTTTACCAGCGTATATTAATTATGAAGGCAAACATGGCTACCTTAGAGGTATTGAAGGCGGCTTACACTTATGGAGTAAAGGAGAAAGAGGCAAGAAATTTACAATTTCTGCTTTAGCTGCGCTGCGTATGGAAGGCTATAAGGCTTCAGATTCCTACTACTTACAAGGCATGGAAAAGCGTAAGTGGTCATTAGATGCAGGGTTAGGTACTTCTTTAGCCTTGGGCTATAACCGTTTTACTACCCGCGTGATTACTGACACTTTAGGGCGACACCAAGGTTATTCAGCAGGCGTTGGTTATGCGCGTATTATTCCTGTTACCAAAAAATTCATGCTAATACCTTCAGGCCATGCCACTTGGCAAAGCAGTAATTTGCTAGATTATTATTTTGGTGTTACTAACAACGAAGCCAATGCTGCGATTGGGCGTGAAGCTTATAAGGTAAAAGGTGATGTGCAACTAAGAACTAGCCTGCTAGCCAACTACGACATAACCCCCAACACTTCCCTGATGTTGGTGGCTACGGTTCGCAGGCTACCTAATAACGTCACAGCTAGCCCACTGGTTACAAGAGAGTATGTGAGTGCTTTATTTGGTGCGGTTACCTTTAGCTTTTAAGTGTTGCTAAGGCTTCACCTAGCTTAACCTTGGTGCCGTTTTTTAAGTTTTCATTCCAAACAACGGCATCGGGTCCAAACACTAAAATAGCCGTTGAACCCAGTTTAAAGCGCCCCATTTCTTGGCCTTTTTCTAATACAATTGGCTGAGGGTCAGAAAAGTCTTTAAGCGTTACTTTTCGTGCTGGTGGCGCAACCTGCCCGTCCCAAACTGTTTCAATACCTGCCACAATCATTGCGCCAACTAGAATCAATGCCATAGGGCCAGCGGGTGTTTCAAAAAAGCACACTAAACGCTCGTTACGGGCAAATAAACCTGGCACGTTATCTGCAGTGGCTTGGTTAACTGAAAAAAGTTTACCCGGTACATAAATCGTTTCCAACAAGCGACCCTGCAACGGCATGTGAACGCGGTGGTAATCTCTGGGCGATAAATAAATAGTGGCAAAGCTTCCACCCATAAAAGGTTTAGCCTTTTCAAGATCGCCGCCCAACAAACGCGTTAAACTGTAGTTAATACCCTTAGCTTGCAGCAGTTGGCCTTGCTGCAATAAACCTAATTCACTAATAGCACCATCAGCAGGGCTAACTAACTGGGTAGGATCTGCTAATATTTCACGCGCATCGGGCTTTAACTCACGAGTAAAAAAATCGTTAAAATTTACATAAGCCTTGGGGTCTTCTTGCAAAGCTTCGCTCATATCCACATTAAAACGCTTTATAAAGGTTTTAATCAGCTGGTTTTTAATCCAGCCAATGCGGCATTCAGCTAGGCGACCAGTTAAACGAGACAGTAAATGTTGCGGAATTACATACTGCAGCAAGGAAAAAAGTTTGGATTTATTCACAAAAAAACACCCTGTTATGTAATAGATTCAAGCATTGTAGCGGATCATGCCCGCAAAAAGGTAAACTTACCCAAAGATCGAGCAAGGATATTTGAGATTATGTCACGCCCTAGCACCCTAGCCAGTTGGTATGCGTTGCAGCAAGAAGCTAAACAAACCGGTAATCGCCATTTGCGCGATATGAGTAACGATAAGCTGCGCTACATGCAATTAAGCCGCACCTTTGATGGTTTATTATTAGATTTTTCTAAGCAGCGGATTGAACCTTTAACGCTGCAACTGCTTTTACAATTAGCCGAAGAATGCCAGTTAACCACTAAAATTACTGATCTTTTATGCGGTCAACCCGTTAATAACAGCGAGCTTAGGCCAGCGTTACACACGGCTTTGCGCCTACCTGCCAAGGCTAAATTGTTTGTAGAAGGCGAAGATATCAACCTTGCCATTCAAGCTAGTTTAGAAAAAATGCAGCAGCTAGTCGCTAAGCTTCATGCAGGGCAATGGCGCGGCATTACTGGTCTACCCATTACCGACGTGGTGAATTTAGGCGTAGGCGGTTCAGACTTAGGGCCATTAATGGTGTGCCATGCTTTGGCTGATTTTCGACCTAAAGAAATAGCACCGCTTAATATTCACTTTGTTTCAACGATTGACGGTTCGCAGCTTGCTGAACGCCTAAAGCAACTTAACCCTGCCACCACCTTGTTTATTTTTTCGTCTAAATCTTTTAGCACCATTGATACGCTAACCAACGCTAACACTGCGCGGCATTGGCTTATCGACAAGTTAGGCAAAGAAGCTTTGGTTATTAAGCAGCACTTTATTGGTGTTTCTGCTTCAACTGAAAAAATGACCCAATGGGGCATTGCTGAAGAAAATCAACTTGTCTTTTGGGATTGGGTGGGTGGCCGTTATTCAATTTGGTCAGCGATTGGTTTACCCATTGCCCTACAAATTGGCATGGCTGGTTTTCGGGAACTATTAGCAGGCGCTCATGCGTTAGATAAACACTTTGCCAATAGCCCTTTAACGGACAACTTGCCAGTGCTGTTGGCTTTAACTGGCATTTGGAATATCAACTTTTTAAACATTCGCGCCCAAGCAATTTTGCCCTACGATGGCCGCTTAAAACATTTCCCAGACTACCTAACCCAGTTAGAAATGGAATCTAACGGCAAAAGCACCACGCGCGAAGGTGAACCCGTTGATTATGCCACCTGCCCAGTGCTGTGGGGCGAACTTGGCCCTAACGCCCAACACGCTTTTTACCAGCTGCTGCACCAAGGCACGGAAGCGGTTAACTGTGATTTTATTGCACCCGTTCACCGTTACGATGAAATAAAAGACAGTGAAACCCGCCGTAAATTTCAAGACCAACACCGCCTGTCGCTTGCCAACTGTTTGGCGCAATCACGCCTATTAATGTTGGGCGATGCAGCCGTGCCTAAACTGGCTACTGACGAACCCATGCCGCACATGCTTTACCGTGGCAACCAACCTTCAACCACCCTCTTAATGAACGAATTAACACCCTATAGTTTAGGGCAGTTGATCGCACTTTATGAACACAAGGTATTTGTACAGGCGGCTATTTGGAACATTAACCCCTTTGACCAATGGGGCGTTGAACTGGGCAAAAAAATTGCCCTAGCCACAGAACAAGCTTTATTAGCAAACAACACTCAAGCAACTGCCTTAGCGTTTGACCCTTCGACCAGCGGCTTATTAAACCATTGCCTTACGGTACAAAAAAAACTTTAGAGAAATAAATGCGTTATGGATTTTTTAAATGCTTTTTCACCCCTAACCTTATTTTTTATTATATTAATAAGTACGTTAACCGCTTATTTTCATGGGCCTGTTTATTCACTACGCACTGTAAATGCTGCGCCTTCCATTCTAACCAGCGTTGGTATTTTTGGTACTTTTTTAGGTATCGCGCTGGGCTTGATGAACTTTGATTCCGTTGATGTGGAAGGCAGTGTGCCGCAATTAATTGAAGGTTTGAAAACGGCTTTCTGGTCGTCGATTGCTGGCTTGTTGGGTTCTATGACTATAAAAATGCGCCACGTTTTGAACCACGTACGCGGCATTGATGGCAGCGTACAGGTTATGGGCGCAACCATGGACGACCTAGCTACGCTACTGGGTGATATTCGGCTGCTGCTGAATAATTCTGGGCTGACTAAAGTTGATGAATACTTAAAAAACACTGACCAGCGCCTAGAAACCAGCCTAAAAACCTTTGCTAAAGGCATTGGTGATTACCAACAGCAGATGGCCGATGCTAATTCCAAAGCCTTAATGACTGCGCTGCAAAGCTTGTTAGCTAACTTCAACCAGCAAATTGGTACGCAATACGGGGAAAACTTCCAGCAGCTTAACCAAGCGGTGGGGCAAATGCTGCAATGGCAAGAAAACTATAAGACTGAATTAGAGTCGCTGCTAAGCGAACAAAGGGCCAACGGTAAGCTATTAGACAAGGCAACCGAAGCTTATAAAACCATGGTGGAACACACCCAAGCCTTTAACCAAGTGGCAGAAACTTTGGGCAGCGTGATGAGTGGTTTGCAGCAGCAATCAGAATCACTGGGCAAATACCTTGATTCTTTAGCCAACTTGGTTAACAAAGCCGGTGGTGGATTGCCCAAACTAGAAGACCGCATTCATGCGTTAACCGATGGTTTAGCAGGCCAACTAGAAGGCCAGCACACCCAAATGCAGCGCCTAATTGATGGCTCGGCTAAACGTGTTGCCGACAGCGTAGAAACTTTAAATGAAGTGTTAGGTTCGCGCTTAGATGAACAATTATCCCGTCAGCAAAAAGTAACCGAACGCACTTTAGATAGAACCGAACAGCAGCTGGTACGCCTTGATGCAGCACTAGAGCATGAACTTACCCATTCGCTGCAAACCTTTGGCAGCCAGTTAGCGGCGCTGTCTGAAAAATTTGTTAGCGATTACACACCACTAACCGACAAACTGCGTGACTTGGTGAAAATTGCCGAACAAGTTGATCGAAATGGTGTTGATAAAAACAGCAAGACTGGGGGCGCTTAATTCCTATGATGCGCAATGAAAACCAAGAAGTTTTAGCCGATGAAGAAGGGGCGCACTGGATTTCTGTTAGCGACCTAATGGCCGCATTAATGATGGTTTTTTTGCTGGTATCTGTCGTTTTTATGGTTATCGTACAAAAAGAAAGCGAACGAATGCGTGAGGTAGCCGAAATTTACCTAGACCTGCGCCAAGCACTTTATCAAGATTTATTAGATGAATTTGAAGCAGACCTACCACGCTGGGGCGCACAATTAACCCCCGATCTAGTGATTAGTTTTCAAGACAGCGGCGTGTTGTTTGAATTAGGTTCTTCTAAGCTGCGCCCTGCGTTTGAAACCATTTTAAGCGACTTCTTTCCACGCTATGTAAAAGTTATCACTTCAGCAGATTACCGAGACGACATCGAAGAAGTACGCATTGAAGGACACACTTCACGCGACTGGACCAACGCCCGCACCGACAACGAAGCCTATATAAACAATATGCGCCTTTCACAAGAACGCACCCGTTCTAGTTTGGAATACGTGATTAATCTTCCTAAAGTCGTCAAGGAACAAGAGTGGCTGAAACAAAATTTAACCGCCAATGGCCTATCTTCTTCGCAGCCAATTTTTAATAGCGATGGCAGTGAAAACAACGAACTAGCGCGGCGTGTAGAATTTAGGGTGCGTACCGATGCTGATTCACGCATTCGCGCTATTTTAGAAAAACAGCGCAGCCCTACAGAGCTAGAA
>CAYJCB010000008.1:1268-13589 GCA_964368615.1 uncultured Halomonadaceae bacterium | reverse complement strand
TGATTCACGCATTCGCGCTATTTTAGAAAAACAGCGCAGCCCTACAGAGCTAGAATCTACCAATATAGAACCCGCTAATTTAGAAGCACCATGAAGCTACCTAACTTCACCGAATTTGAACCCTTCCAACAGCTGCGCCTAACGATGGGTGCACGTAAAGTCGGGCATTTTGAACTATTTAACCCAGAGCGCCACCTAAATGGGCGCGAACGTTCCGAGCTAGATTTACAAGGCAAACAACTACCGCTGCACCGTTTAAAGCGATTTGCCGACACCACTTGGGGGTTAAAAAACACACGGTTAGTGGTGTACCTAGCTGAAGCCAACAACTACCATTTAGCCCAATGCCCTATTACCCAAGGTTGGGACTACAACCAAAATGTTTGGGTAAGCACTCGGCGCACGGGTAATTTACCCAGCCAACAAATAACACGCCAAGTCTGTGCTGACTGTTTGCAGCTTTTAAGTTACAAGGGTTTTGATTTACAAAAAAACCGTAAAATTGCTTACAGTAAAAACTTAATCAACACCTTTTCACGCGAAGAATTTTTTCGTATTTATACACTTTACCCAGTGCAAGGCTTAGCAGAAAAGCCAGCCTAGATTAAGAACAGGAAAAACCATGTTTACTCTACAAAATATCGACCCCAAAGATTACCGCCAGCGCACCCGCAAAAGTAGTTTTATTTTAATTGTTGTCTTTGCAGCACTGGGAATGGGGCTATCTAGCCTGTTGGTTATTGTTTTTGGCACAGCTGGTGGCAATCATTTTCGCTTAAATCTAATCGGCGTTTTGCTAGGTTTAGTCGCCACACTGCTGCTGATTAAGCTAGTGTTTAGTAAACAACCCTTTATGAAAGAAGCCCTTTATGGCTGGCATTTAAAGCGTAATCTAATGCGTGTTACCAACAAAATGCACAGCATTAAAGCTGCAGCAGCAGCCAATCAGCCAGCGGCATTAAAACTATTACGTTTTTACTACTTGGCGCTAGAACAGATGCACCGCTTAGAAGGAGATGACACAGCCTTGCTAGAATTAAAAGCAGATAAGCTAGCCACTGAAGAAAAAATGCTTAACCTAGGCATAAGTACCGCTGGTGATTATTTAGACCTAACTTGGCTGCAAGCCCTAGAACAGGCTAAGGCTTAACAGCTAATAAAAACCATTTGCTAATAAAAGCTATCTGCTAATGGCAGGTAGTTTTGTCGGCTTGCAGCTTTTTTTGTTCCATCATAAGCGCAGTAACGTATTCAGCGCGGGTTGCAGCACTCACCGGCTTATCGCTTTTTTGGCACCAACTAATTAAATCTTCAACATTAACAATAATTTTTTTAATTAAAATATTGCGCGTAGCAAACACTTCAATCATTTCTAAACTCTTAGCTTCCCACTCTTGCCAAGTGGCTTCAAGGCTTGCCTTGTCTTCAGCCACTTCAAGCAGGCGTAACCACTGGTCTTCTTTTATCCAGCATAAACCAGCAACTTGTGGTGTTATATCTAACGTTTTTTTAGTCATATCAATTCCATTAAAGCTATTAACAGTAAAAATTACTCATATAAAATTAGTAGGCTTAACTTAATTTTTCAGCATAGGCATCTAACAGGGTTTCTTGCACGCTAACCTCTGCCTCACCTTCGGCTGGTGAGTTTAACAAATAAGTGCCATCACTTTGCAATTCCCAACTTTGGCAATTATCCAGCAAGTAAGTTTCTAAATCTTTACGCACACGGTTTGCTAAACGCGCATCTAACAAAGGAAAACAAGCTTCTACCCGATGGAACAGGTTACGTTCCATAAAGTCAGCACTGGCACAATAAACGTCTTCTTTACCATCGTTATAAAAACTAAACACCCGCGTGTGCTCTAAAAAACGACCAATAATGGAGCGTACACTGATATTTTCAGACACTTCAGCAAGGCCCGGTTTTAAACAACAGATACCACGCACGATTAAATTAACAGTTACACCGGCTTGGCTAGCGCGGTAAAGTGCCTTAATTAGCTTGGGTTCGGTAATGGAATTTAGCTTAATAACAATCCGCGCTTTCTTGCCTGCTGTTGCAAACTCTGTTTCACGCTCAATCATTTCTAGCATTTTCTTATGCAGCGTAAAAGGCGCGTGCAACAGCTTACGCATATTCAACACCTGCCCCATGCCACACAACTGTAAAAACACTTTATGCACGTCTTCGCAAATGTCTTTATTGGCGGTTAACAAACCATAATCCGTGTAAAGCCGCGCTGTTTTAGCGTGGTAATTGCCGGTGCTTAAATGGGCATAAGCACGTAACTGGCCTTGTTCGCGGCGTAATAAGTGCATCATTTTGGCGTGAGTTTTATAAGCCACCACGCCATAAATCACAATCGCACCTGCTTCTTGTAAACGCCCAGCCAGCGTTAAGTTATCTGCCTCATCAAAACGGGCGCGTAGTTCAATCACCACGGTTACTTCTTTGCCGTTACGCGCCGCTTCAACCAAAGCATTCACAATATTAGAATCTGCCCCAGTGCGGTAAAGGGTTTGTTTAATGGCAACTACATCAGGGTCATTAGCGGCTTCGCGTAGCAAATCTTCAACGGGTGAAAAGCTTTCAAAAGGGTGATGCAGCAATATATCGCCGTGGCGTATGGCATTAAAAATAGAACCAGCTTCTTTGCGTAACAGCTTAGGGAAACCTGGCGTAAAAGGCTTGTAGTGTAAATCAGGACGATCAAGCTGCCCCATAAGTGCCATTAAGCGATTTAAGTTAACTGGGCCGTTAACCCGATATAATTCATCTTCAGTTAAAGAAAACTGTTTAAGCAAAAAGTGCGCTAAATCTTCTGGGCAGTTATCTGCAACCTCAACCCTAACTGCATCACCGTAACCTCTAGATAATAATTCACCCCGTAAAGCACTGGCTAAATCAGAAATTTCTTCGGCATTCACAGCCAAGTCAGCATTACGGGTAATTCTAAATTGGTAACAGCCTTTTACTTTCATGCCCGGAAAAAGCAACTCGGCATGGGCATGAATCATGGACGATAAAAAAACAAAATTATCGCCACCCTCACACAGTTCATCAGGCAAACGTAGCAGGCGCGATAAAGAACGCGGTGCTGGTAAAATTGCCAAACCACCTTCACGGCCAAAAGCATCTTTGCCTTTTAAAGACACAATAAAATTCAGGCTTTTATTGGCTAAACGTGGGAAGGGGTGCGATGGGTCTAAACCTATTGGGCTTATTACTGGCAGAATTTCATTATTAAAAAAGTCTTCTACCCAAGCGGCTTGTTCTTTTGTCCACTGGTCGCGGCGCAGAAAACGTATTTTTTCAGCTTCCATGGCTGGAATTAATACATCATTTAACACAGCGTATTGGCGCTCAACCTGTTCATGGCAAACGCGCGAAATTTCTTTTAATACTTCGGTGGGGCGCATACCATCGGCAGCAGATTTTTCTCTATCCAGCGCCACTTGGCGACGTAAACCTGCGACCCGAATTTCAAAGAATTCATCAAGATTGCTAGAAAATATCAGCAAGAAAAACAACCGATTTAACAGCGGGTGACTAGCATCTAACGACTGTTCAAGCACCCGAATATTAAATTGAAGGTGGGATAGTTCACGATTAAAATACAAATCAGCGGCATCTAAATCAATGCTGTCATCTGATTTACGCCGCCGCACACCACACTTGCTTTGGTTAACTCGCAAACTAGTACGGGGTAAGCTGCTGGCTACTTCTGTTTTTGTCGTCATCTATCCCTACCTTCTATTTTATTATATTTCTATTATTTTATGATGTTTTACTGGTTTAATAACTGTTTACTGGTTTAATAATTGAGCAGCGCGTTTGCCATAGTAGGTTAAAATGCCATCAGCACCAGCGCGTTTCATGCACACTAAAGCTTCCATCATCACTGCTTCAGACAACCAACCGTTTTGAATGGCCGCCATGTGCATAGCGTATTCGCCACTAACTTGGTACACAAAAGTTGGCACACCAAATTGGGTTTTAACACGGCGCACAATATCTAGGTAAGGCATACCCGGCTTAACCATGACCATATCCGCGCCTTCAGCTAAATCCATCGCCACTTCGTGCATGGCTTCATCGCTGTTGGCTGGGTCCATTTGGTAGCTAGCTTTATTGGCTTTACCTAAGTTGGCTGAAGAACCTACTGCATCACGAAAAGGACCATAATAGGCAGAAGCGTACTTAGCAGCATAAGACAAAATGCGCGTATTAATTAAGTTTTCTTTTTCTAGCACTTGGCGTAACGCACCAATTCTGCCGTCCATCATATCCGAAGGTGCTAACACATTCGCGCCCGCTTCGGCGTGTGATAAACCCTGCTTAACCAAGGTTTCAACGGTACGGTCGTTTAATACATAACCTTCGGCATCAATAATGCCATCTTGGCCATGCGTAGTGTAGGGGTCTAGTGCCACATCGGTAATAATACCCATTTCAGGCAAAGCATCTTTAATTGCTTTAATACTGCGTTGCACTAAACCATTGGCATTGTAAGCTTCTTCAGCAAACTTACTTTTACCTTCTGCGCCAACCACTGGAAACAGCGCAATACCTGGAATACCCAAAGCAGATAACTCACGCGCTTCTTTAACTAAGAGGTCAATACTTAAACGCTCGACACCTGGCATAGAAGGAATGGGGTCACGCGCATTGCTGCCTTCTTGGACAAAAATAGGCACTAAAAAATCATTGGGTGTTAACTCAGTTTCACGCATCAAACGACGCGAAAAATCATCGGCACGCATACGGCGCATACGCGTAGCAGGAAACTGACGGGGAGTAATTTGCACGTTTTAATCCTCACAAAAATAGAAGATGAATGGTTAAATATTGGTATGAGTATATCAGCCCAAGGCTATTTTTAATTGCTGGTGTTTGCTACTTAGCTTATAGACAGCTAAATTTAGTAGATGTTTTTTAATTATTAATGGAGAAAATAATGAAAAAGAAAGTCGCTTTGCTTATCGCAGGTTGTGGCGTTTATGACGGTGCAGAAATTTACGAAACGGTATTAACACTGCTGCGCTTAGATGAAAATAATGCCGACTACCAATTCATTGCCCCCGACAAACCTTTAGCGCAGGTTATTAATCACCAAACGGGCGAAGAAGTGAAAGATAGCCAAGCCGGTGGCAGTGCCAGCCGTAATTTATTAGTTGAAGCAGCACGTTTAGCTAGGGGCGAGATTATTGCTTTGTCTGCTGCCAAGCCTGAAGACTATGATGCGGTAATTTTACCCGGTGGTTTTGGGGTGGCTAAAAACTTTTCAACCTTTGCAACCGAAGGCGCAGATTGTTCGGTTGATAAAGATGTACAGGCTTTTGTACAAGCATTTTACAAGGCCCAAAAACCGATTGGTTTAATGTGCATTACCCCAGCCATTACTGCCAAACTGATTCAACCAGGCATTCTTTGCACCATTGGAAAAGATGCCGCTGTTGAAGGTGCTATGACCAGCATGGGTTCACTGCATAAAAGCTGTGCAGTCGATGAGATAGTGGTTGATAACCAACACAAGGTTGTTACTACACCAGCCTATATGCTGGCAACGCGGATTACCGAAGCTAAAGCCGGTATTTTTAAGCTGGTCGATAAAGTTTTAGAGCTGGCGTAAATCTAACAAGCCCTGCAAATTTAAACTTGCAGGGCTTGTTAGATGAAAGTTGCTAGATTAAATCTGCCACACCTGATAAATCAGCATTATTCATACTATTAACACGAATCGCCTGAATCCCCCAAAGGGTAGCTGGATTTATTTTTATACGCTCACTTACATTGCAAGCGGTACGAATAGCAAACTGTTCAGACCCAGTATTACGTCGTCGAGGCGATAGAAATAAATCGCCATCTGGCTTCTTAATACTTGCCACTAAAGGCGAACGTGGATCAGGCGTGCGTCCAATAACGACAGCTAACTCACCATTATTCAACCTAACATAAACACCTGGTGGGTAAACACCTAACTCATTTAGAAACAATAACGTGAGTTTAGCGTCAAACTTGCTGCCACGCTGCGTAAAAATATCCCGCAAGGAATCTTTATGCTTGATGGGATTACGGTAAGGACGGTGCGTAACCATAGCCGTGTATACATCAGCTAAAGCTAAAATTCTAGCTTCACGGCGAATCGCATCGCCCTCAAGTTTACGTGGATAGCCTGTACCATCTAGTTTTTCATGGTGCTGCGCGACTAGCTCTATCCATAGCAAATCCTCAATCCCTGCTGCTTGAAGCTTTTGTACGCTTTGCAAAGGGTGGCGATTAATCACTTCACGTTGCTGATCGTTTAAAGGTGTTTTTTGCTGATGCAAGCGCTGCTGGTAAGGGTTCATGGCAATGTTGCTGGTTAAAGCAGCCGCCAACACTGACAAGCGAACGCCTTGTTCTACCTGTAAACGCTCCAAAATCAGTTCGCTTAATACCGCAATTTGCATTGGGTGATGTACATGGTAAGGAAACTGGTCCGCCAAATGTACCGCACCTAATAAAGCATCGCTGTCGTAACTAACCAAGCCTTGAATATGGGTTGAAATATCATAAACCCGCTTCTGAATAACTGTACCATTAGGGTTTTCTAATTCAATTAGCTTAAAAACCTCTTCTAACTTCAGGCACAACTCATCAAACTCAGCAAAAGGATTTACTTTACGGCGAAACTTAATCGGCTGAGGTATCAGACTTTCTGGGTCAGGCAGTATTTCTTCAGCAAATAAACCTACTCGCGTAAGGATTTCTTTTTGCCTGTCGGAGCGCAAAATAGAACCCTTAGCCATTAATAACTTGCCAAACTCATCGTAGATCGCCCAAGGTACGGGTTGATCTACTAACAGGTGTTCAGGCGTTATTCTTGATAATTCAAAATCACGCAAAAACATAGCTTATCCTTGCAGTCAGTCTGTCGCCTAAAAAGGCTGATCAGCGTAGATAGCATTTAAATAATCACTACCACACTGCAACTCTTCAAACCAAGTTAAAAAAGCTTCTACTTGATCACCCTGAAACATTGCCCCATGCTGCGGCACGATCATCTTCACCTTGGTTGGCAAGGCTCTAATTGTTGACACCCAAAGCCTACATACCGCATTTGAGTGCATATAACGCTTATGAAAAGGTGCCATAAAAGCTTTGTGTGCTTCAAAATCTTCAACGAATATTTCACGCCCACCTTTAGGGTAAATAGAAGCACCAATATCGCCGGTAAATAAAATACCCGAACGCTCATCAAAAATACTGAAATTACCTTCGCTGTGTAAAAAGTGCGCTGGCAAAATAAGCAAATGATCGCCGGTTGGCAAACGCAATTTAGCGCCTTTGTCAGGAATAGGAATTACCCTTTCTGGTTCATCTAAGCCAAAATGCGAGACAAAATGTAACCACAAGTTTGAAATCAGCAACTTAGCATCGGTGGCTTTCATCCAATAAGGTGCAGACGAACACACGTCAGGGTCTTGATGCGTTGCTATCATGGTGGTTAATTGGCGTGGGTGAATGTAGCGCGTTACCTGTTCCAACACATGGTGAAACACATAAGTGCCACCTGGGTCGAATAAGTAACCCTCTCCACCATTAATAATTAAACACTGATTAGTTTGCACAAAGGAATTAGACCCTTCCTCTTCTTCCCAACCAAACCATACGAACTGATGTTCGTCGTCTTCATAAAGCAAACGGTCATCGTCTAGGTTTTTATTCATTTTGACAGGCTCCTATTAGTTTCTTCCTTATTTTTATTTTAACTACTCTAGAGCAAATGCATGATTATGTAACTACCACTGAGTCAACTTAAAAGCCGTAATATTCATCTAAGAGATCAGTTCCACACTGTAAGCCTTCTAACCAATCTAAAAATTTAGGTATGTGCTCTTTACCAATAATTGCGCCATGCTGAGGTACAATCATTTCAACAGGGTATTGGCGAATCATAGATACCCATTTTCGCAAAGCTGCATTATTACCCATATAGCGTTTATGGAAGCCTTCAGTGTAAGTTAAGTGTTTTTCCCAATCTTCAACCATTAGGTAACGTTCACCCTTAGGAAAAACAGCAGCACCTATATCACCCGAAAAAAGGATTTTAGAACGGCTGTCGTAAAAACTAAAGTTACCTTCACTGTGTAAAAAATGCGCAGGCAACATAACTATATCGCCACCTGCTGGCAGCTTAATCATCTTGCCACGGTCTTCAATCGCAATCAGGCGGCTGTTGTCACTAAAACCAAAATGCGATACAAAGCGTACCCATAAGCGCGACACCAAAAGACGTGCATTAGTTGCTTTTAACCACAAGGTAACAGAAGAAAGTACATCAGGATCTTGGTGCGTTGCTATCAAATAACGAATCTGGTCGAGAGGTAAATATTTATTCACCTCAGCTGCAACTTCTGCAAAAATAAAAGCGCCACCTGGGTCAAACAAATAACCTTGACCTTGGTTAACGACCAGCACCTGATTGGACTGCACCAAGCTTTCTTCTGTATCAGGATCTTCCCAACCAAACCAAATGTATTGGTGGTCATCATCTTCATACAACACTTTACTAGCATCTACCATCATCGACTCCGTCTGCCTGCTTTGGCATTCCATTTAGTTAATTTATATCAAGATTCGTTAACTTAACAATTGATACAAAGCAATAAAAACACCAATACCTACTTAATTTATGTTTTTAAATGTAAACCTCTTGTTTAGTCTTCAACCTTAGTCTTAGGCAATAATCTTGAAATCAATATACCTACTTCAAATAACAGCCACATAGGAATAGCTAATAAGGTTTGTGAAAATATATCAGGTGGCGTAAGTAACATTCCTACTACAAAGCAACCTAAAATAACATAAAGACGTTTTGCAACTAAGCCTTCAACACTCGTAATACCTGCCAACACCAATAAAACTGTGGCAACAGGAATTTCAAACGCCAAACCAAATGCAAAAAACAATTTTAATACAAAGCTTAAATAAGAATTTATATCGGTCATAACCGTCACTCCTTCAGGTGCTGCCTTAGTAAAAAAAGCAAACAGCAAAGGAAAGACAACATAATAAGCAAATGCCATGCCCGCATAAAACAAAACAATACTGGAACCCAATAAAGGGAAGGCTAACTTTTTCTCATGCTCATATAAAGCAGGCGCTATAAAACTCCATATTTGATACAAAATATAGGGTACGCTAACTAAAAATGCGGTAAATAAAGTCAACTTAAAAGGCGCTAAAAAAGGCGAAGCAACTTCTGTTGCTATCATCTGCGCCCCTTCAGGCAAAATTGAGCGCAGCGGTGCAGAAATAAATAAGTAAATATCGTTAGCAAAATAGAACAAACATAAAAACACCACCAACACCGACAACACAATGCGTAAAACGCGTGACCGCAACTCAATAAGGTGCTCAATCAAAGGCGCATTACTGGCATTGGTAGGCTGTAAGTCTGAATCGCTCACTGGTTTATATCCTTAGATTGACTAGCAGAAGCTTTATTGTCAGAAGCTTTATCAAGAGAAAGCTTCTTAGCACTTTTATCAACAGAAGCTTGCGGCGCTTCTTCACCTGCTACTTGCTGCAAGTCCATTTCTGCGGCAAGTTCTTGTTCTGCTTCTAACAAGCCGCTGCGCACTTTTTTCTCGTGCTCGGCTAAACGCTCACGCATTTCTTCTAGCTGCAACTGCTCATTCACTTCTTGCTGAATGCCAGACACCATTTTGCGAATACGCCCTAGGTATAAACCTAGGGTTCGCACTGCTTGCGGCAAACGCTGCGGGCCTAGAACTAATAGCCCCACAACGGCAATCACCACTAATTCAAAAAAGCCAATATCAAACATAGACTAGGGCGCTTATTTGCGCTCCTGCTCCTGATTTACTTTAGTTGCGGTCACGTCGATTGCATCTTTATCTACAGTTTTTTTCTGTAAGTTATCAGCCTCGGTTTCCTTATCACTGCCTTTCTCGCCATCTTGCATCGCAGATTTAAAACCTTTTACAGCACTGCCCAAATCACTGCCTAGGCTACGAAATTTTTTCGTTCCAAAAATCAGCACCACGATGCCCAATACAATAAGAAGCTGCCAAATACTAATGCCACCGAAGCCCATAATTATCTCCTGCTGTTAATCAGAATACGGTTAATTGGTTATTACTTACTGCGACTGGCTTTTTCATCTAGGCCAGAAATACCCATGCGCTGCGCTAGCTCATTTAACACGTCTTGGTGGCTAATGCCTAAATGCGACAACATAACCAAGGAATGAAACCAAAGGTCAGCTGTTTCAGAAATCACCTCATCTTTACTGCCCGACACCTGCGCATCTTTAGCGGCTAGAATTGTTTCAACAGCCTCTTCACCCACCTTTTCTAGAATTTTATTTAAGCCTTTAGAATGCAGCTGGGCAACGTAAGAACCCTGCGGGCTAGCCGCCTGCTTGCGCTCTTGTAAAGTAACTGCCAGTTGTTGAAGAATATCACTCATTAAAATAGTAACCTTGTTCAATCAAAATTATTTAGTTAAAAGTATCCATGCAGCATAATGAATATGCGCTAACTACACCAGCCATCTAACGCCTTAGCAACACTAAAAGACCAACCCCTGCAACTAGCCAAGGCTGCCACTCACCTTCAAAGTAAGGAAGAATCTGATCGCCAACGCCAGTAAACAGACCTAAGGTTAGCAACAAACTACCCACTAATAACTGGCCATTGCGCCGCCGATTACGCGCCATTTCTTCGCTAATTTTAGCCAAGGCTAAACGCTGCTCTAGCTGATCTTGCTGTAAATTACGCACCTGCATTAAGCCTTCATGCGCTAGTTGCGGTAATTCTGGCACCATTTCTAACCAATCGGGTAATTTTTCTTGCATTTTTTTCAAAATACCCTGCGGGCCAATTCGCTTTTTCATCCAGTTTTCTAAAAAAGGCTTAGCCGTTGTCCACAAGTCTAATTCTGGGTAAATCTGGCGACCTAAACCTTCAATGTTCAACAAGGTTTTTTGCAACAGCACTAGCTGCGGTTGTACTTCCATATTAAAGCGCCGTGCTGTTTGAAATAACCCTAACAACACCTGCCCAAACGAAATGTCTTTCAGCGGCTTTTCAAAAATAGGCTCACACACAGCACGAATAGCAGCAGCAAATTCATTGGCGCGTGTACCTTCACCCACCCAGCCTGATTCTATGTGCAAACGCGCTACTTCGTGGTAATCCTGCTTAAAAAAAGCCAGCAAGTTACGGGCTAAATAGTTTTGGTCTTCTACGCTTAACGAACCAACAATACCGCAGTCAATCGCTATATAACGTGGGCTTTCTGGCTTGCTGGTATCTAAAAATATATTACCTGGGTGCATATCGGCATGAAAAAAGTTATCCCGAAACACTTGGGTAAAGAAAATTTCAACACCCCGTTCCGCCAGCTTTTTCATGTTCACTTTATGCGACCTAACCACATCTAGCTCGGCAATCGGCACGCCATAAATACGCTCTTGCACCATCAAGTTTTTACGCGTAAACGACCAATGAATCGCTGGCACATACAGCAAAGGCGAATTCAAAAAATTACGTTTTAGCTGCGAAGTGTTGGCGGCTTCTTTTTGTAAATCCAGCTCGTCCATTAAGCTAATATCGTAATCTGCTACCACTTCAACAGGGTGTAAACGGTGCGCATCGGGCACTAGACGCAGCATTAAACGCGCCAGCATATACAAAAGCTGCACGTCTTGTTTAATGATTTTTTCCACACCGGGGCGAATCACCTTAACCACCACGTTCTCACCAGTGTGCAGCTTAGCAGCGTGTACTTGTGCTACCGAAGCAGAAGCCAACGCTTCGCTTTCAAATTCAGCAAAAGCTTCTTCAACCGACATACCCAAGGCTTTTTCGATGGTGGCTTTGGCTTGTGCAGCTGGAAAAGGCGATACTTGGTCTTGCAGCTTTCTAAGCTCATCGGCAATATCAGGCGGTAATAAATCACGGCGCGTGGATAGCATCTGCCCAAATTTAGTAAAAATTGGACCTAATTCTTCCAAGGCTAAACACAAGCGTTCGCCACGGGTATAATTACCCAAAGGGAACAACTGTGCAGGGTTTAAACGCATCAATAAAGCCAGCGCAAAGGGCAAACGCTCAACAGGAATTAAAGTATCTAAGCGGTAGCGCAAAGTAATCCAAGCAATACGAAAAGTACGGCGTAAGCGTCCCACTTATTCTTCTCCTGCTGCTGCGGTTGATGTTTCTAACAAGCTGCCTTCTAACAAGCTGTTTTCTAACAAGCTAATACGCGCGTCTAAACGGTCAACGTCTAACCTAAGTTCGTGC
>CAYJCB010000008.1:0-1168 GCA_964368615.1 uncultured Halomonadaceae bacterium | reverse complement strand
CTAATACGCGCGTCTAAACGGTCAACGTCTAACCTAAGTTCGTGCAGGCTATCTTCAGCAAGGTGCCAACTGTCTTTACCAGCTAATAAGCCAGCTTCATCATCAATGTAAGATTTTACATCAGCACTGGCAGAACCCGTAAAGCGTTGCCCAAACTGCAATAGCTGGCTAAAACCGGCTTGAATTGAAGCCAAAGGCAAAGGCCCTGCAACACGGCTAATTAATTCTTTGGTATCTAAACCTAAACCAGCAATTAACTCTTGCAACACTTCCAACAAGTAGGTGTTGCCGCCAATAGTGACTTGCGATCCAAACAAAATACTGTTGGCATCTTTACTGGTCGCCATTTGCAAATAAACTTTTGGCGAGGCAAGAATCCAAGCATCAGCAGGTTCATCACTTTGGCGATACAAGTAAAAACCATCACTGCTAACTTGCAGCCTAACTTGCAAATTTAAGCCACTGACTTGAAATTCAATGCAGCTACCTTGAAGGGTTTTTAACGCAGCGGCAGCAGCACCTTCTTGCGCCACAGCTTGCCTTAATAAAGGGTTGATTAAGCTTTCTAACGCTGTTAACACGCTTAAAGGTAATTGCATAAAGTGTTAGCTTCCTTAAATTGGCTTTATTACAGCTTAATGCCACGGTGCAGCGCAACCACGCCCGAGGTCATATTGTGGTATTCCACTTCGCTTAATCCAGCAGTTTCCATCATGCCTTTTAGCGTTTCTTGGTCTGGGTGCATACGAATGGATTCAGCTAAATAGCGGTAAGAATCACTATCACCCGCCAACAACTTACCCATCAAGGGCAAAGCAGTAAACGAATACAAATCATAAGCTTTCGACATAATTGGGTTAGTGGGTTTAGAAAACTCTAACACCAATAAACGCCCACCGGGTTTAAGAATACGTGCCATATCTTTTAACGCTTTGTCTTTATCCGTGACGTTGCGCAAACCAAAGGCAATAGTAATTACATCAAAATGATTGTCTGGAAAAGGCAAAGCTTCGGCGTTGGCTTGCACAAACTTAATGTTGCCGCCATAGCCCTTGTCTAATAAACGGTCACGCCCCACTTTTAACATGGAAGCGTTAATATCCGCCAAAATCACTTCGCCTTCATCACCCACTAGGCGCGAAAACTGCAAGGTTAAATCGCCGGTACC
>CAYJCB010000007.1:37058-38266 GCA_964368615.1 uncultured Halomonadaceae bacterium | reverse complement strand
GGCCAAGCCGATACGTTTCAGCGTAAAACTGAGATTTGTGAAAGGGCTTACCGTTTGCTGGTTGATGAAATTGGCTTCCCTGCTGAAGATATTATTTTTGACCCCAACGTGTTTGCGATTGCCACGGGCATAGAAGAACATAATAACTACGGTGTTGATTTTATTCAGGCGACCGAATGGATTCACAACAACCTGCCTCATGCGATGATTTCTGGTGGTGTGTCTAACGTTTCTTTCTCCTTCCGTGGTAACAATCCCGTTCGTGAAGCGATTCACTCAGTATTTTTATACCATGCCATTAAAGTAGGCATGAGCATGGGTATTGTTAACGCTGGTCAGTTGGCTATGTACGATGATTTACCCGCTGAATTGCGCGATGCCGTTGAAGATGTGGTACTCAACCGCCGTGATGATGGTACTGAACGTTTGCTAGATTTAGCTGATAAGTACCGTGGTGATGGTTCAACCGCAGAGAAAAAAGAAGATTTAGAATGGCGCAAGCTGCCCGTTAACGAGCGTATTTCTCATGCTTTAGTTAAGGGGATTACGGCTTTTATTGATGTCGATGTAGAAGAATCTCGCCAGCAAGCCGACCGCCCAATTCACGTTATCGAAGGCCCGTTAATGGCGGGTATGAACGTGGTGGGTGACTTGTTTGGTGAAGGAAAGATGTTCTTACCGCAGGTAGTTAAGTCTGCGCGTGTAATGAAACAAGCCGTTGCGATTCTTATTCCCTTTATTGAAGCTGAAAAATCAGGCGTGGTGCAAACCAAAGGCAAGATTTTAATGGCAACGGTTAAGGGCGATGTTCACGATATTGGTAAAAACATTGTCGGCGTAGTGTTGCAGTGTAATAACTACGAAGTGATTGATATGGGCGTGATGGTACCCGCCAACAAAATTCTAGACAAAGCCCGTGAAGAAAACGTCGATATTATTGGTTTGTCTGGCCTTATCACGCCTTCTTTAGATGAAATGGTCAACGTTGCTAAAGAAATGCAGCGCCAAGGTTTTACCATTCCGTTAATGATTGGTGGCGCAACTACTTCAAAAGCACACACCGCAGTAAAAATTGACCCGCATTATAACGAAGCCGTAGTTTACGTTAGCGATGCTTCTCGTGCGGTAGGTGTGGCAAGTAATTTGCTTTCTGATGAACATAAACCCGCGTTTATGGAAAATGTTCGTGAAGAATACGAGCAAGTTAG
>CAYJCB010000007.1:33902-36958 GCA_964368615.1 uncultured Halomonadaceae bacterium | reverse complement strand
TTAAACTTTTTGCTGATGCACAAGCCATGCTGAAAGAAATTATCAGCAACAAACAAATTGAAGCCAGAGGCGTATTTGGCATTTGGCCAGCCAATAGCGTTGGCGATGATGTTATTGAAGTTTACGCCGATGAAAGTCGCCAAACGGTAATTAAACGCTTAACCCATTTACGTCAACAAACGCCGGATAAAGAAGGCTTTTGTAAATCGTTAGCTGACTTTATTGCCCCTAAAGAAAGCGGCATTCCTGACTGGGTGGGCGGTTTTGCGGTAACTTCTGGCATAGGCGTTGACGAACTTGCCAAAATTTACGAAGGCAAACTAGATGACTATAGCGCCATTATGTTAAAAGCCTTGGCAGACCGTTTAGCCGAAGCCTTTGCAGAATGCTTACACCAGCGAGTGCGTAAAGAATTTTGGGGCTATGTTAGCGATGAAAAACTGGATAACACCGATTTAATTAAAGAAGCCTATCAAGGTATTCGCCCAGCACCAGGTTACCCAGCCTGCCCTGACCATACTGAAAAAGAAGGCTTGTTTGAGCTGTTAAATGCCACTGAACACACCAGTTTATTTTTAACTGAAAGCTTTGCCATGTACCCTACTGCTGCCGTGTCTGGTTGGTATTTTTCTCACCCTAAAAGTAAGTATTTTAACCTAGGAAAAATTACCCGTGACCAAGTGGAATCTGCTGCCAAGCATAAAAATATGCCTGCAGACACGCTAGAGCGTTGGTTAACGCCAGCACTTAGCTATGATCCTGACCAAGCTTAAACGTTGCTCGCATCTTAAAGACTCACATCTTAAACACCAGCAACGTGCAACCTGTAGAGCGTAGAAAAAAAATTCTGGCTTTAGCCCTGCCCATTATGGGAGGAATGCTAAGCCAGAGTTTATTAAACCTAGTCGATGCTGTGCTGGTTGGCAATTTAGGCGAAACTGTTCTGGCTGGCGTGGGGGTGGGCGGTTACGCTATTTTTATGTTGTCAGCCTTGCTTGCTGGACTCAGTTCTGGCGTGCAATCCCAAGTTGCAAGGCGACACGGTGCTAAGCAATACGCCATTCGCGCCCTTCCTTTAAATGCTGCTATTCTTTTAGCTTTGTTAGTTACTTTGCCTTTAAGTTTGCTGGGCTGGTTCAATGCTAACGGGTGGATTGCGTTAATTAATCAGAATCCTGAAGTGCAAGCCATTGCGACAGATTACTTTCAATGGCGTGTAATTGCTTTATTACCCGTTGCTTTAACCTTGTGTTTTCGCGGTTATTGGCATGGCATTCAGCAAACTGGCGTTTATTTTCGAATTATTCTTTTTACCCATGCGTTAAATATTCTACTTAGCGTTTGGCTAATTCATGGCGGCTTAGGCGTAGCAGCTTTAGGAGCGAGTGGTGCGGCTTTGGGCACTAGTTTGTCGGTGACTGCTGGTGCTCTAGTCTGGTGCTGGTTAACTTGGCGCAATGCTTGCCCTAATGGTTTTTTAGTTAAATTACCCACTTTTAACCTTGTTTGGCAAATGCTGCGCCTTGTTGCACCCAACTCGCTGCAACAGTTTTTATTTGCGGTAAGTTACGCGGTTTTGTTTTGGTTTTTAGGACAAATAAGCACCGCCAGCGTGGCTGTTGGGCATATTTTGGTGCATTTATCGCTGTTGTTAATTTTGCCCGGTGTGGGTTTAGGCATGGCAGCCATGACCTTGGTTAGCCACAGCCTTGGTGAAAATCAACAAGAAGAAGCCCACCGCTGGGGTTGGGAAGGCATGCGTTTAGCCATAGTGCTGCTGGCTATTTTAAGCTTGCCGATGCTGCTAGTTCCAGAAATGATTCTTGGGTTATTTTTACACCAACCGCATTTAATTGCCTTGGGTAAAATTCCTTTAATGCTAACTGGCATTATGATTACCCTTGATGCTGCTGCGATTGTTTTTAACCAAGCTTTACAGGGTGCAGGGGCGCAACGACTGGCAATGCAAATTAGCCTTTTAATGCAGTGGCTAGTATTTTTGCCTGCTGTTTGGTTGTTTGGTATTTATTTTCAATGGGGTTTGCTAGGCATTTGGATTTTTCAACTGGCTTATCGACTGATTAACTCAGTCATATTTATTAAAATTTGGCAGCAGCGTCGCTGGCAAAAATTGTATATTTAAGTATGAAAGTTAGACATAAAAAAACCTGCTAGTCCGTTAAGAACAGCAGGTTTTAATTTTTATAACTAGCTAACTAGCGGTAAGTTGGAATCTGTTGAATACCCTGAAAAACTTCACGCTCTTCAGTTAAGTCACGTTCCATCAATAGAATTTCAACACGGCGGTTACTAATTCTACCTTCTGGAGTAGCGTTAGAAGCTAGCGGCCTAGCATCACCGTTACCTACGACGTAAAGGTATTCTTCGTTCAAATCACTCATCCAAGTTAGCTCGTGAGCAACCGAAGTCGCACGGGCAGAAGACAATTCCCAATTAGAACGGTAGCGACTTGAATTCATGGGTATATTGTCGGTATGACCGCCTACAATAACGTACATTTCAAACTCTGAAATCAAATCACCCACGCGCTGAATAATTGGCACCATTTGTGGTTCTAACCAATCACTTCCCGAGCCAAAAGCAGCATCGTCAGGGAAACGAATAATGATATGGTCTTCATCTTGTTCAACAATAATAAGTCCACGTTCAATTTCGTCAACAAAGTTAGTTTGTAGGCGATTACCTAATGTATCTAACTGATTTTCCGCACCCGTGTTTTCAGTGGTGGGCGGCTCAGGTTTGATAGGTGCAATAATATTTTCAGTACGGGGTGGATTATCTACCGGAATCATCTTTAAGGGATTCATCATTTGAAAACCAAAAGAGTTCTGTAGGGCCATAGAAACAGCACGAAAGCGTTCAACCTCCATGGTAGAAAAAGACAAGATAAGTACAAAGAAAACTAACAGCAACGTCATCATGTCAGCGAAAGTTACCATCCAAGTTGCGATTGGAGTACCTTTAACTTCTTTCTTCTTTTTTTGCGGCAATCCACCATTAGAACTCATAAATGCTTACTCTATCTCTTCAGTCAT
>CAYJCB010000007.1:22287-33802 GCA_964368615.1 uncultured Halomonadaceae bacterium | reverse complement strand
TTTGCGGCAATCCACCATTAGAACTCATAAATGCTTACTCTATCTCTTCAGTCATATTCATGGCACCACGCTGATATTCAGGCAGGTAGGTCTCAAGTAACTCATCCAGCACTTGTGGGTTCATACCGTTGTAAATACCCATAACTGAGTCAACAATTAATGACATGTTATTTCTTAACTCATCACTTTTCATTTCTAGCTTGTCTGCCAAAGGAATGAAAACTAACTGAGCCAATACCGAACCATAAAGCGTGGTGATAAGTGCCATCGCCATACCAGGGCCTAAGGCGCTAGGGTCATCTAGGTTACTTAGCATAGCAATTAAGCCAACTAGCGTACCAATCATACCAAAAGCAGGGGCTAAGTCGCCAAAAGCACGAAACACTTTTTCAGCAATCGACTTACGGTCGATGGTTAGAAGCATTTCTTTTTGCAGAACTTCTTGAATAAATTCAGGCGCACTACCATCTACGCACATTTGCACACCCTTTTGGAAAAAAGGGTTGTCAATAGGCTCATCTTCTAGGCCAAGCAAACCATTACGACGCGCAATGCGTGATAAACGGTTAGCTAAAGCAATGATTTCACGAGGGTTGTCACTACGGTCAAAAAAAGCAGTTATTACACCTTCTTTGATGCCTGTTAAGTAGCTTTGTACGCTAAATTTAATTAAAGCAGCGGAAAAAGTACCACCAATTACGATTAAGATACTTCCAACGTCAATGAAAATACTGATTTCAGAACTGGTGAGGATTGCTAAAATAATGAGCGTAAAGCCCAGTACCAAGCCAAGAATTGTAGCAAGATCCATATTGCGATCCTTAAGAGTTAGTTACATCGTTTATTTTGCTTAACCCAAGAAAACTTTTTAGGCACAAGTATTAGTATAATAACAGTCTTGTACCATTTGAACAGCCTTAGAAACAAGGCTTTTAGCACCCAAGGCAAGATATTTAGTCTAAAAGCACGATTGTTTTCTTGATATAAAAATACTTTAAATATACTCATTAACTGACTAGTCACTAAATTTTGCTCAAAGCTAAGTTTTATTGTAAAGTCCTTTGTTGTTTAAGTAACCTCTTATGAACATATAAAATAAATGGAGTTCCTCGCTATGCTGAAAAAAATTATTGCTGCTGCAACACTCACCCTTTTAGGCAGTGCTTCAGTGCAAGCTGCAGATTTATTCAAGCCTGAAGATGCGGTTAAGTACCGTCAGTCAATCTACCAAGTATTCGCTGCGCAAACAGGTGTGATGGGTGCTATGTCGCAAGGCAAAATTGCTTTTGATGCTGCTGAAATCAACAAACGCGCCATGAACATTGCTGCTGTTGCACCTATGCTTGGCGAAACTTACTTTCCTGCCACTAAAGATGTTAAAGGCACTAAGCTAAAGCCAGCTGCTTGGAAGGATATGGAAGGTATGGGCGCTAAAGGCAATGCTTTTGGTAAAGCTTTAGGTGAGCTGATTGAAGCTTCATCTAAGCCTGATTTTAACCTTGCCAAAGCGCGTCCAGCCGTTGGTGCTGTTTTACAGGGTTGTAAAGGTTGTCACGACGACTACCGCGCTAAATAGTTAGTTATTTAGTAAGTAGTTTAAAAACCACCACTTTTAAAAGTGGTGGTTTTTTATTTTCAACTAGCCAAAACTAAACACAACCAATACAACGCTTACAGCAATAGCCACTGCAAAGCAAAAGCGCAGCCAAGGGAAAGCAGCTTGTGTAGCCTCTGCTGTCAGCAAGTCTTCATCTTTTTCAGACGCTTCTTTTTCACCGCTAAACATAGCTTTAACCAAGCCTTCACCCAGCCATTTATACAAAGCAATCGCAAACAAGTGCAAGCCAATTAATACCAACAGCCAGTTAAAAAAAGTGTAGTGCCATTTGGTCATCGACTCAGACACGCTTCTGCTGACGCTATCGTACAAAGGCCCACTAAAAAAAATGTCGTCGGTGGTAAAAAGCCCAGTAACTAACTGAAAACTGACAGCACCCAACAGCACCAACACCATAAAACCACCCGGTGGGTTATGGCTTAGGTAGCGCGGCTTACTTTTTGAAAAAAAGTTTTTACCATAGTGTATAAAAGCTTTAGGCCCGTATAAAAAATGCTTAAAGCGTGCGTAGGGTGTGCCTATAATTCCCCAAATAAAACGGTATACCAACATACCTAGTAGTATTTTTCCGAATAAAAAGTGCCTATCCATTTCGCCTTGATCTTGCGAAAACCAAAGTAAAAAGATCAAAGTAGGCAAAGACCAGTGAAATATTCGTATAGACCAGTCCCAGACTTTGATATTCTTGTTTGAATTAGGTTGTGTCATTAATAAAAAACTCCTAAATTATTTTTAAATAGATTAATTGTCTTACTTTACCGCAAGAGGATAGCAAGATGAATCGTGATTTAGCTGATATGCGCCGTGTTTATGCTGCAAACGACCTAGCAGAAGCAAATGCAGGTGACTGTCCCTTTGCCTTGTTTAATACTTGGATAGCCGATGCTGCAAAAACAGAAACCCTTGACCCTAATGCTATGACTCTAGCAACGGTTGATACAGAAGGACAGCCAAAAGCACGTACTGTACTTCTTAAAGGCTTTTCTAAACAACAAGGCTGGGTATTTTACACTAACTATGCCAGTGACAAGGGAAAAGAGTTAAACCACAACCCCCGTTGCTCTTTGTTGTTTTGGTGGGAGCTATTAGAGCGCCAAGTCAGAATTGAAGGCGTTGTTCAAAAACTGAGTGCTGCCGATTCTGATGCTTATTACACCAGTCGCCCGCGCGAAAGTCAGTTAGGCGCTTGGGTTTCAGAACAAAGCCAGAAGATTGCTAGTCGTGACGTGTTAACTCAGCGCGAAGCTGAGCTAACCCAACAATATCAAGGTGTTGAACCTTTACCACGCCCTGAACACTGGGGCGGCTATCAGGTTATCCCCACCGCGATTGAGTTTTGGCAAGGCCAACCTAGCCGTTTACACGACCGCCTAAGATTCACACAAAACCTAGAAACCCAACTCTGGGTTAGAGAGCGTTTAGCGCCTTAGTTAATAGTATTTATTAATTAAGCACTTGTTAATCAACAGCGTTATTTAAGCGGTGCTGCTGCCATTCAGTGGTAGGTTTGTTAAGCGGCAGCACTGCGTCAATCACCTGTTCGTCCATGTTATAAGTCGCTTTAAAACCTAAATACTTCATTAGGCCGCGCATGGGGTGGTTTTCGACCATAATTTTACCAATCATTTCTAGCGTGCCAACGCTGCGTGAATAATCAATAATGGCATTCATCAGCAGTGAACCTAAGCCTAAGCCTTGTAAATCATCACGAATAATCACTGAAAACTCGGTACGAATATTGTCTGGATCTGTCCAAACGCGCGACACGCCCAAAATTTCTCGTCCACCATCTTCAAGCAATTCTTCAGCAATAAACGCCATTTGTCGATCGTAGTTAATTTGCGTTAACAACGAGAGGTCACGCTTAGTTAAATCAGCTTTATTATGGAAATAGCGAAAACGTATGCTTTCTTCCGATAAACGGCTGTGGAAACGCAATAAAGCCACGGCATCTTCGCCGCGTATTGGACGCACTTCAACTGCCCTTCCGTCTTTTAATTGCACGGTTTTTCGTAAATCTTCAGGGTAGGGCATAATTGCATGGTAAGCAGGCGACCCTAAATCGCACTGCACATCAATCGCAAACATTTCATTGCTATTTAACAACAAAGGGTTGATTTCTAAACCTTTAATAAGAGGCATATCAGAACACAACTGCGAAAGCTTAACTAGCAAAGTACCCACTCTTTCTAAATCGCCATCGGGATTACGGCTGTGTTCTTTAATTAATTTCCCAGCATGGCTACGCATAATCAAGTTTTGTGCCAAGCTTATATTTAAAGGCGGCAATGCCACTTGACGATCCACTAAAATATTCACTTTATAGCCACCAATCCCAAACACAATGATAGGGCCAAATAGTGGGTCACGTGTAATACCTACGTTCAGCTGCATGGAATGCTTGCCGCGCTGCATAGGTTGTAATACGTAAGAATGAAACTCGCTGTCGGGAAATTTTTCTCGGACTTTTTCAAGCAAGTGCTCAGCGCCTTTGCGAACATCTTCTTCCGTTTCTAAATCCTGTAAAAGCCCAGTAGAAAGCCGATTAGGGTGCTTGCGGTACACAAAAGGATAAGAATTGTGCTTGTGGTTAACTTTTAATGCTTTAGCGCCAGAAAACTGCGCTGCCATTTCGACGGCTTGCTCTACAGTTTTAGGGTAAAGCACCGGCGCAACTTCAATGCCGTAAGCGGTTAAAAGCCGATGGGTTTCTTCGTGACTTAAATGGTTACGACCCGTTGCAACCACCTGTTCTAGCATTTCACGCACTTCTTTTCTGGCTTCGCTAGTGGTTTCAAAAGGCAATGAAGGGGGTATTTCTTGTAACAACTGTTGGTTACGCTGGTAATTAACCAAGTGCATAAACGCTTGCACGGCTTTTTCTGGTGAAAGGTAAGTTGGAATACCCGCTAGGTTAAATTCATGCCTAGCAGGAAAAGCATGTTCTAACCCCATCCAGCTGGTTAAAAGGTTACGCTTAAATAGTTTTTTATTAGCAATTAACGCCAAAGCGGTACTTTTACTGGGCGCTAAACGGGTGGGTGCATGAACCACTAGCACAGCATCTACGCTAGGGTCTTCAGACACCATTTGAATGGCTTCAACAAACATTTGTGGCGTTGCGCCACCCCCTAAATCTAAAGGATTAACCCTTTGCCTATCGCTAGGTAGCCAATCTTGTAGCTTTGCCTCAGTTTCATCGCTTAGCTTTGCCAATTCACCGCCTTGGTGAATTAAGCGATCGACTGCCAACATGCTAGGCCCTAAGCCGTTGCTAATAATGGCTAGGCGGCCACCACGCACTGGGCGCATACGGGTTAATGTTTCTAGGGCATCAAACAATTCTTCGCTGTTGTCGACTCGCACCATACCAGCCCGCGAAAAAGCTGCATCAAAAATAGGGTCTCGGTTCATAATGCCAGGGGTAAACACCTCTGGGTTGTCTTGCGCTTCTACCGTGCGCCCAGATTTAATGACTAACACTAACTTATTACGAGAAGCCTCACGCACTGCCGTCATAAAGTGGCGCGAATCAGGCACATTTTCTAGGTGCAGTAAAATGGCCTGTGCCCCAGAATAGCGGTTAATGTAATCAATCACGTCTGCTAAGCGCACGTCAACACTGTCGCCTAAGCTAATTAGGTGTGAAAAGCCAATGCCACGACCATTTGCCCAGTCAATAATGGCATTACCTAACATGCCTGATTGACCAATATAAGCCACTTTACCGGCTTTAATGTTTTGTGGCGCATAGCTAGCATTAAGTTTTTTAGAAGGCACTAAAATGCCCATACACTCAGGTCCCATTACTCGGATACCCGATGTTTGAGCCGCTTCTAATAGGCGGGCTTTATAGTTAGTTTGGCGATGCCCTTGCCCAGAAGTCAGCACTAAAGCAGCTTTTACACCAAAGCGGCCTAATTCAGCGACCACATCAGGAACGCTGCTGGCAGGGGAGCAGACTACGGCCAAATCCGGTACTTTAGGCAAGTCGCTAATAGCACGAAAACAAGGACAGCCATGCACTGCCACATAAGGTTTGGGGTTCACGACATAAATATCACCGGCGAATTTGGCATCTAGCATATTGGCTACTACCTGACCACCCAGACTGAAGTTTTTTTCTGAAGCTCCAATCACTAGAATGCTGGCAGGTTCAAAAAAGTACTTTAAGAAACGTGTGCTCACCTTAACTCCTTGCCTGAATTTGGCTTTATTTACTGAATATTCTTGCAAACCCTGTGGCGTTTGCCCAGTATCCATTAGTCTGCTGCAAGATTGAACCCTAGAAAAATTAAACGGATCTTATACATGCTTACATCATTCATTACCCACGAGGACTGCGCCCTGCATGATATGGGGCCTTGGCACCCTGAAAACCCTATGCGTTTAAATGCAATCATTGAACAATTAAAGCTTAGTGGTTTAATGGACCAGTTAACGCAATATAAAGCATGTCCTGTTACAGAAGAACAGTTGTACCGTGCTCATCCGCAGGCGCATGTTCGTTCGTTGCAACTTAGCCTACCAGAACAAGGCTTCACAACCATTGAAGATGAAACGCTGCTTGGCCCTAGGTCATTAGAAGCCGCTTCTTATGCAGCTGGCGCTGTTGTTCGTGGTGTTGATCAAGTTTTTCACAAGCAAGCAAATAACGTTTTTTGTGCAGTTCGCCCACCCGGCCACCATGCTGAGCGGGTAGAAAGCATGGGATTTTGTTTTTATAACAACGTTGCAGTTGGTGCACTGCATGCTTTAGAGCATCATAAGCTAGACAGGGTTGCCATTGTTGACTTTGATGTTCACCACGGTAATGGCACGGTCGATATTTTCCAAAACGACCCTCGCGTCTTAGTCTGTTCAAGCTTTCAAGATCCCTTCTACCCTTGGCGCTATGCTAAATCAGAATGGGAAAACATTATTAATACGCCACTAGACGCGCATTCAGGTAGCTTAGAGTTTCGTCGGGCAATTGAAGCCAGTTGGTTGCCTGCTATACAAAAGTTCAAACCTCAGCTTATTTTAGTTTCAGCAGGCTTTGATGCGCACCGTGAAGACCCAATGGGCGAGCTAAACTTAGAGTATGATGACTTTCATTGGATTACTCGCTTCTTAATGGAGCAAGCCAAAAGCCATTGTAATGGTCGCCTTGTTTCAGTCCTTGAAGGGGGTTATGACCTTAATTCTTTAGCCCGCTCTGTTCACAGGCACCTTGAAGCACTACAAAATCTATAATACATTTCTTAACCTTGCTTAACTTTTGCAAGGCTAGCTAGGTAATGTATAGTGGTTCTCTTTTAAGATCTTAGCTGTTCAGGACATGATGAATGCCAGAGTTTAATGCGCCAGTAATACAGGCAACTTTATTAGCAAAGCTTAAAGACTGTAAAAGTTTGCCTTCTTTGCCAGTTATTGCTCTTAAAATTATAGAGTTAGCACGTTCACCCAGTGCCGGTACTGCTGAATTAGCTGCGCTTATTTCTAGTGACCCTTCACTAAGTGCTAAAATTCTTGCTGCTGCCAATTCAGCTTTTTATGGTGGTGCTAGTTACAATAGTCTGCAACAAGCCATTAACCGTATGGGCATGGATGCGGCCCTATCTTTATCGCTTAGTTTTGGCCTTACTCGTCATTCAAAGCAAAAAAATAATGGCATGTGCCTTGATAGTTTTTGGAAGCGCTCACTTATCAGCGGCATGGCGGTACGTGAATTACACAAACTGCTTAAACTTAAATTCGATGTTGAAACTACTTTTCTAGCTGCTGTGCTGCAAGATATAGGTATGCTGGCGCTGAACGAGCTAGACCCTAATATTTATGGGGTTATCTTTCATAGCGCAAGGTCTCACCGCCAACTTGCTTCTTTTGAAGAAAGGGAATATGGCACTAGTCATATTCAAGTGGGTTACTGGCTGGGTAATCATTGGGGCTTGCCTGAAAAATACACGCACCTAATGATAGGTAGCCACGATTTACCCAAAGAAATTCCAGCCGATGATATTGCTAAAAGAGTATTAGCTTTATCTGGCTTATTAACAGACCCTTGGCTGGCGGCTAACCAAGAAATGGCCATGACCGTTGCTTATCAAGCCAGTCAAGAATACTTAGGCATTGATGAGCAAAAATTTAGCCATTTGCTGTTGCATATTCAAGAAAAACTGCCAGAAGTATTAGAGCTATTTGAATTATCGCTGCCTGCCAAAATTGATACTTTTAACCTGCTGCAAGAAGCCAAACAGCTGTTGGTTGAACGTAACCTGCGCATGATGCAAAAATTAATGCTACAGCAGCAAGAAATTGATGCTTTACGAAAAAAATCTGAACGGCTGCAAGAACAGTTAAAAAAAGACCCTTTAACCGGCATTTTTAACCGGCAGTTTACTGAACAGCAGCTCAAGAAACATTTTTCCAATTTAGAAAATATTAATAATCGTTTAGCGGTTATTTTTATTGATTTAGACTTCTTCAAAAATATTAACGACCAATATGGTCATGCCTTTGGTGATTCCGTTTTAAAAGCTTTTTCCACAACACTTGAGCAAGAGCTTGATGCCAATTGTATGGCAGGCCGTTATGGTGGCGAAGAATTTGTAGTTTTAATGCCCGGTTATAATCAGCAAGAAGCTTTTAATTTTGCCAAGCGTTTGCAAGAACAACTCGCTAGCACCCCCTTGCTAAGCCACAACAAAGAAGACATTTACATTTCTGCTTCTATGGGGTTGGCGGTGCACAATAATCAAGATCCTGATAATAAAAACCAGTATTTTGAAGGCGCTGATGAATTAGTTAAAGCAGCAGATCAGGCCATGTACAGTGCTAAACGTACTGGCCGAAATCGCATTTTGCTATACACCACTCAAGGCTATGAAGACTTAAGTGTTAAAGACTTAGATTCCAATAGCTAACTTAGTTTTTAGTAGCTAGGTCGATGCCTTCAGTGGCAACTTCTGCTAACCAGTCAATTTGTTCCGGTGTAATGATGTAGGGCGGTATAAAATACACTACATTACCCAAAGGGCGCAGCAATGCGCCTTTTTGTATTGCGTGTTCATATACCTTTAAACCACGCCTTTCTTGCCAAGCAAAAGGTTCTTTGGTGGTTTTATCTTTCACCAGTTCAATCGCTAACACCATGCCAGTTTGCCGTACTTCAGCAACGTGGGGGTGGTCGTTTAAATGCGCTGTCGCCTCGCTCATTTTTTTAGCTAATACTTTATTGTTTTCAATAACATTGTCTTCAGCAAAAATATCTAAGGTTGCTAAAGCAGCAGCGCAAGCTAAAGGGTTACCGGTATAAGTATGTGAATGTAAAAAAGCTTGCTGCATATTGTAGTCGGCATAAAAAGCTTGGTAAATCTGCTGTGTGGTTAAAATCGCTGCCATGGGCAGATAACCACCCGTTAAAGCTTTAGAAAGAATCATAAAATCTGGCGTTATCTTCGCCTGTTCACACGCAAACAGTGTGCCGGTACGACCAAATCCCATCGCAATTTCATCAACAATTAAATGCACGCCGTAATAATCACAAGCTTCACGCAGCAAGGTTAAATAAATCGGGTGGTACATACGCATTCCACCTGCGCCTTGCACTAGCGGCTCTAAGATAACAGCAGACAATTCTTGATGGTGTTCTTCCAACGTTTGACGCATTTGTTCAAACATAACTCGCGAATGCGCTTCCCAGCTCACCCCTTCTGGGCGGTGGTAACAATCAGGGCTAGGCACTTTAATGCAATTCATCAGCAGTGCTTTATAGGTTTCTGTGTACAAAGAAACACCGCTTACCGCCATAGTTGCCAAGGTTTCGCCGTGATAACCATTAGTAATGGTCGCAAAGCGTTTTTTATTAGGTTGACCAGTATTTAACCAATAGTGGTGGCTCATTTTTAGCGCAACTTCAATGCCTGACGAACCGTTATCTGCATAAAAAACCTTATCTAAACCTTGGGGCGTTATTTGCACTAAACGCTCAGATAATTCAATCACTGGCTGGTGACTAAAACCTGCCAACATAACGTGTTCAAGCTGGTCTAGCTGCTGCTTAATGCGGTTATTAATGCGTGGATTACAATGCCCAAAAATATTTGTCCACCAAGAACTCACCGCATCTAAATAACGTTTGCCCTCAAAATCTTCCAGCCAAATGCCTTGTGCCTTACGAATGGGGACTAACGGCAGTTTTTCATGGTCTTTCATTTGTGTGCAAGGGTGCCATACAACCGCTAAATCCCGCTGCACCCAGTTTTGATTAGAGCTCAATTATTTTCTCCTAGGCATTGTTGCTTTTTTAAGTTGCTGTTAACCTTGTAATTAATATCAGTTTACACGCCAACTTACACCCTAAGCAAATTGAATAAAAAAACCTTTAACTGTGAACCTTAACCGCCATGAACTTTAGCTACCATGAACTTTAACCTTGCTGAACGACTAGCAACACGCCATGCAGAAAACCTTTATCGGCAACGTCCACTGCTAGAAAGCCCACAAGGGCCTTGCGTAAAAGTGGCTGGAAAAAATTATCTGGCTTTTGCATCGAATGATTATTTAGGTTTAGCCAATCACCCAGCAGTGATTGCTGCCTTTCAGCAAGGCGCAAAAGATTGGGGCGTTGGCGGCGGTGCTTCACACCTTGTACTAGGGCATAGCCAGCCGCATCAGCAACTAGAAGAAGCCTTAGCTAAGTTTACAGGGCGTGAACGGGCGCTAGTAATGAGCAGCGGTTATTTGGCTAACCTAGCCGTAATTACTGCGCTAGTTGGCAAAGGCGATACCCTGCTGCACGACCGCTTAAACCATGCGTCTTTGTTAGATGCAGGGCTTTTATCTGGCGCACGTTTTAGCCGTTACCTACATAAAGACATGGCAAGCTTAGCCAAGCGTTTGCAGTCAGTACAAGAACGATCAGCACAAAAACAATCGGCGCAAGGCAAAACGCTAATAGTAACCGATGGCGTCTTTAGCATGGACGGTGATTTAGCGCCCTTGCCTGAAATAGCTGCGCTGGTTAAAGCCAAGAGTGATGAAAATAGTGGCAAAAATAAAGATACTTGGTTAATGGTTGATGATGCCCACGGTTTTGGCGTATTAGGCAAAACAGGTGGCGGTTTAGTCGAGCATTACGCCATGACAGCAGCCGATGTACCCGTCTTAGTTGGCACACTGGGCAAAGCTTTTGGCACAGCAGGGGCTTTTATTGCTGGCAGTGAAGCGCTAATCGAAACCATCATTCAATTTGCGCGGCCGTATATTTATACCACCAGTTCGCCACCCGCTGTGGCTTGTGCAACGCTGGCGAGTTTAAAAATTCTGCAAGAAGAATATTGGCGACGCGAACATCTACAGGCACTCATTCAGCAATTTCGTGAAGGCGCACAGGCTTTAGGTTTGAACTTAATGGACAGCCCTACGCCCATTCAGCCGATTATTATTGGCGATGCTGCAACAACGGTGGCTGTTGCAGCCAAACTAGGCGAGCAAGGCATTTTAGTCGGTGTGATTCGCCCACCCACCGTGCCACAAGGCAGCGCACGTTTACGCATCACCCTAACCGCTGCACATACTGAACAACAGCTAGACCAACTACTGGCGGCTTTAGCTAAGTGTGGCTTAACGAATGATTAACAAGACTGACCATGACCAATCCATGACCAATAAAAATACGCTTGTTTTGCTAGCGGGTTGGGGCTTGGGCGTTGCGCCTTTGCAAGCGTTAGCCGCTGCGCTGACCCATGAACTAAAAATCGCTTTGCCTGATTTCACCCTACAGCTGCAACCTTTACCTGACTTGGTTGGAAAAGACTGGGTTGGAAAAAACATCACCACCCTTATTCAGCAACTAGACAATGAACTGCCCAAAAATTGCTGGCTAGCGGGTTGGTCTTTGGGTGGAATGCTTGC
>CAYJCB010000007.1:0-22187 GCA_964368615.1 uncultured Halomonadaceae bacterium | reverse complement strand
TGAACCAGCCCTAAATTCTAAATCCATTCTAAACTCTAAACCCCTAGATTTTAAACCCCTAGACAACTGGCTAGATATTGGTTGTGGAACTGGGCACTTTTGCCAGCAGCTACAAAAAAAATGGCCTAGCGCACAAGGAATAGGGCTAGACCTTGCCGAAGGTATGTTGCAGTTTTCACGCCTGCATTGCCCAAAAGTGCATTATTTATGTGCCGATGCTGAACGTTTGCCCTTAGCCAGTAACAGCCAAGATTTAGTTTTTAGTAGCCTAGCCTTGCAATGGTGCAATGATTTTTCTGGGGTTTTACATGAAATTAAACGCGTGCTAAAACCCAATGGGCTGCTGCTGTTTAGCAGCGTTGCAGACGGTTCGTTAGCAGAATTAAAACACAGTTGGCAAGCAGTTGATGCAGCAACGCACGTTAACCCATTTCGCACTTTTAACGACTATCAGCAGCTGGTTAGCAGCAGCGGTTTAGAAGTACACAGGCTGCACTGCCACCAACATATTCACCACTATGCAAAAGTTCGGGACTTAACCAGCGAACTTAAATACTTGGGCGCAAACCATATTCAAGCCGAAAAGCCCCAAGGTTGGGTCGGCAAAAAAGGGTTGCAGCAATTGTTAAGTACCTACGAAACCTTTCGCCAACCGCAAGGCTTACCAGCGACTTGGCAGGTGGTTTATGGCGTTTTAAGAAAAGAGATATAAGAAAGCGACATAAGAAAGAGAGAGTAGCATGAAAAAAGCGTTTTTTATTACCGGCACAGACACCGATGCTGGCAAAACCACCGTTGCAGCAGCTTTGTTGTATGCCGCGCAACAGCAGCAATTAAGCACCCTAGCCATGAAGCCCATCGCTTCTGGTTGTGAAGAGTTTTCTGATTATAAAAAGAGCGAGCAAGGTTTACGCAACAGCGATGCGCTGGCACTTATCGCGCAAAGCAGCATTAAACGCCCTTACCCAGAAATAAACCCTTACGCTTTTGCCCCAGCCATAGCACCGCATATTGCTGCACAAGAAGCTGGCATTGAATTAAAAGTCAGTGATTTATACCAAAAAGCGCAGGTAATTTTGCAACAGCAGGCAGATTTTACTTTAATAGAAGGCGCAGGCGGCTGGCGGGTACCGATTTCAGACAAGGAATTTTTATCAGATTTAGCGATTGCTTTGCAGCTGCCAGTTATTTTGGTGGTGGGTGTAAAACTAGGTTGTATCAATCATGCGCTGTTAACAGCAGCAGCGATTATTAGCGATGGTTTAGAATTAGCGGGCTGGGTGGCGAATGTGGTTGACCCTAACTGTTCGCGCCTTAAAGAAAACTTAGCCAGTTTAACAACAAGAATGCCTGCGCCCTGTTTAGGGCAAGTACCCTATTTGGCGCAGGCATCAGCTGAAGCCGTTGCTAGCTATTTAACGTTAACTAGCTAAGGTTTATCAGCTTTCTACTTCATCAGCTGGTGCGTAAGAACCATCTTCACGGTGGCGCTCTGTACCGGTAATTGCTGGGTAGAAAACACACGCCAAAGTCATGGTCTTGCTAGCCCTTAACAAATGCTGGTCGTGTTTATCTAACACATACACATCACCGGGCTTAATTGGCCAAATTTTACCGTCAGCAAGGGTTTCTACTTCGCCTTCGCCTTCAATGCAATAAACCGTTTCTAGGTGGTGCTTATAGTGAATTGGGGTTTCAGTATCGGCATAAATGCGCGTGATATGAAACGAATAGTTCATTTTATCTTCTGCAAGCACTAAACGAGTCGAATCCCAGTTACCGCCCTCAGCGGTAACCATACGGCCTTCTTTACGTGCTTCTTCTAAGTTTCTTACAAACATAATAATTCCTTAAGCAGTTTTTTTGATTTGATTTGAAGTGAAATGCTCTAGCTGGCGCTTAACAGCAGCTTCCAGAATATCCAGACCTTTATTCAGTTCATCATCAGTAATCAACAGCGGGCATAAGCACTTAATGACTTGACCATCTGGGCCACAGGTTTCAATCACTAAACCATTTTCAAAACAGTCAGTAATAATGGCATCGGCTAAATCACCATTAACTATGTCTAAACCACGCATTAAGCCACGGCCACGTTCTTCAGCAGCTATGTCTACCGCTTGAAAAAGACGCGCTAATTGCTTAAAGCGGTATTCAACCACCGTGCCTTTGCGGGTTACTTCTTTAGCTAAATCATCGTTAGACCAGTATTCACGCATCGCAACGGTTGAAGTTACAAAGGCTAGGTTGTTGCCACGGAAAGTACCGTTGTACTCACCTGGCTTCCACTGGTCTAGCTCAGGTTTCATAAATACAGCGGCAAAAGGCAAGCCGTAACCCGATAAAGACTTAGAAGTAGTTACAATATCAGGCGAAATATCAGCATGTTCAAAGCTAAAGTATTTACCCGTACGACCACAACCGGTTTGAATATCGTCAATAATCAGTAAAATACCGTGCTTTTTACAAATTTTATCAATGCCTTCTAACCATTCGATAGAAGCCACGTTAATACCGCCTTCACCTTGCACGGTTTCTAATAAAATTGCCGCAGGGAAATCAACACCGCTAGAATTATCGGTTAAGGTTTTTTCAAGAAACGCCAAGCTTGAAGAATCACCTTCCATATAACCACAGTAGGGCATAAACGAAACACCCTGCGTTGGCATGGCTGCTGCATGGCGGAATTTACTATTGGCTGTTGTTGCCAGCGCACCTAAAGTAACACCGTGGAAAGCGTTGGTGAAAGACACTACGTTAGTACGACCAGTCACGTTACGCGCAATTCTTAAAGCAGCTTCAATTGCGTTAGTACCTGTTGGGCCACAAAACTGCACGGTATATTCTAAGCCGCGTGGTTTGAAAATTAGTTCTTCAAGCGTTTCTAAAAAATCACGCTTAGCCGTTGTCCACATATCTAAACCGTGGGTTAAGCCATCGTCCATCATGTAATCAAGCAAGACTTTTTTAAGCTTAGGGTTGTTGTGGCCATAGTTTAGAGTGCCAGCACCCGCTAGAAAGTCGATGTATTCTTTCTTATTTTCATCGTATAAGGTTGCACCACGGGCGCGGGTAAAAACAGCTGGAAAAGAACGACTATAGGTACGCACTTCTGACTCTAAACGTTCTAAAGATTCTGAATTCACATGGGGAGTAGTCATTTATTTACCTATTAATTAATGTCAATTTTTAATTTATTTAAAAGCAATTTTTACTTATAAAACTATTTATAAATAAGTCTGCTATTTAAAAGGTCCAATAGTTACCAAAACTTCAGGCTCGTGAACGCCACCTAGCTGTTGGCTAGTAAAAAGTACGTTATCCTTAAGCGGGGCATTACGTTCCTTAGCAAAACTTTGGAACAAAGCCCAAGAAGCTTGATTATCAGGCGTTATGCTTGTCTCTAAAAACTCAACTTCTTGGCAAGCAGTGCGCTGTAAAACTGCATTAATTAATTGCTTAGCAGCACCTTGACCACGCAACACTTCGCCTACAGCAACCTGCCATAAGAAAAAAGTATTGGGTGAACCTGGTTTGATATAACCAGAAAGGAATGCAGCCACCTTGCCGTCGACTTCAGCAACCACGCAGGTATCAGCAAAATAAGTACACTGCAGCAAATAAAGGTAAGTTGAATTGAGGTCTAACGGAGGGCAGTTCTCAATTAACTGATGAATAGCCACGCCATCATTGGCATTAGGTTTTCTAATCTTCAGATTTTTGGAAGGCATAACAAGTTGGGTCTCTGTCTAAGATGCAACAAGGATAACAGCTCAGCCCTAAAAATCAAATGCTTTATTATCAAAAGTCGTACTAATGATAATTTTTTATTATACTAAAGGCGTAAAAAAACGACCCTAACAAGGGTCGTTTTAAGTTTAGTGCACTAGAATTAGTTGCGCGTTAAAGTACGCATCGTCACCAATTCTTCAGCCGACGTTGGGTGAATACCAATCGTGGCATCAAAATCTGCTTTGGTTAAGCCAGCTTTAACCGCAATACCAATACCCTGCACCAATTCACCTGCATCGTTACCGACCACATGGCAGCCGACTACTTTATCGGTGGCATCTTCAACAATCAGCTTCATTAAAGTACGGCCAGTATTGCCTGACAAACTATTACGCATTGGCTTAAAGCTGGTGGAATACACACGAATGGCTGGATAAACCTTACGCGCTTCTTCTTCACCCAAACCCACCGTACCAATATTTGGGTGACAGAACACTGCCGTTGGAATGTTCTTATAATCCATCTTACGCAGTTCTTTACCGCTGTAGAGGTTATGCACCAATACCATCGCTTCAGCCAAGGCAACTGGCGTTAACTGCGGGCCACCAATAAGGTCGCCTAGTGCATAAATGCTGGGAACTTGGGTGCAAAAGCTGTCATCTACGCTTAACTCACCATTTTTATTTACTTCTAAGCCAACGTTTTCTAAGCCTAGATTTTCAACATTACCACGGCGACCCGTTGCGCTTAATACTTGGTCTACTTCAAAACTACGCCCATCGCTTAAAGTTACTAGCAAACCCGTTGCTTGCTTTTCAATGCCAGTAATTTCACAACCTAGCTGCATTTGTACGCCATTGGCAACAATTTCCTTGCAAGCAAAGTCGCGTACTTCTTCATCAAAGCCACGCAAGGGTTTATCGCCACGGTACACCAAATGGGTTTCTGCGCCTAAGCCATTAAAAATAGATGCAAATTCAACAGCAATGTAACCGCCACCGTACACTAAGAAACGCTTAGGAAATTCTGCCAAATCAAAAATTTCGTTAGACGTAATGCAATGTTCAGCACCCGCAAATTCAGGAATAAACGGCCAAGAACCCGTTGCAATTAACAAGCGTTCGCCAGTGTAAGTTTTATCGCCAACCTGCACGCTATGTTCTGAAATGATTTTGCCGCGTCCTTCTATGCGCTGCACACCGCTGTTTTCTAGCAGGTTATTGTAAATACCGTTTAAGCGTAAAATTTCTGCTGCACGGTTATCGCGCAAAGTTGACCAACTGAATTCAGGCTTAGCCACTGTCCAGCCATAACCTGCTGCATCAGCAAAATCAGCAGCAAAATGTGCAGCGTAAGAATACAGCTTTTTAGGTACGCAACCCACGTTAACGCAAGTGCCACCCCAATAACGGTCTTCGATAATACCGACTTTAACGCCTTGCCCCGCAGCAGTACGCGCAGCACGCACACCACCAGAACCTGCACCAATTACCAATAAATCAAAATCATACTTAGCCATTTAAAATTCCTATCTGTTTACAAACGGTTATTTATAACGAAATGAGTTGTGGCAGCGGCGGCAGCCTTTAGCAGTAACATCAATTAACTGCCCAGCTTTAGTTAAGCTACCAGCTTTAATTTCATCGTTAATGTCTTTTAAGTCTTCAACAAATTCAATCATCTGTGTATCAAAAAAAGCTTTACGCGACCAAATTTCTGGACGCGAACGGCTTTGTGGAAACACTTCTTTTGCCGAAGGCACAGCAAATAAGTCTGGTAAATGATGAGTAAGTTCAACTAATTGGTTAGAAAGCTCTAAAGCACCTTGGCGATCAGTGCTGCGTTGATTCACCACTTTAAACCTTAAAGCTTTGAATAACTTATCAATTTCATCAAAGGTATCAATCCGCAAATTAACGTCTTCTGCCAAAGCTCTATTAGAATTGATTCTATTAGCTTTAACTGCATCGGCGTTAGCAGTATTGACCGTCAAAAAAAGAACGGCTAATAGGCTTACTGCTAGTAAAAATCTAGATGGTAAAAGCAACATAGCTTAGCTACTCCTTCTTAATTTAATACCCCATAGCAAGGTTGGGTTTAAGCGGGGCAATAGTTGTAGGCTAACGTTACCTACAATAGCGAACTTAGGGTTGCTGGTATCCCTTTCCTGCATACGCATTAACAGCTGATTATGTTCGTCCATCACACTGGTTGCTCTGGGCGCTCTGCTGTCTGAAGTGCGCTTAGTCACAATGGCAATTTCGCCGTTGTGTAATTTCACGCATGAACCTGGTGGATATAAGCCTAACTCATTAAGAAACACGCGGCTAAGTTTTTCATCAAACTGCTGACCACGTTCTAAAAAGATAGAACGCAAACTTTGTTGGGCGCTTAATCCTGGGCGGTGAGGGCGGTCACTCACTAAGGCAGAATAGGTATCACCCAAGGCTATAATCCGTGCTTCTGCCCGTATTTGATTACCTTTTAAACCTTTGGGATAGCCTGTACCGTTAATTTTTTCGTGGTGCTGAAATATAATTTGTAACCACAGATTATCGGTAACGCCCGCTTCGCTTAATAATTTGGCACCCACTAAAGGGTGGTTGTGTACTCTGTCTCGCTGATCTTTAGTTAACGGATCGGCTTGGGCGTGTAAGCGCATCTGGAAGGTATTCATACCAACGTTTTGCGTTAAAGAAGCCGCTAACATAGACAGCTGCACTTTTTGTGGAATTTGCAGGGTTTTAGCAACCAAAGCCGTCATAACGGTCACGTGTAAGGGGTGTTGAATAATGTAATCGTGTTGACGATTTAAATGCACCGCCCCTAAAACAGCATCGGTATTCAAAATTACCAAACCTTGAATCTGAGTAGCCATTTCGTAAATTTTACGTTCGATTTCACCCGGTTTAACGTTTTTAAAATCAATACGATCAAATAAATCTCTTAACTGATGCCCCATTTCATCGAGTTCAGAAAAAGGATTGGTATTGGCGTGAAAATTAACTGGCTGCGGCTCGTCAGCTGGTGGACCTTCTTCTTCCTCATCTTCAGAAGGAGGCTTACCTTCTTTTTCACGGTGCCCATTAGCTAGTAAGTTATCTAGCTTACGCTGAGTATCCACCGCTGCGCCTTCGCGCATTAATAGCTGGCCCGCAGCGCTGTAAACAGTCCAAGGTAAAGTCACACCAAGTTCTAGTTCATCTTCTTGCAAAGGATGTAGATGAAAATCTTTAGACATTAGTTTTTAGGTTCTTGTGTTTGCTGCTTAGCTTCTTGCCAAGCTTCAATAGTTGGAAAGCCCGCTTCAAAGGCTTGTACTTCTAACTGAGCAGAATAGCGCCCAATAAATGCAAATAGTGCCACGACCAATAAACACAGCGTTAAAGCTACATGCAGCAAAGGCATAGCAGGTAAGCCTAGCTGTTGAATAATTTTTACCCTAGAAGGCGGCCACCACAAAAAACCAATCAAAGCCAAAGCTGCGCCGGTTAAAAAATAAAACCCTGTTAACCAGAAGCCAACGAGTATCAGTGAGCAACCAAAAATCCAACCTAAACTTGTTGTTATTCGTCCATCCATCGCACTTAGCCTTTTGTTTGAAGTGTTCAGAATGCTACCCTTGCACACAACAAAGTCAACTGGGAGCCAAAAAGTGAATTTTTTTAACTCATCTGTATTTACGCTTGAAGAACTAGAAAAACGCCAAGCTGTTGCTTTAACGCTAGCACTTCAAGCCGGTGAAATAATGCTAAATGCCCGAAAAACAGGGGACTTTAGCCATAACTACAAAGATCACCAAGAGCTAGTTACTAGCGTTGATAAAGAAATCGACGATTTTCTGTGCCGCGAACTTAACCAAGCTTTTCCTGATGATAAAGTGCTTAGCGAAGAAAACAACACCGACAGCAAACTAGCCGAAGAAGTCGCTGGGCTTTGGATACTTGACCCTATTGACGGCACGGTTAATTTTGCCCATGGTCAGCCACACGTTGCTGTTTCTATTGGCTTTTATTCTAAAGGCATTCCACAAATCGGCGTGGTACATTCGCCATTTTTACAAGAAACCTTTACTGCCATAAAAGGACAAGGTGCTTTTTTAAACCAGCAACCCATTCAAGTCAGTGGTTTAAATAAACTGCGTCCGGCGTTAATTGCAACGGGCTTTCCTTACGATAAAACCCAGTTAAGGCACTTAATTGACCGCATTACTGTTGTTTTGCCTGAATGCCAAGACTTACGCCGTTGCGGTTCAGCTGCTTTAGACATTTGCCACGTTGCTGATGGTTCGTTAGATGGCTATTACGAAAGCCTAAGCTTGTGGGATTTTGCCGCAGCAGTGCTGATTGCCGAAGAAGCCGGTGCTAAATTAAGCCACCTATACCCTAGTGAATTTATACCCTTCTACCTAGATGTACGCGACTGGGTAATTACCACACCGGCTATTCACGAAGAGCTAACTAAACTGTTGCTGCTAGCTGATAGTAATTAGATAGCGATTTAGGTATAAGCAATAAATAGCAGCAATAGCCTACACAAAATGCTTGTTACTAACCAGAATACTGACTGTAATGAATTGTGTTGCGGTTATGAAAAAAAGCAACTTAAACAGGTTCACCATAAGCACTTATTCGCCTGCTAGTGGTTTCTGGCAGGTGGGTAAATAGGTTAGGAAAATCACTAAATATTCCATTAACGCCCCAGCTAATTAATTTTTGGTTTTTTTCTAAACAGTTAACGGTATAGATATACACTTCTAAACCTAATTCGCGCATTTGAGCTACTTCTTCCTGCAATAAAGCTGCTTCGGCTAAATGTACCGACCTAACCGCATATTCACGCACAGCAGTGCGCCAATTAGCTGTTAACTTTTCATACAACAAAGCGCGTGGAATATTGGGCGCTAAAGTTTTAGCGGCTTGCAAGGCAGTAAAATCAAAGCTAGAAATAACCAAATTAATGGCAGGGCAGGTTTGCAGCACTTCTAAACTACGCTGCAAAGTTAATGCGCCTAAGCCTGCTGCGGGTTTTATTTCTAAATTCAGCCCCATGCCTAACTGATGAATTAAATGCACTGCTTCTTGTAAAGTCGCAATTGGGGCAGGGGCTTCTGGACTGCCAGCCGGTGCTAAAACTTGAAAGCTTTGCAGCTGTTGCCAAGTCTTGCGTTTAATTACTGCGGTATCGTGAAAAATAATCGGCAATTCGTCCGCTGTTAGGGTTACGTCTAATTCAACCCAAGTAGCACCTTGTTCTGCTGCAAGCTGAATTGCCCGCAATGTATTTTCAGGCGCTACGCCACTTGCACCACGATGTGCAATCACCGCTGCCATCAACATAAGCAAAAACTTACAATATTGGTTAACATTCTCTACCTACTTTTTCTAAAAACTGAATCAAGCTGTTAAAAACCGGAGTTAGGCATGGCTCGCCCCCTAGTTGCAGAAATCAATTTAGCTGCATTGCGTCATAATTACCAACTAGCATTAAAGCAATCGCCCACGGCTTTGGCACTACCCATGATAAAAGCCAATGCTTATGGGCATGGCGCGGTTGAAGTAGCGTTAGCCCTTGCCGATTTAGCGCCAGCTTTTGCTGTGGCTTGCATTGAAGAAGCCGCGCCACTTAGGGCTGCAGGTATAAAACAGCCGATTACTTTAATTGAAGGTTTTTTTGACGCAAGTGAATTGCCAACTATTTTTGCTAACAACTACCAGCCGTTAATTCACAGCCATTGGCAAGTTGCTGCTTTAATTAGCTATTTATCGCAACACCCAGCGCCAGCGGCTAGTTTAACGCTTTGGTTAAAAGTAGATACGGGTATGCACCGCTTGGGTTTTTCACCCGAAGAAACCAGCCCTATCTATCAGCAATTAAACGCTTTATCGGCCATTAAAAAAATCATTCTAACCAGTCACCTAGCGTGTGCTGACGAACTTGCCAACCCAGCAACTTTAAAGCAATTAGCCGTATTTAAACATTTACAGCAGCAGCTTAACTGCCCGATTAGTATTGCTAATTCACCAGCAACACTGGCTTGGCCAGCAGCACAAGAAGGTTATTTACGCCCAGGTATTATGCTGTATGGCGTTTCCCCTTTTGATGCTTCATTGCAAGAACCACTGTTTTTAAAACCAGCTATTTCTTTAAAACCGGTTCTTTCTTTAAAACCAGTCATGACTTTAAAAACTAAGCTAATTAGCATTCGCGACTTGCCAGCAGGTGAAAGCGTTGGTTATGGCGCACGTTTTACTACAAAAAAAAATACCCGCATTGGCGTAGCAGCTTGCGGGTATGGCGATGGTTATCCGCGCCAAGCTTTAGATGGCACGCCAGTAAAAGTTAACGGTATAACTTGTGGTTTAGCAGGCCGTGTTTCCATGGATATGTTAACGATTGATTTAAGTAATTGCCCTAGCGCCCAAATTGGCGATGAAGTGCTTTTGTGGGGTGAAGGCTTACCCGTTAACGAAGTCGCAAGTTATTGCGATACGATCAGCTACACCTTGTTAACTGGGCTTATGCCACGTGTTAAGCGTGTTTACCTTAATCCACACTTACATTCTTTACTTTAAATCATTAGCCATTCACAGGCACCAACATGAGCCAAGCACTATGAAACTTGCCGCCAATATCAGCCTTATGTTTAACGACCTTCCCTTGCAGCAGCGTATTAAACAAGCCGCTGAACTAGGTTTCCAAGGGGTAGAAATTCAGTTTCCTTACGAGCTGCCTGTCGAAGAATGGCAACAGCTATTAAAAGAAGCCAACTTGCCCCTAGTGTTAATTAACTTACCTGCCGGTGATTTTATGCAGGGTGGCGATGGCTTAGCCTGTCACCCAGAGCGCCAGCAAGATTTTCAACAAGCACTAGAACAAAGCCTGCCCTATATAGCCAAACTACAGCCGTCAGTGGTTAACGTATTGGCAGGCAGGCAAGTTGCAGGCTTTAGCCGCCAAGCTTGCTTCGCACAACTAGCTGCCAATCTAACGCTAGCCTGTAAAGTACTGGCTATTTATCCAGTAACCGTAACTTGCGAGCCAATTAACAACCTAGACCAAGTTAATTACCTTACGCCTAGGGTCGCCGACTGGGTTGAACTAGCTGCACTGGTTAAGCAACCTAATTTTGCGTTGCAGCTAGATTTATACCATGCCGCCAGAATGGGTGATTCGCTTCAGCAGCTAATAAGCGAGCGCCATGCCGACCTAGCCCACATTCAATTTGCTGATTACCCTGGCAGAAGCCACCCAAACACAGGAAGCTTGCCGTTAACTGAAGTGTTTCAACAACTTAAGCAGCAAGGCTATCAGGGCTGGTTAGCAGCAGAGTTTCCTTCATTGTCAACGGATAGCTATGCTTGGCTAAGGTCTTGTACGCATTCTCCTACAAACATCTAAGACTTTCACACCTACACCTTATGCAGATATAGCTTTACCATTCACTTGAGCTTTAGGACATGGAGTCCAGCTCAACAGGCAAGAATCTCACTAATCAACAGCTGAGAAGCACACAGATAAAACAGGTCTGCTGTCTACGCCCTGCTTCGGCGGGGCGTTTCGTTGACTAAACAATTAACTAAACAAAATTCATATAAAAAATCTTAATCGTCTATTTAGCTTTTTTAGATTGGAAATCTTGCCGCCAGTCAGTCAAAATAGCCTCAGTCTTGAAAAACACCCTATTTAATAGCTAATTGCTTGAGGTTTATATGAATATTGTTATTTTTGGTCGCCCAGGTTGCCCTTTTTGTGTAAGAGCCATTGAACTTGCAGAAAAACTAGAAGCTTCACAAGGTGCAACACACCGCTACATCGACATTCATGCAGAAGGCATCACCAAAGAAGACATGGAAAAAACCATTGGCAAGCCAGTTAACACAGTACCGCAAGTGTTTTTTGATAAAACCCACATTGGTGGCTACACAGAAATGGAAGCCCACGCTAAAAGCCAAGGCTGGATTTAATTTTCTAGTGAAGCGTTAATAACCCAATAAAAAAGCCGCAGCTAACATTCGCCTGCGGCTTTTTGCTATTCTAGGCATCTAGCCCTAACTTTCTAAAATCACTTCTTGGACACCCTACAATGCTTAGCTATCGCCACAGTTTTCATGCGGGCAATTTTGCCGACGTTTTAAAACACTTAACGCAATCTTATATTCTTAATTACCTAAACCGTAAAGATAAGCCCTATTTTTACCTAGATACCCACGCTGGGGCAGGTCTTTATTCGCTGCATACTCCAGAAGCCGCTAAAACGGAAGAATTTCGTCAAGGCATTGCGCGTTTGTTTGAATCAGAACCTAAGCACCCGCTGTTGCAAGCATTTAAAACGCTAATTAGCAGCTTCAACACCGCAGAGCGCTTAGATTTTTACCCAGGTTCACCAGCCATTGCAGCTAAGTTAATGCGCCCTACCGACAGGTTGCAGCTACATGAATTACACCCTAATGATTTTGATTTGCTAAGCAACACGTTTCAAGAAGATAGACGTATACGCATTAACCCAAGCGATGGTTTTGCCGCCATAAAAGCCCAGTTGCCACCGCAAGAAAGACGCGGCTTAATTTTAATCGACCCTTCTTATGAAGTAAAAGCGGATTACGATATTCTGATTAAAGCGGTGGTTGATGGTTTAGAACGCTTTGCTACGGGCACTTATGCTATTTGGTATCCGGTGTTGCAAGCCCACACCACCAATGCTTGGATAAAACGTTTACAAAAAGCCGGGCTACCTAACCTATTAAGAATAGAACATTGCCCTTTTCCTGCCACCAGTGGCTATGGCATGACGGGCAGCGGCATGTTAATCATTAATCCGCCTTACTCGTTAGCAGCCGATTTTAAAGCCTTACTACCCGAGCTAAATGACCTATTAAAACAAGGATCTAAAGGAAATTACCTTGTTGAACAACTAATCTGACGCTTATATTAGACACTTGCATTATATTAGACCTTTTGTGCAATGCACAAGAAAATGCTTTCTTTTGCAGAAAAAACTGGTTATTGTCGTTGCTCAACCTAAAACAACACATCAGTGGTAATCACTTACCGCTCCTTTACTCAACCTCACGAAGAGCAGGAGACAACTATGTCTAATAAAGGTTATGTAGCAACAGCCGGTGGTTTTTGTGTAGCAATCAGTAGAAAGACTGCAACTAAAAAAACAAATACCCAACAGAACGCTGTAACTTCTACTAACATTGCTACGGAAAGCACCACACCTTCTATTAAAACAACTGCAACTAAAAAATCAGCATAAATGCTCAGCTTCTGTTCACCGCATAAAAATACTAGGTATAGTAGCAATCCGGTGAACAGGCAGCTTAGGAGCTCTAGTGCAAAAAACAACCCGAATCCTTATCAGACAAAATCCTGGGCCTTTTTTTATGCCTTTAGGTGGCGCTGGCGAAATTGGCGCTAATTTTTATTTATATGGCAGTAATGATTACTGGATAGCTGTTGATTGCGGCCAAGGCTTTATTAACAATGCCAGCGGCGACCCGCAAGTTTTAATTCCTGATATTCGCGCTGCTAAAGTTAACGGTATAGTAATAAGGGCAATCCTTATTACTCATGGACACGAAGACCATATAGGTGCTTTACCACACTTGTGGAAAAAGCTGCGATGCCCCGTTTATGCTTCCCCTTTTGCCCAAGAGCTGATTTCAGCACGGATTAAAGATAATCGCTTGCTTAGCCAGCTGCATACTATAAAGGCATTAAAAAACTACCAATTTGGCCCATTTAATGTGGAATGGGTTCCCGTTACGCATTCAATTCCCGAAGCACATGGCTTATTAATTAAGGTGGCAGGCCGCACCCTTTACCATACCGGCGATTGGAAGCTTGACCCTGAACCCGTATTAGGCAGAACGACAGCGATTAAACGCTTGCAAGCCATAGGTGAAGAGGGTGTCGATGTAATTATTGGCGACTCCACCAACGCGCCTAAAGCGGGGCACAGCCAATCTGAAGGCAATGTACAACGCGCCTTGCTAGAGATGATTAACAACCTACCCAACCGTGTAATAGTGACGTGCTTTGCCAGTAACTTGGCACGAATTTATAGCCTTGGCAAAATCGCGCAACAAACCAAACGGCAACTTAGCCTCTTAGGACCCAGTATGCAGCGGGTATTGGGAATTGGTCGGCGGCTGAATTACCTCAAAGATTTTCCTGAACAAGTGCAACCACAAGAACTTGGCTATTTACCACGCAGCGAACAATTAATTATTTGCACCGGCAGCCAAGGTGAGTCACGCGCAGCACTAGCAAGGTTAGCCGAAGGTCGGCATCAGTTTTTGGAATTAGAAGCAGGCGATCACGTTATTTTTTCTTCACAAACCATACCCGGTAACGAGATAGCCGTTGCACGTTTAACCGAAGCACTGGCAGCACGCAATGTACAGATTTTAACCGATAAAGATGGCTTAACCCACGCATCAGGCCACCCAGCCCAAGATGAAATTCGCCAACTCTACGAATGGCTGCGCCCTAAACACCTGCTAGCCATGCATGGCGAAGACTACCACCAACAAGCCCACTGCAACTTTGCAACCAGTTTAGACATAAACGCCCGTTCAGCACGAGATGGCGAAATCTACGACCTTTCTGCTGCACCTAAGCTGATTGATGCGATTGAAATCCCCTTGATTCAGCTAGAAAATCATTAAAATTGAATTATTTAATAAATTCTTTAAAAGAATGCTTGACGAAGAAATATTTACTGGTACTATACGCCTCGTGTTGGAGGGTTGGCTGAGTGGTCGAAAGCATCGGTCTTGAAAACCGACGGGGGTGTGAGCCCCCCCAGAGTTCGAATCTCTGGCCCTCCACCAATAATTTCTTTAGGCTCTTGATTCGTCAAGAGCCTTTTTTTTGCTTAAAATTTTATTCAGACAGCAAAACGATTAACCTTTAACAAATATTAGCTTTTAACAAATAAAGGTAAACCTGCCACGGTTAATACCACTTGCTGGCAGTGTGCCGCCAAACGCTGGTGCAACAAACCTGCCCTATCGCCAAAAGCCCGTGACAGCGCATCAATCGGCATTATTCCTAAACCTGTTTCATTCCCCACCATAATTAACTTTGCCTTGCCACCTGCTGCAACCACTGCCACCAGTTCATCAAGCACAGAATCAACCTGCTGCAATAAAGTGGCACTTAACGGCGCTTCGCACAACAACTGGGTAAGCCACAAGGTTAAGCAATCTAACAGAATCACTCTAGGCTGCTGCATAAGCTTAGCTAACTGCTTAGGTAAATCTGCGCCAAACAACTCCAAAGTAACCCAATCAGCAGGGCGGTAAGCTTGATGCTGCTGAATACGCGCTAACATTTCACCATCACCAGCACGCGCTGTAGCAATATAGGTCACTGGCAAATCAAAATTCTTAGCTAACTGCTCGGCGTAACGGCTTTTACCCGAACGCACCCCACCCAAAACTAACTGACGCATAAGAACCTCCAACGAGATATTTGAGACTAAGCGGTTGCACTCAGAGTCTGCAACCGCCACTATTAAGTTTTTTATTATGGCCAACATTAATAAAAAACAATCACAAAAGGAATTTCTCATGTTAGAAAAACAATTATTTATAAATACTTTTATGAAAAAATTAGCGGGTGAAAACGCTCAACTTAACACCGCGCTTACAAAAGTATTTACAAAAATTTTAACTAACCAAGTCACGGTTAACACAGAAACAGGTCAAGTAACCTACAGCACTGCTTTTGAAAAGCTAGCTCAGGTGTTTACCTTTATTGCTACCCCTAGCGTCGACCGCATTACTAAAGGGCCTATTTATAAACCTACCACTGTTAAAGCAGCGGTTGAGGCTGCGAATAAAACGATAACCCCCACAGAAATAGAACCATCCTATACTTTAACAGCAAGTGCTGCTTCAGTTGATGAAGGTAGCAGTGTTACTTTTACAGTTAAAGCATCTGACTTACCGGCTGGAACAACAAGCTTAGCCTATAACCTTTCAGGTATTCAGTTAGAAGACCTTGAACAGGCTGACCTGACAGGTTACTTTATTCTAGATAAACAAGGTGTGGGGAGTGTCACGCTTAATCTTGCTGAAGATAAACTAACAGAAGGGCCTGAAACTTTAACACTTACTTTACAAGATGCTTTGCAAGAAAGTTCACAAGATAACACTCAAACTAAAATTTCAGTATTAGTCAATGACACCTCGCTAACACCTCTTATAACAGCCTACAATCCGCCAACTACTGGCAAGGGTGATGTGGTTTCTTCCTATGAGCTACAACAACAGTTTCCATCGGGTTATGATTCTGATTATAACTATACCCAAGACTACCGAATTGATGCTTTGTTAGTAGGTACTATGTGGGGTTATGGTTCAGGCCAAGGCGTAGAGCTAACTTATAGTTTTCCTACTGGTGGTAGTTTATGGGCAAAAAATTACGGTCGTGGCGAGCCATTTAATAATTTTCTTAACTTTAATGAACTACAAAAAGCAGGAGCGCGAGCAGCTTTGGCACAATGGTCTGAAGTGGCAAATATTAAATTTACTGAAGTAGAAGAAACTCCTGATATGGTGGGTGATTTACGTTTTGCTTTTTCAGGTGATGTAACAGGCAATACTTTAGGTTGGGCTTATATACCGAATATTGATGAGTACAATTATTCAGAGGACACCATGATTAGCCATACGGTATCTGCTGAATCGGGTGATGTGTGGTTTAATCGTGCCAACTATAATGACAAGGATTGGTTAGCCGGTAGTAATAATTACCATACTTTAGTGCATGAATTAGGGCACAGTTTAGGGCTAAAGCACCCTTTTGATAAAGAAGATAGTAATGGCACTTTATTAACTGGCAGTGAAGACAGCTATCAATACTCTGTTATGTCTTATACTGGCCATAGCGATATGGGCTATGTTTATACAGATAAAGGTTATGGCACTTATTCTTGGACTAAGCTAGCCCCTTCTTCACCCATGCTTTACGATATTCATGCCATACAGCACCTTTATGGCATGAATATAGAAACGCGCACCGGCGATGATTTCTATACTTTTAGTGCTGATACTCCATTTATAGAAACTATTTGGGATGCTGGCGGCACAGATACGCTGAATGCATCGAATCAAAAATACGCTGCTACTTTAAACCTAAATGAAGGCGCTTTTAGTTCTGTAGGCGTGCGTTATATGGAGTATAGGAAGCCATCTGCAGCAGTTGATAATCTGGTGATTGCCTTTGGTACGCAAGTCGAAAATGCAATCGGCACTAAGTTTGATGACATCTTTATAGGCAACCACCTAGACAATGTTTTTACAGGCAATGGTGGGTCAGATAAGGTTGATGGTGGTGGTGGCAAGAATACCTTTGTTTTAGCAGGCAATTATGCAGATTATAGTGTTAGTGGTTCGATTAGCGCTGCACAGGTTATTGATGGTAATGATACCGTGATGCTGACGGGTATAGAATATGTGCAGTTTGCTGATCAGGTTCACACCTTTACCTAGAGGTAGGTTGGGTGAATTTTGAGCGTTGCAGGTGATACCCATCACGTATTTAAGCACAAAAACTGCTATCCTATGTACCCTGTTAAAACTTATATTAACCAAGGAATTCTAAAAATGGCTTTAACCCAATCACAAAGCGCTGCAGAAACTCTTGCCCCTAACGAAATTAAAATCACTGTAAAAAGTGATCTGTTTAGCCACCAAGCGCAAGCTACTAGTCCTGTAGACCTGTTTACATTTATCGCAGAAAAAAAAATCAGCAACCTAGTTGCCCAAATTAACATTAGTAACTTTACAACTGGCAATAGAGTTGACCTAAGCCAAGCTAGTAAAGCTGGCTTTAATACTGAAGTTTTAGGACTAACCCAGCCGACAGATATTTCCATTACCAACGGCAACCTACAAGTCACCTTAATTGATGCGCCAAGCTTAGAAGACATCAACACTTGGATTATCACTTTTGAAAGTGTTAACCAGCAAATTATTAATGCTGTTGAAAGCGCAGCAAACCCACAAGCTGCCTTCACAAGCATTGCAGATATCTGGGGCGAAGGTTGGATTACATTGGTTTCTGACAAGAAAGAAAACAGCGATAAGAAGTAAGTCAAAAGTAAAAAAAATCAGGCATACCTAACAACATACCTGATTTTTTGACTAATTATTCTTAATACCTTCAATATTCTTAACCAAAGGAAACTATCATGTCTGAATGGGTAGCTATTCAAAAAACCACGCACAAAAACGCTCGCTGGGAAAACCATACGCATTACAATTTTGCTAAAACTAGTGCAGTTGCACCTGTATTATTAGCTGAGCTAACCCAGCTGCTACCTTATTACCCTTTAGCTTTTGTTAAAACAAGTGAAGCAGCAACAGAAAATTTTCAGCTAGTTGCGCTGCTGAGTATTCAACCAGGTGTTAACTATTACGCTAACATTGATGGTAAGTGGCGCGTACCCTACGTGCCTTCTACCTTTCGCAGCCACCCCTTTAAACTGGTTGCTAAAAACCCTGAAGAATTTGTGCTTTGCCTAGATCAAACCAGCGAGTTTTTATCTTTAACAGGCGAAACCAGCTATTCACAGCCTCTATTTAGCATTAGCCAAGACGCTGCTGAAAAAGTAGAACTTGCTGAACCTGTTACCCAAGTGTTGAACTTCTTACAACAGTGCCAAGCCAACCAACAGCTGACGCAGCAAGCTGTTAATTTATTAGCCAAGCATAATCTAATTCAACCTTGGGAAATTGAACAAGCCGCTGCGACTTTAACTGATGCTGAAATAGCTACAGGTAAAACCCAAGCTGCTGCTACACCAGTGAAGGGTGTTTTTCAAATAAACACCGAAGCTTTGCAGCAACTGACTGGCGAAGCATTGGCAGAACTTAACCAACACAAAGCCCTAGAGCTAGCTTATGCACAACTGTTTTCAAAGCCTCGTTTGCAAGCCTTTGCGGGGCTGTCTAACTTGCATCAGCAAGAACAAGAAGCCCACTTGGCAGCAGAAAATCTAGATTTAGAACACGTTTTTGGCGAGCAAGAAGATGACCTCTTTCGTTTTTAAAAACTACGTTCGTACCAACTTTAGTCTGCCAGTAATTTTAATGGTCTAAAGAGCAATCTATAAGCTCAAAAACTAACTCTAACGTACAAAAAACTACATATCTATGTGATTGAAAAGGTAGCTAGCGGCATGTAAATTCTAATTATCCAGCACTCAGATATAGGATCAATCATGCCAAAAGCTCAAGCTTTCACTAATAACTTTTTAATCCAGCTAGCATGTACTGCTAAACTCAATCCTTCACTACAAAAAATATTTACAAAAGTGCTGGCTACGCAAGTAAAAGTAAATGACGACGTTGCTACTTTATCCCCCAACTTTACAAACTTGGCGAAGGTGTTCACTTTTGTTGCAACCCTTGCAGCAGAGCGCCCTAACGACGCTCTTGATTATTCTGATACCTTGTTTGCCAAGGCTAAAACTGCTGCTGCAACGGTTGCTGAAATAACCTTTGTTGAGAGACCTGTTGAAGATTTAACCCTACAAACGATTGATGCAATCATTGGCGAAAACGGTACTTTAACCTTTGCTAAAGGCATTATTAAAGAGGGTGTTAAAGACTTAACTATTAAGTTGGCCGATAAAACCGCTGTGGCTGATTATTTAACTTTATCTAAAACTGAAATTGCTAAATTAGAAGCCTTAAAGCTAACCGACTTAACTTTTGATTTTGCTTCTAAAACTGCTGCTGCCAACAATCCAGCACTTAAAGACATAGTTAAGTTGCAAGCAGGTTCAGTTTTAAATGTAAATAACCTAACCATCTCAGGTGGTGTGGTGGACGCTAGCGAAGTGAAAATAACCTTTTCTGAATGTGGTGTAATAACACTAAATTCTATTTTGATTTTATCTGTTGCACAAATTACAAAGATTGCTACCTTTAAAAAATTGCTAGTTCAGTCTGACTCCACAACCAATAGTAGCGTGCAAATTCTAGTACAAAACACTGCTGAAGTGACACAATTGACCAGCGAGCTAATGGCAACTTTAAGTCAGTTATTTGCTAAAGCCAGTGGTAAAGGCGCAGCAACTATTCCAGCCATTGAGTTAGAAGTAATTACACCCCCAACATTAGTGGATGCTGACGGTGCGATTAAAGCCGCGATTGAAACCGCGAAAGCCAACATTGGTAGCGCCTTTAAACCTGCAGCTGACAAGGTTGTTATTGCACCGCCAGTTATTAACCCGCCTGTTATTGAACCGCCCTTGGTAGACCCTGAACCCACTGAACCTGAAGCGCCACCACCCTCCCCTATGCCACCTGCGCCAGATTTACCAACAGTCAATCCAGACAGAGCAGCACCAACACTCACCCTTAAAGCGCCAGCGGACGATGCTACTGATGTCGCTATTAGTGTGAACATTGTACTGACTTTCAATGAGGCGATTAAAGCAGGCACTGGCAATATCGTTATCAGTAACGGCACCGACACCCGCACCATTGCAATAGGCGATACCACCCAAGTAACCATCAGCGGTACTAGTGTCACTATTAATCCAACAGACGATTTAATGACTAACACTGCCTATAACGTGCAAATGGCTAGCGGTGTTATCACTGACACAGCCGGCAATGCCTTTGCAGGTATTCTTGATGCAGCTACGCTGAACTTTAACACTGCGCCTCCTTCGTTCATCGTCACCGTTTCGGATACGGGCGAAGTTAGCTTCAGTGGCAGCGCAACAGGCAACATCCTGTTTGCTGTGCAGGGTGATAAGGGCGCTTTTGTCCGTGATGGCGTGACAGCAGCACAAACGGTGGATTTTTCCAGCAGCCCGGCCAGAACCATTGTTGTCGGTGAGCAGCAGGTGCTCAAAGCTATCGGCGCTGACATCAGCGGCAAGGCGGTCAGTGGGGAGGGCACCGTATGGGTGCTGCTGGAAGCGGCGACCGACCTCTCAAAATTTGCCCCAGAGCTGCAAGTGGGCGCTTTTGTCGCCAGCAGCATGGACATCTCCAGCAACACCTCTTTGGGCGGCGTGAAGGCCTATTCGGTGGTTTCTGATGTTTCTGATGCATCGCAAGCCGCACCCACGCTGACCTTGACGGCGGCGCAGGCCTCGGGCGTGGTCATCGGTGGCGACGGCAATGTGGCCATCACCGGCTCGGACGGCGTGCAGACGCTGGATATTCAAACCTACAACAGCAAAGGTGCCACCAGCACCACCAGCATCGCGGCTGGCAAGGGCGGAGACCTCATCAAATTGGATGTAGCCAGCAGCCACGACACCATTCACATCCACGGCTCCAACACTGGCGTGACTGAAAGCGCAGTCATCACCTTCAAAGACTTGGCTGCAGGCGACGCGATCACGGTGGCGGGGCTGACGCTGACGGCTACTGCGGCGGTAGCGGCGGCTGACGTAACGGCAGGTTTTGCCAACGTGACAGCAGGTGCCAACGCTGGCCAGACGGTTGCAGGTGCCGCTTGGTCTGGCACGCTGCTGGGCTTTGGTACCGAAAACGCCAGCGCTTCGGGCAACGCAGTGGTCTTTACCAGCACCACGGACAAAGCCAACGTGGCTGATATTGCCCTCAGCAGCAACAGCGCTGGCAGCGCCCACCAACCGGTGGCGACGACCACCGAGGGCGTGGCGGCGCCCAGCGGGTCTTCCTCCTTGCCAACGGTGGAGCACTTGCAGGGGGTGACAGGGCCAAACATGAGCGCACCACAAGTCAATCAAGGGCCAAAGGCTCCACAGATGACATCCTCCGGTGGTCTTGCAGGCGGCCCAATAACAACCTACTTTGATTGCCAAGAGCTGTTTCAGGGTCAAACCTTGAGCGTGCTGGGTTTGACGCTCACTGTGACTGCGGATATGACCGCCGATGAAGTGGCGGCAGCCTTCCGAGGCATTGCAACAAACAGTCAGTCAGGCCAGCCCACGGCCAAAGGCACTTGGTCGGGCCAGTTCACTGGCATCGATACGCATCCAGGCACCTCAGGCAAGTCAATGATCGTAAAAAACGAGGGTGCCAGCGATATTGTTCCCATAGTGACAGGCGCGACAGAGAACACCGTAGTTACCTTTAGCGCTATGACCGCAGGCCAAATCATCAGCGTTGGCGGGTTGGTGTTGACAGCTAAGGGCGACATGACAGCCCCAGAAGTGGCTGCAGCCTTTGCCAACCTCGCGGTTGGCAGCGCAGGCGGGCCAGTTGCCCATGGCACATGGGAGGGCGCGCTGAGTGGGTTTACTTCGGCAAGTGTGACCGGTAGCGCCACGGTCACGTTCACCAGCAGCACGCCCAACAAGGATGTGACTGATTTACCCGTGATATCGGGTCGCACCGAAACCGCCACAGTGACTTTCAAAGCGTTGGCAGCAGGCGAGTCGGTGACGGTGGGCGGGTTGACGTTGACGGTCAACACTGATACCGATG